>JBKJUE010000131.1:0-59580 GCA_046590395.1 Nocardioides sp.
GCCATGCTCGTCCACGAGCAGGGCTGGACCAGCGAGGAGTGGGGCGGCTGGTGCCTACGGACCATGCTCGCCGAATGGTTCCCCGGTTAGGCGACAAGACCCCGTCCGCCCCGGCTAACGGGTCGCGATTCAGTACGCCGACCTGTCAGTCGAGAAAGCGGATCCCGAACTCGGCGGCAAGCTCATCGAGCTCTGGATGGCCGGATAGTTGCGTCGGAAGTAGCCGTCGATGCCACCGGGGGTGAACAGGTGCAAGAGCCGCGAGCCCACCGAGGCCACCTCGAAGCGATGCGGGATGTGCCGCGGAGTGAATACCACCGCGCCACGCTCGCCGACCACCTCGTCGTCCCCGACGAAGAAACGGTAAGGGCCGTCGAGAACCACGAACGTCTCGTCCTCTCGGCTGTGGGAGTGAAGGCCAGGACCCGTGCCCACATCCATGAGGCTCGACTCGATGATCGACCCCACGAGTCGGGGGGCGTGCACCTGGACCAAGCGCTTCGCAGCACCCGCTGGCGTGAAGGGTTCCCATGCCAGGCAAACCCGTGTACCGCCCCGCTCTGATCACCCACCCCCTGTGCCTGCGGGGCGACGAGCCAACTCCGGCTGACCTCTGGGTCATTGGCCAAGAGGGCGCCGAAATCGACCTTCCGTGAACCTTCGCCAGCCTTCGCCGATCTTCGCGAGAAGACCAGCAAAGAAGGCATCCCAATGCAATGTCAGCAGACATCGTGCTGACAAGACACAGTCAGGGCCCCTTCCCGATTTCCCGGAAAGGGGCCCTGACCTGCGATTTTACTTTGTAGCGGGGGCAGGATTTGAACCTGCGACCTCTGGGTTATGAGCCCAGCGAGCTACCGAACTGCTCCACCCCGCGTCGTGAGAACAACCTTACGGGATGCGGTTGTGGGCGGCCAAATCGGGTCGGCGCCCTGCCTTCCCTCACTGGGTTTCGAGGCTCGGCGCTGGCGCGCCTCGCACCTCAGCCGACGGTTACGGGGTGGGGGGTTGGGTGTCGCGCTGCTCGGAGAGCGCCACGGCGCGATCGACCAGGTCGGAGGCCTCGTCCATCTTCTTCGCCCAGCGGACCGTGTTCCCCTCGCGGAAGGCGGCCTCGGCGGCGTCGAACGCAGCCTGGGCTTCGGCGAGCAGGGCCCGGATCTGCTGGGCCTTCGTCCCCGGATCGGGATCGGGGTCGCCGCCACCGGGCTCGGGCTCCGGCACCGGCTCCGGCTCCGGCTGCGCGCTCGGGTCCACGCCGAGCACGTCGGCCAGTGCCTCGCCGAGCGTCTCGCCGATGCCGACCTCGCCGCCGTACGACACGATCACGAACTCGAGGTCCGGGAAGCTCGCGTCGGACAGCTCCCGCGTCGCGTAGACCGGCTGCACGTACATCAGCCCGTCCTGCACCGGCAGCGTCAGCAGGTTGCCGTAGATCGGCTTCGACCCACCGGACTGGAACGCCAGCAGCTCGTTGCGGACGTTCTCGCTGGTGGTCATCTCGTTCTTGATCAGCCCCGGGCCGGGCGTGTTCTCGTTGGGCAGCTGCAGGACGTCGATCGACCCGTAGTTGTCCGACGTCGCGTCCGAGTTCACCGACACGAACGCGGCCAGGTTGTTCTTGCCGCGCGGCACGAACACCGAGGTCAGCGAGAACGCGTCGCCAGCACCGTCGGGCTGGTTGACGAACATCCGGTACGGCGGCTGGTACTGGTTGGCGGCCTCGGGGTCCTCCGGGACCTCCCAGCGGTCGTTGCCCTGGTAGAAGTCGCCGGGGTCGGTGACGTGGTAGCGGGCGAACTGGTAGCGCTGCGCCTTGAACAGGTCCTCGGGATAGCGCAGGTGCTCCATCACGCCCTCGGGGATGTCCTCCTTGTCCTGCACGGTGCCGGGGAACGCCCCGCGCCACGCCTGCAGGATCGGGTCGGTCTCGTCCCACGCGTAGAGGTTGACGCTGCCGTCGTAGGCGTCGAGGGTCACCTTCACCGCGTTGCGCATGTAGTTGATCTCGTCGGTCGGCAGGGTGCCGAACACGTTGCCGTCGTCGAGCGAGTCGTCGGTCATCTCCTCGAACGACTCACGCTGCGCGAGCGGGTAGCGGTCGGTCGTCGTGTAGCCGTCGATGATCCAGACGATCCGACCGTCGATGACGGCCGGGTAGGGGTCCTCGTCGAGCGTCAACCAGGGGGCGAGCTTCTCGACCCGCTCCAGCGGCTCCCGGTAGTAGAGGACCTCGCTGTTCTCGTTGACCCGCTCCGAGAGCACGAAGTTCGGGTCGCCGAACCGGACGGCGTACATCAGCTGGCGAGCGAAGCTGCCGACCTCGACACCGCCCTCGCCGTCGTACGTCGTGGTCTCGCCCTCGTCCTCGTTGGCGGCGTTGCCCAGATCGAGCTCCACGGACGGCGAGTCGCCGGCCTTGCCGACGATCGAGTAGTTGGGGCTCTCCTCGCCGAAGTAGACCCGGTTCTCGTAGCCGTCGGGGTAGAGCTCGGTCAGTGCGTTCTGGTTGGCCTGCTGGCCCTCGGCCCACTGGATGCCGGCCTGCTCGGTTTCGTTGCTCTCGGGTCGCTGGTTGGCGTAGGCCGCGATCACGCCGTTGCCGTGCGTGTAGACGGTGTGCAGGTTGGACCAGTTGCGGTCGCTCTCCACGATGCCGGTCTGGTCGAGCTCGCGGACGCCGAGCACGAGCGCGCGCTCCTCGCCGTCGATGTCGTAGCGGTCGACGTCGAGGACCGGGGAGACCGAGTAGTAGGCCCGGACCTGCTGCTGCTGCTCGAAGGTCTGCGCCACGAGCTTCGGGTCGACGAGCGGCACCGACGACGTCTCGGCCTCGACGCCCGAGACGGAGGTGTTGTCGACGTCGACCTCGCTGATGAAGTCGTCGATTTTGACGTCCTCGAGGTCGTACGCCGCGCGCGTCGCATCGATGTTGGCCTTGATGTACGGCGCCTCCTTGTCCGCCTCGGTCGGATCGACCTGGAACTGCTGGACGATCCCGGGCCAGATCAGGCCCAGCAGGACGGCGGACAGCGCGAGCAGCGCGAGTCCGAGCGACGGCAGCATCCAGGTGCGCCGCCAGACGTTGAGGAAGAACAGGATCGCGCAGATGATCGCGATCCCGGCCAGGATGTTCTTGGCCGGCAGGACGGCGTGGTCGTCGGTGTAGGTGATGCCGGTGATCAGCCGGCCGCTCTGGTGGACCAGGTCGTAGCGGTCGAACCAGTAGTCGGCGGCCTTCGCGAGCACGAACAGACCGAGCAGGACCGACAGCTGCGCCTGGGCCGCGCCGGAGAGACGGTCGTGCTGCACCTGCAGCCGGATGCCGCCGTACAGGTAGTGGACCAGCGCGGCCATCAGCAGGGCGACGACGGTGAACGCCATCGCGGAGTCGATGAGGTAGTGGATCCACGGCAGGTCGAAGACGTAGAAGCCGATGTCCTTGGCGAAGTACTCGTCCGAGGAGCCGAACTCCGTGCCGTTGCGCCAGAGGAGGTACTGGCGCCACTGGCCGGCCGCCGAGGCCCCGGCGAAGAGGCCCAGCAACAGGGAGACGCCACCGAGCAGCCAGATCCGGATCGGGGTGACCGCCTCGCGGTAGCGGTCGAGACCGGTCTGCTCAGGCGAGTTGGGCCGGAAGAGCGGGCGCAGCCGGAACGCGAGGAACATGTTGAGGCCGACGACGAGCGTCATCACAGCCGCGAAGACCAGGAAAAGGCCGGCGCGGGTCCAGAAGAGGGTGCTGAACACCTCGGGGTAACCGATGGCGGCGTACCACATGCGGTCGGTGAAGAACGTGGAGAACGTGGTCAGCCCGAAGAAGCCGATCACCAGGACGACGGCGGTGATGACGAGAGCGCGCGAGCGGCGCGGGGGGGCGGGCGGCGGGGCGGGCCGTTGGGCCCGGGGGTCGTCGTCGAACAGCTCGCCGCTCACAGCGTCACTCCGTTGTTCACAGTTCGTCCTCCAGCGTGGCGGTCAACAGTTGCAGCAGTCCCGGCACCAGGTCGGTCCCCCCGACCACCGACTGGTTGTCGTCGTGCGCCCGCAGACGTAGTGCACAGTACGTCGCCCCTGCACGCGTCGCACCGGCCACGATCCTGACTTCCTGCCGGTCGGGGTGGTCCCGGGCGAACTCCTCGGCACTCGCGGGGTCCTCGGGGATCTGCTGGTCGGCGTCCGGCGGCAGCACCAGGCGCTCGACGACGGCGGCGCAGCCGGCGACCCCGGGCGGCCAGACGATCGACTCGAGGACCTGCTCGAGAAGGCGCTCCGGGCTCAGCTGGTCCTGCTCGACGGGGGTCAGTGAGCCTCGGGCGGCCGAGGAGTCGAGGCCCATCGCGGACGCCAGTGCTGGCTCGTGCTCGACGAGCTGCGCGGTCTCGACGAGGGCGTAGAGGCGGGCGGGCTGGTCCCAGCCGCCCTCGGCGATGTGGTTCTCGATCTCCAGGACGGCGGCGGCGAGGGCCGGGTCGGCGTCGAGGTCGCCCAGGGCGTCACCGAGCTCGTCCGCGGGGAGGTCGGTCGGATCGTCGCTCACGTGGCCCCCTGGTCACAGCTCGGCAGGTCCGCGTTTTCGTCGTCCACCCATGCCTCGATGGCGAGCCGGGCGTCGTGCATGGTGTCGGCCCGGACCAGCCGCATCTCGTCATGGGGGGCGTCGAGCGCCTCGTCGCAGTTGTCCGGCGGCACCATGAACAGCTGGGCGCCCGTCTCGCGGGCGGCGGCGATCTTCTGCTGGATGCCGCCGATCGGGCCGACCTTGCCGTCGGGGTCGATCGTGCCGGTGCCGGCGACGATCTCGCCGGCGGTCATCGAGCCGGGGGTGAGGGTGTCGTAGATGGCGAGCGAGAACAACAACCCGGCGCTGGGACCGCCGATGGCGGGGTCGATGTCGACCGACACCTCGAACGGGAAGCGGTAGCCCGGCAGCATGTCGATGCCGATGAACGGCGCACCGTCCCTCTCCCCCGGTGTCACCGTCACGTCACGCTCCTTGCCGTCGCGGACGACGGTCACGGTCACGTCCTCGCCGGGTGGGGTGGCCCGCACGGCGTCGCCGACCTCCGCGGTGGTGGTGACGGGGGTGCCGTTGACGGCGACGATCACGTCGCGCACCTCGAGCCGCCCGTCGGCCGGGGCGTCCTTGGTCACGGCGAACACCTCGGGTGCGGGCTTCACGTCGTAGTCGAGCTCGGTCAGCGCGACCGCGATCGCCGCGTCCTGCGAGGACACCATCTCGATCGCGCCCTCAACCTCGTTGGACTCCTGCGTGTCCTCCGGCGCGTAGACCGCCCGGTAGGGATAGACGGCGTCGTCGCGGCTGATCCAGGCTCCCATCAGCTCGAACAGGTTGACCTCGGCCTGGGGCTGGGTCACGTAGACCGTCGTCATCCGCAGCTCGCCGTCGTCGCGGTAGGTCTTGACGCCGCTGATCTGGATGATCTCCTCGCCGTCGGGGTCGTCGAGCACGTCGACGGTGAGCCCGGGCTCGTAGGTGACGTACGGCAACGGCCGGGTGACGGCCACGATCCACAACCCGACCAGCAACGGCACGGCGAGCAGGCCGGCGATGCTGCGCTGGGTCATGCGGGCAAGCCTCTCACCTGGCGAAAGTCAGGCGGAGCGGCGGGGGCGCTGGGTGGGCGCTGCTGGTCGCGGCGCCCGGGAGGGTCGTACGGCGATCCCGGTGCTGCGGTCGCGCACGGCGGTCGGGCGGACCTGGGTGTGGGCGGGCGGTTCCTTCTGCAGGGCGGTGGCCAGACGGCGTACGGCGACGTCGCGGTCGACCTCCCCGCGCCCCTCCCGGCCGAGCCAGCTGACCCAGAGCATCGCCAGCACGGTGACGACGACCGGGGGTACCAGCCAGTACAGGATCTCCACGGTCCCGAGGGTAGGCAACCGACGTCGCGCAAACCGGGAGCCACGCTGGCGGTGGGGTGACCGGACGTTCAGGGAACGTCGGAGGGCCCGCGCTCGGACTTGAGTCCGTCCAGGAACTCCACCATGGCGTGACTCCCCACCGCGCCGGTGCGGACAGCCCCGACCAGGCGTGCGGCGACATCGTGGAGCTTGGTGTTGGCGTCCTGGGAAGAGCGTCGAAGGATCTGGAACGCGACATCCGCCTCGCAGCCCAGCGCCAGCATCAGCATGCCCTTGGCGAGGTCGATCGTCTCCCGGTTGGTCGTCATCCGTTGCAGGGTGGCTGTCACCTCCGCCTGGGTCTCGTCCCGGCGGACCTCGGTCAGGTCGACGAAGAAGCCCTCCACGCGTTCGACCCGACCAGTGGAGTCCTTGACCCCCTGCCCCACGCTCAACACCGAACGGACCTTCAGGTTGCGGTCGACGATGCGGTGGTAGCAGCTGAACGCCGCACCGTCCCGGGATGCCTGCTCCAGAACCCCGAAGGCCCTGGCCCGGTCGTCGGGATGCTTGTGGCTGAGCAGCACCTCGGTCGTGGCCGGCACCTCGCGAGGCGAGTAGCCGTGCATCGCGTAGAGCCCGTCACCCCACGACCAGGAGTCCGTGGCGACGTCGTAGGCGAAGTGGCCGACGGGTCGCGGGGGTTGGCTGCCGTCGAACGCCACCCTCGCGCCCAGCTCCGGGGCGTTCTCCGAGTCAGGAATAGCGGTGGCTCTTGGCGGCGTGCCCGTGCTCGCGGGTACAGGTGCGGCCACCCATGTTGCGGTGCCCGCACAGCTGTGCGCTCTGCTCGGTGGGTGCTGACGCCTCCGGGGCCGCCACGGGACGCGGCGCATCGGTCGCGTCGCTGACGGCCGGCTTCGACATCCTCGGCGCTGCGGTCGGCTTGCTCGCGCGCTTGGCCGCTTCTGCGTACTTCGCCTCGCGCATCGCGCGCAGGCCGTCCATCTTGCTCATCGTGACTTCACGTCCCCGACCCTAGACCTGGGGACGGACAGGCCCCCTACGGCGTGCCGACCCACTCGTCGGAGCCGTCGGTGAACCGCTGGTGCTTCCAGATCGGCACCTCTGACTTGAGGGTGTCGATCAGGGCATGAGAGGCGTCGAACGCCTGGCCCCGGTGGGCGGACGCCGTTGCCACCACCACGGCGATGTCACCGATGTCGAGACTGCCGGTGCGGTGGACGGCGGCGACCCCGAGGACGTCGTACTCGTCGGCGACGCGCGCGCAGACCTCCTCCAGTTTCTCGAGAGCGGTCGGGTGCGCGGAGTAGTCGAGGCCCGACACACCCTTGCCACCGTCGTGGTCGCGGACCCGGCCGACGAAGAGGGTCAGGCCACCCGAGGTGTCGTCGTCCAGGGCGGCGAGGACCTCGGCGACGTCGAGGGGGTCCTCGCGGAGGGCGACGAGGCGGATCGCGGACTGGCTCACGGGTGTGACCCTACTTGGCCGGTCCGCGTACCTTGGAGCCATGAACGACAACCCGGGCGACCGACCTGACGGCCCCGACGACGGCAACGAGAACCCCTTCAAGGGCACGCCGTTCGAGCACCTCTTCGGTGGCAGCGGCACTCCCGACCTCAGTGGACTCTTCGGCGGGCCCGGCAGCAATCCCGACCTCGGCGCGCTCTTCGGGGGACCCGGCGGCGCGACCCCGGACCTCGGAGCCCTCTTCAGCCAGATCCAGTCCCTGATGCAGCCGCACGACGGCGCGATCAACTGGGACTACGCGATCGACCTCGCCCGCAAGGTCGTCGCCCAGTCCCCCGACCCGTCCCCGTCGCAGAAGCAGAAGGACGCCGTGGCGGACGCCGTCCGGCTCGCCGACCACTGGCTCGACGAGGCCACGGGCTTCCCGTCGGGTGTCTCGTCCTCCGCGGCGTGGAGCCGGGCCGAGTGGATCGTCGAGACCACCGCCGTGTGGAAGGTGCTCGTCGAGCCCGTCGCCGAGCGTTCGGTCGGGTCGCTGAGCAGCGCGCTCCCCGAGGAGGCCCGCCAGATGGCCGGCCCGATCATGGGCATCCTCGGCAAGGCGATCGGGGCCATGCTCGCCTCACAGGTTGGCTCCGGCATCGGTGGTCTCGCCGGTGAGGTGCTCACCGCCTCTGATATCGGCCTCCCCCTCGGCCCCGCCGGGCGGGCCGCGCTGGTCCCCGCCAACGTGGAGGTTTTCGCCGAGGGGCTCGACGCAAGCCTGGACGACGTACTCCTCTACCTAGCTCTGCGCGAGGCCGCCCACCAGCGGCTGTTCGCCCACGTGCCGTGGCTCCGCGAGCACCTGCTCGGCGCGGTCACCGACTACGCCCGCGGTCTCGACATCAACACCGAGGCCATCCAGGGCAAGGTCGAGGAGCAGATGCGCGGCATCGACCCGACCAACCCCGAGTCGCTCCGGGAGCTGCTCGACGGCGGACTGTTCGACCTGCCGAAGTCCCCGCAGCAGGAGGCTGCGCTCCAGCGGCTCGAGGTGACGCTGGCGCTCGTCGAGGGCTGGGTCGACGAGGTCGTCGGCCAGGCCACGGCCGAGCGGATGCCGTCGGCCCTCAAGCTGCAGGAGGCGATCCGTCGCCGCCGCGCCGCGGGTGGACCCGCTGAGCAGACGTTCGCGTCACTCGTCGGGCTCGAGCTGCGCCCGCGCCGGCTGCGCGACGCCTCCACGCTGTGGGGCTCGCTGCGTACCCGTCAGGGCACGGAGGCCCGCGACGGCGTCTGGATGCACCCCGACCTGCTGCCGACCGCCGCCGACCTCGACGACCCGCTCGGCTTCCGCGAGCACGCCGCGGCTCCCGAGGAGATGAGCGACGAGGACTTCGAGGCAGGGCTGCGCGACCTCCTCGAGCCGAAGTCCGGGCCTGACGTCGACACGCCCCCCGCTCCGCACGAGTGAGCCTCCACGACGACGCCCTGGGCGTCCTGCGTGGGTGGATCGCGCCCGACGCCGAGCAGGACCGACTCCGCCGTCGCTACGTCGCCCACCTCGAGGCGCACGCCGACGGGATGCACCGCGCCTGCTACCCCGACCACCTCACCGCGTCCACCCTCGTGCTCTCCGCGGACGGCACCCGGGCGCTGCTGACGCTGCACGCGAAGGCGAAGCGGTGGTTCCAGTTCGGCGGCCACTGCGAAGCTGACGACACCACCCTTGCGGGTGCTGCCCAGCGCGAGGCCGTCGAGGAGTCCGGCATCGCCGGTCTGCGGGTCGATCCGGTGCCGGTGCAGCTGAGCGAGCACGCCGTGCCGTTCTGCGACCCGCGCGGCGGTGTGCACCACCTCGACGTGCGGTTCGTGGCGATCGCCGCGGACGACGACGAGCACGCGGTCAGCGAGGAGTCGCTGGACGTCCGCTGGTGGCCGGTCGACCGACTGCCCGAGCCGGAGCTGGCCGCGTTGACGGCACTGGCGCTGCGTCAGTCGACGTCGGCGGACGGGGCGTTGTCGACCCGGGCGGCGTCGGACCAGCCGAGCAGGTAGCCCTTGGCACGCTCGGCCTTGGGGTAATTGTCGACCCAGGCCCAGAAGCGGGCGTCGTGACCCGTCTCCAGCAGGTGGGCGAGCTCGTGGATGATCACGTAGTCGACGACCCACTGGGGCATGGTCTGGAGCCGCGCCGACAGCCGGATCGTGCGGTCGCCCGGCGTGCACGAGCCCCAGCGCGCGTTCTGGTTGTCCACCCACCGCACCGACTCGGGGACGGCGAGGCCGCCGAGGTAGCGGTCGCTGAGCTCGACCGCCCGCTGCAGGAGGACCTCGTCGGACGGCTTGCGCCTCCGCTCGGCCCGCTCGAGGCGGGCGACCATCGTCTCGATCCAGTCGGCCTCCTCCTTGCGCGAGAGAGAGGCGGGGATCAGCACGATGATGCGGTCACCCTCGCGGTACGCGGAGACGGTGCGGCGACGCCGGCGCGAGCGGCGTACCTCCACCTCCGGACCTTCGGTCATGAGCGCACGCTAGCCGAACGGCCGTTGCTGTTGGCCCACTCGAGCAAGCGCTCACGTGGCCAGGTGTTGACGATCCGGTCCGGCTCGATGCCGGCCGCCTCAGCGCGCTCGCAGCCGTAGTCGAGCATGTCGAGCTGTCCCGGCGCGTGGGAGTCGCTGTCGATCGAGAACAGGCAGCCGAGGTCACGGGCCAGCTCGAGCAGCTTCGTGGGCGGGTCGCGGCGCTCGGGGCGGCTGTTGATCTCGACCGCCACGTCGTGCTCGACGCAGGCCTCGAACACCGCCCTCGCGTCGAAGGTGCTTCCCGGCCGGGTACCGCGGTTGCCGGTGACCAGCCGGCCGGTGCAGTGGCCGAGCACGTTCGTCCTCGGGTTCCGGATCGCGCCGATCATCCGTCGGGTCATCGCGTCCGGCTCCATCTTCAGCTTCGAGTGGACGCTGGCCACGCGGACGTCGAGCCGCGCCAGCAGCTCGTCGGTCTGGTCGAGGCCGCCGTCGTCGAGGATGTCGACCTCGATCCCCTTCAGCAGCGCGAAGCCACCGCCGGCCAGGTGCTCGTTGACGGCGTCGACCACGTCGAGTTGGCGGGCCAGCCGCTCGGCGCTCAGCCCGTGGGCGATCGTGAGCCGGGGCGAGTGGTCGGTGAGGACGAGGTACTCGTGGCCGAGCTCCATCGCCGTGAACGCCATCTCCTCGATCGGGGAGCCACCGTCGGACCAGTCGGAGTGGGAGTGCAGGTCACCGCGCAGCTGCGCCCGCAGCTCCCGGCCGCCGACGGCGAGCGGACCGTCGTGCTCGGCCTCCAGCTTGCGCAACCGGTCGGGCAGCACGCCCAGGGCGGCGTCGGCGATCACCTTGGCCGAGCTGGCACCCACGCCGGGCAGGTCCGTGAGCGTGCCGGCCTTCGCACGCTGCCGCACCTCGTCGTCGGGGAGCGGCAGGATCGCGGCGGCGGCCGCCCGGAAGGCCTTGATCTTGTAGGTGTCCTCACGGGCCCGCTCGAGCAGGAAGGCGATCCGCCGCAGGGCCGCGACCGGCCCGCCGTCGTACGGCTGGTCCACTCCAGTTCCTCGACTTTCTTTTCTCCACACCCGGGCTGCGGACATTCTTGCTGGTCAGCGGCCTGTACGCCGCCCGCCCGGGCGTGTCCTCCACAGGCGGATCCCACGCCGTCCGCCGGTACTCCACCGCTTTCCCCAGCCTTCCACAGAGTTGTCCACAGGCTTGTCCACAGGTTGGGAGGGCCGCGTGTTGACCCCGGCCCGACGGACTCCTACGTTTGCGCGCAGACGAGGCTCCGGCCACGTCCGAACGACACTCGCAAGGGGAAGGCAAGTGTCGCGACGACGAGACCGGGGCCTCTTCTGACGTCTCCGGCTCAGCGGCCGGTGAACTCCGGCGTCCGCTTCTCCCGGGCCGCGCGGACCCCCTCCTGGAGGTCGGCCGTGGCGAGCGTCAACGGCTGGGCCATGGACTCCCACTGCAGTCCGCTCTCGAAGTCCGCGTGCCCGCCGTCGGCGAGGGCGAGCTTCGTCAACCGGCTGGCGATCGGCGCGGTGCCGGCGATCGCCTCAGCCGTTGCCTGGATCTCGGCGCGGAACGAGTCCGGATCGATCACCCGCGAGACGAGCCCGAGGCGGAGCGCCTCGTCAGCGTCGACGGTGCGGCCCGTGAGCAGCAGGTCGCGCGCGTGGGCCGCGCCGACGACGTTCGGCAGCAGGTAGGTCCCGGCCATCCCCGCGTGCATGCCGAGCTTCACGAACGGGACGCCGAGCTTCGCTCCCGACGCGGCGTACCTGATGTCGCACGCCAGGGCGAGGCAGAGCCCGGCACCGATCGCGGGTCCGTTGACGGCGGCGATCGTCGGCACCTCGAGGCGACGGATCGACAGCCAGGCCCGGTAGAACGGCAGCATCCGGTCACGCAGCTCGTCGACGGTGGCGTCGGGCTCGCTGGCGATCCATGAGGTGTTGCCACCCGAGCAGAACGCCGACCCCTCCCCCGTCACCACGACCACCCGGACCGAGCGGTCCGTCGCGAGCTCGTCGATCGCCGCCACCCACGATGAGGTCATCTGGTCGGACATCGCATTGCGCTGCTCGGGGTTGTCGAGGGTGAGGACGGCGACGCCGTCGGAGGGGCGTTCGAGCCGGAGGTGTGAGTAGTCAGCCATGCCCGAAGGCTACTGAGCGGCGTCGCGAAGCGCCGTGACCACTTTCACGCTTAGCGGTGCGCCTGCTGCACGCTCAGCCCCGCGTGTCGTAGGGTCGATATCGGTCCTGAGGCTTCGGCTGACGGATCTCCGGCGGGCTTCCCCCAAATCCCCGTCGCGACGACCGAGACATCGACAAGCAAGGAGGCCGTCATGGCGGAGGCCTGGAGCGGCGAGTTCTACTGCGTGAAGTGCAAGGAGAAGCGCGAGGCAGAGGGCGAGGTCAGGGTCAACGACAAGGGGACCCGGATGGCCAAGGCTGTGTGCCCCGTGTGCAGCACCAACCTCAACCGCATCCTCGGCAAGGCGTAGTCGAACCCCAACAGGCTGACACGACGGGGGGACCCATCCGGGTCCCGCCGTCGTCGCCATTTGTGCCTGTGGACAGCCCGGTACGCCGCGTCGCGCGCTGGGAAGGCTCCCGGCATGGACGACGAATGGTTCCCCCGCCTGCCCACCCTGCGCCCCGGCCTGCGGGTGGTACGGCGCGACGACGGCAGGCTGCAGGTCGGTTTCCGGCCCGGTGAGCGGGTGACCCTCCCCGACCTGCCGGCCGCCCACGCGTTCCTCGCCGACCTGGCCGAGGGCCGGCGGCCGGACGTCGGCCCGTCATCCGTACGACGCTGGGCTCGCGCGCTGGTCGACCGTGGCCTGGTCCTCGACCGGGACCAGGTGACGGCGCTCATGGGGCGCGGGGTCCCGCGTCCCGCCGTGGCCGCGGCTCTGGCCCAGTCCGGCCCCGCGACAGCGGACCGCCTCACCGGACGCGCCACCGCCCGGATCGGGCTCGACGTCCCGGAGCCGTGGCGCTCCGAGGTGCTCGCCCTGCTCGAGGGCGTCGGACTCCAGGTCGCCGGACGGTCGGAGCACGTGACCACTCACCTCGTCGTGACGCCGGGCGGCGAGCTGCCCCGCCCGTGGGTGGACGGCTGGATGCGCTCCGGACTGCCCCACCTCGTCGTGACGAACCTGGCCGGCCACGTCCGTCTGGGTCCGTTCGTCGCGGCCGGTCTCACCGCCTGCCTGCGCTGCCTGGACGCCCACACCAGCGACCACGACCCCGGCCACGGCCTGGTCGTCGAGCAGCACCAGCCCGTCGCCGACGAGCCGTGCGACCCGCTCCTCATGCGGATCGCGCTGGCCTGCGCGGTGCGCGACCTCGCGTCGTACGTCGAAGGAGACGCGCCGGCGACCTGGTCGGCGACGATCGCGATCGAGCCGAGCCTGCGCCTGGAGCGTCAGGTGTGGACCCGCCACCACCGGTGCGGCTGCGCGTGGGGCGAGCAGCTGGCCACCGGCTGAGTCGTCACCAGAACTCGTTGTCGAGCTTGCCCTCCATGGCGCGCAGGTGGGTCCGCGAGCACTCGTCGCAGTAGGTCCGTCGCCGGCCGTTCTCGACCGACACCGTCCACGCGAGCGTCTTCGCCTCGTCGGGTTCCTGACGCCCGCAGAAGTCGCAGGTGGTCATGGTCGCCACGCTACTCCCGGAAGTGCAAGGAGCCGGGCACGACGCCGTGGGCGTCGTACCCGGCTCTGCTCTGTTCCCCAGCGATCAGGGGTACCTGCGTGACCGGAGGGCGGTCACGTTGGTCAGAGCGCGCGGGCGAGGGCGAGCCGCGCCTGCTGCGCAGCCTGCTCAGCCTTGCGGCTCAGACGGCGGGCCTGGGCCAGGTGGTGGCCCCTCCGCAGCTGCTGCGCCTCTCCCAGGCGCGCGGACATTTGCGCGCGTGCCAGATTTTCGTTCATGAGATTCATCTCGGTGCTCCGCTTCGGGTAGTTGTCCATGAGTTGGTGTTGTCCTTCGTGTGACGAGTGCGCTCAGAGAGCCTGGGCAAGAGCCATGCGGCTCTGACGCGCGGCCCTCTGGGCCTTGCGGCTGACGCGGGTTGCGCGGGTCAGCTGGTGACCGATCCGCATCTGCTGCGCCTCTCCCAGGCGCGCGCTCATCTGCGCGCGAGCGAGGTTCTCGTGCATCGTGTTCATCTCGGTACTCCGGTTTCGTGTCGGTCCTGCGTGGGGTTCCTGCTCTGAAGGTGGTGCTGGTGCTGCAGGGTGCCGGCTAGGCCGCCACCTCGTTCTTGCGGGGGCGGCCGCGGGGCCGCTTGCGGGGGATCACCACTCCTTGGAGGAAGAGCTCTCCGCCCCAGACTCCCCAAGGCTCTCGCCGCTCGAGAGCGCCGTCGAGGCAGAGCGCCCGGACGGGGCACTCCACACACAACGTCTTGGCGAACTCCACGTCGGCGGGCAGTTCGGCGAACCACAGCTCCGGGTTGTTCACCCGGCACGGCAGCCCGTCCTCATCAACCTGGCCCGCTGCGTCGTGCAGCTGCCCGAGAGTGGCGTCGGTCGTCCCGTCGGTTCGATCGAGAACGCTGATGGTCATGTGCATCACCTCCTTCTTCTGACCTGATCGCTGGTACTGACTCTGGAAATACAGAAAGGCCGCGGATCCCGGTTTCGGGTCCGCGGCCTGGAGGCTGCCGATGCTGTGATTTCTCAACAGTTCGGTGGTCTCCAGGCAATGGTCCCCGGGAAAGCTCCCTTGACGAGGCGGGCAACGCCGGCCACGTGCCGATCGCGGGTGGCCGCGGGCGCAAAGGTGGCGTCGATGCACGTCATGCCGTAGGTGGAGCCGGCAATGGGCATGCCGAAGCGGGACGGGGTCTGCTCCGTCCACTGGGTCAGGTTGCTGCTCATGCGGTCCACCTCCTTCGGTGCCTGGGGCGCTGGTCGTGCCAAGACCATGTGCGCATACGACTGGTTGCGGAGAAAGTTACCGGGTCCCCCACGTAATGGGCAAACGATTTTGTGGGCATTTCTCGAAAAGATCACGGAACATCTAGTCCACCAGCGTGAGCACGGCTTCGCCGTACCGCTCGAGCTTGGACTTGCCGACGCCGTTGACCTTCAGCAACGCCTCCGGCGACCGGGGTTTGTGCTCCGCGATCATCTGGAGCGTGGCGTCGGTGAACACCACGAAGGCCGGCACGCTCTCCTCGTCGGCGGTCGTACGCCTCCACTCGCGGAGTCGCTCGAACAGCTCCTCATCGTAGGAGGCCGGGCAGTCGGTGCACCGGCCACGCTTCTTCTCCGAGCCGGTGCCGAGCGGCTTGCCGCACTCCCGGCAGCTGGCCACGCCGCGGCGGCCGGACTTCGCCGGGGCCTTGGCCTCCTCGGGGAGGAACGGGTCGAGGAACCGGGACGGCTTGCGGGACGCGCGCCCTCCCGGGTTGCGGGCCAGGGACCAGGACAGGGCCAGGTCGAGCCGGGCCCGGGTCATGCCGACGTAGAGCAGCCGGCGCTCCTCCTCGATCTCCGCGGGGGTCTCGGCGTAGGAGAACGGGAGCGTGCCCTCCTGGAGCCCGGCCACGAACACCGAGTCCCACTCGAGGCCCTTGGCGGTGTGGACGGTGGCGAGCGTGACGCCGTCGGCGACGGGCGCGTGCTGCTCGGACGCCCGCCGGTCGAGGTCGTCGACGAAGTCCCCGAGCTCCACGCCCTCGGTGCGGGAGAACTCCACGGCCTGGTCGACCAGTGCCTGCAGCGACTCCCAGCGGTCGCGGGTCTGGCCGCGGACGGCCGGCGCCTCCTGGCTCCAGCCCATGCCGGCCAGGGTGCCGCGGACGGTGTCGAGCAGCCCCTCGGTGGCCTGGCCCGAGCGGGCGGTGCCGCGCAGGAGGGTGACCGCCTGTCGCACCTCGGGCCGGTCGAAGAAGCGGGCGGCACCGCGGACGACGTAGGGGATGCCGCGGCTGGCCAGGGCCTCCTCGAAGGCCTCGGACTGCGCGTTGATCCGGAACAGGATCGCGATCTCCCCAGCGGCCCTGCCCTGCTCGCGGAGGCTGGTGATGCGGGTGGCGATCGCCTGGGCCTCGGCCACCTCGTCGGAGTAGCCGGTGTAGGTGACGGCCGGTCCCGACGGCTGCTGGGCCTGGAGCTCGACCCCCTTGCTCGTGGACTTCGCCAGCAGGGTGTTGGCGGCGGTGACGACCTCGGGTGAGGACCGGTAGTTGCGGACCAGCTCGACCGAGGCGGTGGCGGGGTAGCGCTTCTTGAAGTCGAGCAGGTAGGAGGCGTTGGCGCCCGCGAACGAGTAGATCGTCTGCGCGGGGTCGCCGACGACGCACAGCTCGTCGCGGCCACCCAGCCACAGGTCGAGCAGCGCCGACTGCAGCGGCGAGACGTCCTGGAACTCGTCGACGACGAAGCGTTTGTACTGGCGTCGCACCTGGGCGGCCACCCGCTCGTCGTCGGCGAGCAGCCCGGCGGTGAAGAGCAGGACGTCCTCCATGTCCATCCGGCCCTGGCTGCGCTTGAGGTCTTCGTAGCTGCTGAAGACGCGGGCAACCGTCTCGGGGTCCTGGCCGGAGACGGCGCGGCCGCGGCGGGGAGCGAGCCGGGCGTAGTCGTCGGGGTGGACGTTGCTGACCTTGGCCCACTCGATCTCCGAGGCCAGGTCGCGGAGCAGCGCCTGATCGGTCTCGACCCGGCAGCGGCGGGCGGCGGGGGCGAGGATCCCCAGCTTGGAGGCGGTCAGCTCGGGGAGCTCGGTGCCGTTGACGTGGGGCCAGAAGAAGCGGAGCTGCCGCAGCGCCGCCGAGTGGAAGGTCCGCGCCTGGACCCCACCGGCGCCCAGCACCCGCAGCCGACCGCGCATCTCGCCGGCCGCACGTGTGGTGAAGGTGACCGCCAGCACCTCGGTGGGCTCGTAGACGCCCGTGGCGACGCCGTAGGCGATCCGGTGGGTGATCGCCCGGGTCTTGCCGGTCCCCGCGCCTGCGAGCACCCGCACGGGCCCGCGCAGGGCCTCCGCGACGCGCCGCTGCTCGGGGTCGAGCGCGGCGAGCAGCTGGTCGGGGCTCGGCGTTTGCTGGGGGGCCACGCGGGGGAACATCTCCTCGGGACTTAGCGTTCTGTTGGGTGCCACAAACCCTAGACGTCCGAGGGGACAGTCCTGCGATGAGTTCGTTCACGATGTACACCACCCCGTGGTGCGGCTACTGCCACCGGCTCCAGGGACAGCTCGACCGCGAGGGGATCACCTATGACGTGATCGACATCGAGCAGGTGCCGGACGCGGCCTCCATCGTGGAGTCGGCCAACAACGGCAACCAGACGGTGCCGACCCTGGTCTTCACCGACGGGACGGCCGTCAGCAACCCCTCGATCATGCAGGTCAAGCAGAAGCTCGAGCAGATCGCTTCGCTCGCCTCCTGACCCCGCCGAGTCGGCAGCAGTTCACGTGAACTGCTGCCGGCTCGCCCTGCATGTGGGGTGAACTGCTGCCGACTCGGCTACCAGTGGCCGGGGAGGGTGTCGCCGTACCAGTGCTCGACGAGCGAGCGGGAGATCGAGATGCCGCCGGGGAGCACGAGGGTGCCGGCCTCGGCCTGGGCCTTCATCTCCGCCCGGGTGAACCACCGCGCGTCCTCGATCTCGTCGCCGTCGACCTCCACCTCGGTGGTCTCGGCGCGGGCGACGAAGCCCAGCATCAGGCTGGCGGGCAGCGGCCACGGCTGGTTGCCGAAGTACTCGACGTCGCCGACCCGGATCCCGACCTCCTCCGCGACCTCACGGCGTACGGCGTCCTCGAGCGTCTCGCCCGGCTCGCAGAAGCCCGCCAACGTCGAGTAGCGGCCCTCGGGCCATGCGGACTGGCGGCCCAGCAGGCAGCGCTCCTCGGCGGAGCCGGGCTCTCCTGAGGCGACGACCATGATCACGGCGGGGTCGGTCCGCGGGAACTGCGCCTTCGAGCAGGACGTGCAGACCAGCTCGTGGCCGGACTTCCGGGCCTCGAGCCCGCCGCCACAGCGCGGGCAGAAGCGGGTCGCGTAGTGCCACTCGGCCAGCCCGATGGCGTGGAAGAGCAGGGGCGCGTCCGTGTCGGTGCGACCCGCCAGCTGCGGGAACGCCGCGCGCAGGCCGAACCACTCCGACTTCTCCGCGGACGTCACGGCGGGGTCGACGATCACCGCGAAGCAGGTCTCACCGTCGCGCTCGCCCAGCAGCACCCGCATCCCGTCCGGCGCCTCGCCCGGCGAGACCCACGCGACCTGGCCGTCGACCGGCCGGATCCGGGTCCCGGAGATCACCAGGACCCGGGTCGCCGGGTCCGCCCACCGCTCTTCCAGCCAGGCCCCGTCGTCGCGGCGCAGGCCGGTGCGGTCGTGGGGGTTCGCGGACAGCGCCAGGTGCGGGAACGTCACGAGCCGAGGCTAGTCCGCGTTTGGGAGCGGACCGCACCACGGTTCTAGGCTCGCTCCGTGAGCACCCACATCGGCGCCCAGCCGGGCGACATCGCCCCCCTCGTCCTCCTGCCCGGCGACCCGCTGCGCGCGAAGTGGATCGCGGAGACGTTCCTCGACGACGCCCGCTGCTACAGCGAGGTCCGCGGCATGTACGGCTTCACCGGGAGCTACCGCGGCCAGCGCGTCTCCGTGCAGGGCTCCGGCATGGGTCAGCCGTCGGCGGCGATCTACCTCAACGAGCTGTTCAGCGAGTACGACGTGCAGACCGTGATCCGGGTCGGCTCCTGCGGGGCGCTGACCGAGAAGCTGGCCGTGCGCGACCTGGTCATCGCCTCCGGCGCCTGCACCGACTCGTCGATGAACCAGCTCCGCTTCGAGGGCCTCGACTACGCCCCGGTGGCCGACTTCGGCCTGATGCGGGCGGCGTACGACGCGGCACAGGCGCGCGACGACGCCAACGGCGTCCACGTCGGCCTGATCCTCAGCAGCGACTCGTTCTACAGCCCGCGCCCGGAGCTCACCGCGCGGATGGTCGAGTACGGCGTCCTCGCCGTCGAGATGGAGGCCAGCGCGCTCTACACGCTGGCCGCGAAGTTCGGCGGCCGGGCACTGGCGATCTGCACCGTCTCCGACCACATCGTCACCGCCGAGGAGACCTCGTCCCAGGAGCGTGAGCAGACCTTCGGCGCGATGGTCGAGATCGCGCTCGAGGCCGGGCTCGGCACCACCTCGTAACGTGGAGGGCGTGAATCCCGCCTCCGCCCTCACCGTCCGCCTCGACGGCCGCTTCGCCCGCGAACTGTCGGAGCTGGCGGTCGCGTGGCGGGCCGACGACGCTCCGTACCCGCGACTGCTCGTGCTGAACGAGCCGTTGGCTGCGGAGCTCGGTCTCGACGCGGCGTCCCTCCGCTCCCCCGACGGGGTCCGCCTGCTGATCGGCACCCTCGTCCCCGAGGGGGCGACGCCGGTGGCGCAGGGGTACGCCGGTCACCAGTTCGGCGGCTACTCCCCCCGGCTCGGCGACGGCCGCGCGCTCCTGCTCGGCGAGCTGACCGACGCGGACGGCCTACTGCGCGACCTTCACCTCAAGGGCTCCGGGCGTACGCCGTGGGCGCGCGGTGGCGACGGCCTCGCCGCGGTGGGACCGATGCTGCGCGAGTACGTCGTCAGCGAGGCGATGCACGGGCTCGGGATCCCCACGACGCGCTCCCTCGCCGTGGTCGCCACCGGGCGCCCGGTCCGGCGCGAGACCGTGCTGCCAGGCGCGGTGCTGGCCCGGGTCGCCAGCAGCCACCTGCGGGTCGGCAGCTTCCAGTACACGCGGGCCAACCACGAGGTCGATGTCCTGCGCCGGCTCGCGGACCACGCGATCGCCCGCCACCACCCCGAGGCCGCTTCCGCCGAGCACCCCTACCTCGCGCTGTTCGAGGCGGTCGTCTCCGCCCAGGCGAGCCTGCTCGCCCAGTGGATGCTGGTCGGCTTCATCCACGGGGTGATGAACACCGACAACATGACGATCTCCGGCGAGACCATCGACTACGGCCCGTGCGCGTTCCTCGACGTCTTCGAGCCGGCCACGGTCTTCAGCTCGATCGACGAGCATGGTCGGTACGCCTACGGCAACCAGCCCGTCATGGCCGAGTGGAACCTCGCGCGGCTGGCCGAGGCGCTGCTCCCCCTGCTCCACGACGACCAGGACGCGGCGATCGAGATCGCGGTGGAGTCGCTCAGCGGGTTCCGCGTGCGGTACGCCGCCGCGTGGTCGGCCGGCATGCGCACCAAGCTCGGGCTTTCCGACGGCCCGGCCGACGACGTCGCCCAGCCGCTGGTCGACGAGCTGCTCTCGCTGCTGCAGGCCAACCACGTCGACCACACGTCGTTCTTCCGCGCGCTCGGGGCTTCTGCCCGTGGCGATGGCGATGCGGCCCGCGCGCTCTTCCTGGACCTCGCCGGGTTCGACGCATGGGCGGAGCGCTGGCGGGCCCTCGGGCCGGCCGCCGACGCCATGGACCGGGTGAACCCTGTCTACATCCCGCGCAACCACCTGGTCGAGGAGGCGCTCGACACAGCCACGTCCGGTGACCTCGCTCCCCTGGGACGGCTGCTGGACGCCGTCACCGCGCCGTACGACGTGCGGCCGGGCCTCGAGCGGTACGCCGAACCGGCACCCGGGGACTTCGGGGCGTCGTACCGCACCTTCTGCGGCACCTGACCTACCGTGGTCCGATGGACCTCGAGTTCACCGGCCCGATCTTCCAGTGGCGCGGCCCCGCGCCGTACTACTTCGTCACGGTGCCCGAGGACGAGGCCGAGGAGCTGCAGGAAGCGGCGGCCATGGTCAGCTACGGCTGGGGGATGATCCCGGTGACGGTGCGGATCGGTGAGACCGAGTGGACGACGTCGTTGTGGCCCCGCGACGGCAGCTACGTCGTGCCGTTGAAGGACGCGATCCGGAAGGCCGCGGGGATCGGCGACAACGACGTGCTGCGGATCCGGCTGACGGTTGACGTCTGACGTCTGACGTCTGACGGCAATATCGGGCGCCCTCGGGGTGTTCTCCTCGCGTGGAGATCCTCGACGCGGTGGTGATCGGTGCCGGCCAGGCCGGCCTGTCCGCGGCGTACCACCTCGGCCGCCGGGGCATCGGGTACGTCGTCCTCGATGCCGACCCCCGGCCCGGTGGCGCGTGGCAGCACCGGTGGGACTCACTGACCATGCACGACGTGCACGGCATCGCCGCACTGCCCGACTCCTCGGCGCCTGGCCTGACGGCCCGGCGCGCGAACGAGGTGCTGCCGGCGTACTTCGCCGACTACGAGCGCGCGCACAGCATCCCCGTCGTCCGCCCGGTCCGGGTCGACCGCGTCGACGACGAGGACGGGCTGCTGGTCGTCCGGTCGGGTGATCGCACCTGGCGCACCCGGACGCTGGTCAACGCGACGGGCACGTGGCGCCAGCCGTTCCTGCCGCGCTACCCCGGCATCGAGACGTTCATCGGCGAGCAGCTGCACACCGTCGACTACCCCGGCCCGGAGCACTTCCGCGGGCGGCGCACGGTCGTCGTCGGCGCCGGCGCCTCCGCCGTCCAGCTGCTCGGCGAGGTCGCGCCGGTCACCGACACCGTGTGGGTGACCCGACGGGAGCCGGTCTGGCGCACGGACGACCTCACGCCCGACGTCGGCCGGGTGGCGGTCGCGCTGGTCGAGGAGCGGGTGCGCCGCGGTCTGCCGCCGGCGAGCGTCGTCAGCGTCACCGGCCTCGTCCTGCGGGAGCAGGAACGGGAGGCGGAACGCCTGGGTGCGTACGAGCGGCGCCCGATGTTCACGGCCATCGAGCCCTCCGGCGTCCGGTTCGCCGACGGTTCCTTCGGGCCGGCGGACGTGATCCTGTGGGCGACCGGCTTCCGGCCGGCGGTCCAGCACTTGGCGCCGCTGCACCTGCGCGGGCCGCTCGGCGGCATCCAGCTCGACGGCACCACGGCCGTCGTCGACCCACGGGTACAGCTCGTGGGCTACGGCCCCTCGGCCAGCACGATCGGCGCGAACCGGGCCGGTCGGGTCGCCGCGCGTAGGGTGGCCGACTGGCTGGACTCCGCGGCTACGGCTGCGGCGGGGTGACGAGCCGCTCGAGCTCGTCGCGGCCGGGCAGTCCCTCGGGCTCGACGACGTCGCCGGTGCGGACGTAGTAGAACGCCGCCCGCACCCGGTCGACGGGCACGCCCGTGAGCTCAGCCCAGGCCACCCGGTAGATGGCGAGCTGGAGCGGGTCGGCTGTGGCGGAGCGGTTGGTCTTCCAGTCGACGACGAGGAACCCGTCGCCGTCCTCGTAGACGGCGTCGATGCGGCCGCGCACCACCTGGCCTCCCAGCACGAGCGCGAACGGCGGCTCGACGGCGTGCGGGACCCGGTCGGCGAAGGGGCCGTTCTCGAACAGCTTGACCAGCTCGCGCAGGTCGGCGTCGTCGTCGATGCCGGAGTCGCCGCGGCCGGGCAGGTCGTCGGGGTCGAGCAGCAGCTGCTGGCCGAACCTCGCCTCCACCCAGGCGTGGAAGCGGGTGCCGAACCGGGCGGCGGGCGACGGCTGCCGCGGCATCGGCCGGGCCAGGTCGCGTGCGAAGGTGTCGGGGTCGTCCCGCAGCCGCGCCAACGACGTCGCGGAGAGGCTGGACGGCAGGGGGACGACGATGTCGGGCGAGCGGTCCCGGACCGCCTCGTCGAGCAGCCGCTGGATCTCGTCGTCCCACTGCTGCACCCGGTCGAGGAGCAGCATGTCCTCGATGGCGTCGGGCTCGTCGAGCCTGGCATCGCGGACCCGGGCGGCCGCGTCGAGCCGGCGCTCGACCTCGGTGGTGCGGTGGGAGATCGGCCAGGTCTGGTCAGGCGAGTCGGCGGCGTAGGGGCTGACCGAACCCTTGACCGGGGCGTCCAGCCACTGCTCCGGCTCGCCACCCCAGGCGGCCATCGCCTCGCAGGTTCGGCGGAGGTAGTCGGACGGGCCGAGCGGGGCCTTCAGGTGGCCGGCCCAGCACCAGGCGGACACCGAGAGGACGTGCCGGGCGCGGGTCCAGGCGACGTAGCCGAGCCGCAGCTCCTCGAGCGCCTCGTGAGCCTTCGCCGCCGTCGCTCGCGCGGTGATGTCGGCGGGGGTGTGTCCGGTGAGCTGCGGCAGGTCGCGGGCGTCGCCGCGGAGTGCCACCGGCATCACGGAGGGGACGGTCAGCCAGCTCGAGCGGGTCTGGTTGGTGGGGAACTTGCGCTCGGTGACACCGACCAGGAACACGACGTCCCACTCGAGCCCCTTGGCCCGGTGGATGGTGAGCAGCTTGACCGAGTCGGCCTCGGAGGGCGTGGCGACGTCGAGACCCTGGCCGAACTCGTCCTCCGCCTCCAGCCAGGCGAGCAGCGCGGCGAGCGTGACCTGGCCGTCGACGGCCTGGAACTCGGCGACCGCCTGGACGAACAGGTCGAGGTTGTCGCGTCGCGCAGCCGCGGCCGGGCTGACCGAGGAGGCCAGCTCGACGTCGATGCCGGTGGTGTCGATGATCCGGCGGACCAGGTCGAGGATCGGCTCGCTGATCGCCGAGCGGAGCCGGCGCAGCTCGTCGGCGAGCAGCCCGAACCGCTGCCGCGCCTCCCGTGAGTAGGGATGGTCGCCCGGATCCTCCAGCGCGTCGCACAGCGAGGCGATCTCGGTCGGGTCGGCACCCTCGACGGCGTCCGCGAGCTGCGCCTGGACGCTCTCGAACTCCTGGCCGCCACCCCGGGTGCCCGCGAGCTCGCGCGCGCGGCGACCGAGCAACGCAAGGTCGCGCGGGCCGATCGCCCAGCGGGGCCCGGCCAGCAGGGTGAGCAGCGCGGCGTTGGCGGTGACGTCCTGGACGAGGGTGAGCGTGGCGACCACCTCGGAGACCTCCGGCAGCCGCAGCAGGCCCTTGAGGCCCACGATCTCGACCGGGATCTCGCGGTTGCTCAGCGCGTCGAAGACCGCGGCCGCGTGTGAGTTGTCGCGGGTCAGGACCCCGATCTCCTTCCAGCTCGGCTCGGCCATCGTCGCCCGGGCCGCGATCACCCGGTCGGCCAGCCACGCCAGCTCACCGTCGTACGTCTCGTGGACGGTGGCGTGGACCTCGCCCGTGACGGCACCGGGCATCGGCTCGAGCGGGAGCAGCTCGGGGCGCGTCGCGTAGAGGTCGGCTGCGAGGTGGTTGGCGGTGGCGAGGATGCGCTCGTCGGAGCGACGGTTGACGGTGAGGGGGTACGTCGTGGGGTTGTCGTCACGGGACGGGAAGTCCTGGGCGAACTCGAGGATGTTGGACACCGACGCGCCCCTCCACCCGTAGATCGCCTGGTTGGGGTCGCCGACGGCGGTGACCGGGTGGCCGAGTCCCGAGTCTGCGTCTGGCCCGGAGAAGAGCCTGCTCAGCATGAGGGCCTGGGCGACAGAGGTGTCCTGGTACTCGTCGAGGAGCACGATCTTGAACTTCGCGCGCTCGAGCGCGCCGACCTCGGGGCACTGCTCGGCGAGCCGGGCGGCGAGCGCGATCTGGTCGGAGAAGTCCATGAGGCCGAGGTGGTCCTTGAGCCCGCGGTAGGCCTCGACCAGGCCGAGCAGCTCGGCCCGCCGGTCGATCGCGAGGATCGCCTTCTCGTTCTTCTCCCGGTAGGTCTTGCGGTGCTCGGTGGCGATGCCCTCCTCGAACAACGGTCGCTCGCGGGCGTCGTACGCGCGCACGGTGTCCGGCGCGACGAGGTGCTCGCTCATCTCGGCGTCGAGGGAGAGGAGGTACTGGACGACGTGGCGGGGCGAGTCGCTGAGGTGGTGGACCGGCGCGGTGTAGCGCTGCACGGCGCGGGCGGCGAGCTGGTAGCGGCTGGCGTCGGCGATCAGCCGGGTGTCGGGCTCGTGGCCGATCCGCAGGCCGTGCTCGGAGAGCAGGCCGGAGGCATAGGAGTGGTAGGTCGCGACGGTCGGCTCCTCGACCTCCTCGTCGTCCTCCCCGACCGGACGGAGCTCGCGGGTGGGGAGCAGCCCGGCCTGACGGAGGTTGTCGCGGATCCGCTTGGCCAGCTCGGCGGTGGCCTTGGTGGTGAAGGTGAGACCGAGGACCTCGCTCGGGGCTACCCGGCCGGTGGCGACGAGCCAGACGACGCGGGCGGCCATCACGGTGGTCTTGCCGGAACCGGCACCGGCGACGACGACGGCGGGCTCGAGCGGCGCGGTGATCGCGGCGAACTGCTGGTCGCTGAACGTCCAGGTCTCGCCGAGCAGGTCGCGGAGCTGCTCGGGGGTGTCGATCGTCAACGGGGTCATGAGAGCACCGTCCCGGCCGCCTTGGTGGGGCAGATCGCCTGGAACGAGCAACGGTCGCAGTGCTTGCCCGGCCGGACCACGAAGTCCTCGGCACGGAGCGTGGCGACGGCCTGCATGAGCTGCTCCTCGACGAGACGCGGCCCGTCGCCGGACGGTGGCGGCTGGAGCTGGACCTTGGGCAGCACGTCGCCGAGCCGCAGCTGGACGAGCTCGGCGCCGCCGGAGGTGCTCGGCCGGCCGACGAGGTCGTCGGCGGCGCCGTGGTCGACGGCGAGCTGGTAGAGGCCGAGCTGGGAGTGCTTCTCCACCTCGGGGCCGGTGGGTGGGTACTTGCCGGTCTTGAGGTCGACGACCACGACGCGGCCCTCCTCGTCGAGCTCGAGGCGGTCGGCGTACCCGTGGAGCCGGACCACCTGGCCGTCGGGCAGCGTCACCTCGGCCTGGAGGCGGGGCTCGGTCGCGACGACCGTGCGGGCGCCGGGACGCTGGTGCCACGCGACGAAGCGGTCCAGCGCGGCCTCGACGGCCTCGCGCTCGCGGGCGCGCGACCAGGGGGTGCGGAACTCCATCCGGCCCCAGACCTCGTCGACCAGCGCCATCAGGTCCTGGGTGGTAGCGAGGTCGTCGGAGGCGATCCGCTCGGCGATGGCGTGGACGACCTTGCCGAAGCCCTGGCTGGTCGAGCTCACGACCTCTCCCCCGGCCTCGCGCTGGAGGAACCACTGGGCCGGGCAGGTGAGCAGGCCCTCGAGGGCGCTCGCCGACAGGGTGATCGGCTCGGCCGCCGGCCGGACCGGCTGGTCGGACCGGGTCGGCTCGCGCAGCCCCCACCAGGTGGCCGGGTCGGCGCTGGCCGCGACCGGACGGCCGTGCACGTCGGTCTCGGCGAGCAGGCGGAGCCGGCGGGCGGCGGCGTCGCGGAGCGGGGCGGGTTGCTCCGGGTCGGCGAGTGTGCGACGGAGCTCGGCCACGAGGCCGGCCATCGACAGCGGGCGACGCGGGCGGCCCACCCGGTGCTCGGGATCGCGCCCGAGCTCGTGGACGAACCGCGACGGCTGCTCGCCGTCGTCGTCGGGCGACTGGACCGCCGTGACGACGAGCCGCTGCCGGGCTCGGGTGCAGGCGACGTAGAAGAGCCGGCGCTCCTCGGCGAGCATCGCGGAGCGGGTCAGCGGCGGCTGGAGCCCGTCGCGACCGATCCGGTCTGCCTGGAGCAGCGAGTCGCGGCGGCGGAGGTCGGGCCAGGCCGCCTCCTGGACGTGGGCGACCACGACGAGGCGCCACTCGAGGCCCTTGGACCGGTGGGCGGTCAGCAGCCGCACCGCCTCGCCGCGCACGCCGCGGTCGGCGAGGGTGTCGGCGGGGATCTCCTGGGCACGCAGGGTGGCCAGGAACTCGCGGACGCTGGTGTGGCCCTTCTGCTCCTCGGCGCGGGCGGCCTGCTCGAAGAGGGCGCAGATGGCGTCGAGGTCGCGGTGCGCCAGCCGGGCGCCGAGGCCGCCGGTCTGGGTGGCGACCCGCAGGCGGTGACCCCAGTCGGAGCCCTCCCACAGGGTCCAGAGCACCTCCTCGACGGTGGCACCCTCGGCGAGGTCCTCGCGGGCGCTGACGATCAGCCGGGCCAACCGCGCCGCCCGGCGCGCGGGCTCGCCGTCGAGACGGGAGACGGCATCGGGGTCGACCACGGCCCGGCGGACCAGGTCGAAGGCCGGTGTCGACCGGTCGCGGGCGCGCATCGCCCGGGTGAGGGACCGGACGTCGGTGGCGTCGAGCCCGCCGAGCTGGGAGGTGAGCAGCGCCTCGGCCCGGTCGGCGCCGACGAAGTCGTCGTCCGTGGGGTCCTCGATGGCCGCGTCGACGACGACGGCGAGGGCCCCCAGCAGCGGGAGCACGGCCGGCTCGCGGACCAGCGGGGTCTCGTCGCTGGCGACCTCGACCGGCACGCCGGCGGCGGTGAGCGAGCGCCGCAGCCCGGGGATCGACCCGCGCCCGGAGCGGACCAGCACCGCCATGTCGGACCAGCCGATGCCGTCCTCGAGGTGGGCCCGACGGAGCAGGTCGGCGACGTTCTCGGTCTCGGCCCGCGCGGTGTCGAAGGTGAACACCTCGGCCGACCCCGGCCCGAACTCGTTGTCGGCCGGCTCGGGGTCGCGGAACGCGGCGTAGGCCTCGCGCGGGATGGACCCGGTGATCGCGATGGACGCCGCGATCGAGCGGGACGCCCGCAGCAGCCGGGAGCCGAACCGTCGGGTGGTCCCGAGCGCGATCACCGGCGCCGGAGTCCCCTGGGTCGTCGGGAACCCCGCCGGGAAGTCGAGGATGCCGCGCACGTCGGCACCGCGGAAGCCGTAGATGGACTGGTCGGGGTCGCCGACGACGGTGAGGTTGCGGCCGTCCCCCGCGATGGCGCGCAGGAGATCGACCTGGCTCGGGTCGGTGTCCTGGTATTCGTCCACGAAGACGTGGGTGAAGCGGGCCCGCAGCTCGTCGCGGTGGACCTGCGCCTCGATCACCGCACGGGCGATCAGGTCGGGGTAGTCGATCGCGCTCTGGTCACCGAGGACGTCGAGGTACTGGGCGAGGAAGCGACCGGCCGCCACGAACTCCTCGACCCCCTCCTGACGGCCGAGCGCGACCAGCTGATCGGGGTCGAGCCCGCGCTCACGGGCACGCGACAGGACCGCGTGGACCTCGCGGGCGAACCCGCGGGTGCCGACCGCCGCGCGCAGCCCCTCCGGCCACCGGACCGACTCGGGGTTGTCGGTCAGCAGCTCCTGCAGCACGACGTCCTGCTCGGGGGCGGACAGCAGCCGCAACGGGGCGGCGTACAGGTCGGCGGGCGCGTAGCGACGGACCAGGCCGTAGGCGAAGGAGTGGAAGGTCGAGCTCAGGCTGGTCGACATGGTGCGGCCGAGGCGGGCGGTGACCCGGTCGCGCAGCTGCTCGGCGGCCTTGCGGGAGAACGTCAGCGCCAGCACCCTCTCGGGCGAGACGCCCTGCTCGATGCGGGTCGCGATCGCCTCGACCAGGGTCGTGGTCTTGCCCGTGCCGGGGCCGGCCAGGACCAGGAGCGGGCCGCCGGGGTGGTCGACGACGCGCTGCTGGTGGTCGTCGAGCGTCGGCGCCTGGGGGACGGCGGCGTGCCGCACGAGGCGGTACGTCGTCGCGGTGGTCATGTACCCACCCAATCACCCCGGACCGACATGGTCGGGACGTCATCCGGTTCGAGCTCGATGGCGCTCGAACCGCATGACGTCCGGGTGCAGCGACGTCAGCCGAGGTCGACGATCGCGGCGACCGGGCCGCCACCGTCCGGGCCCTGGTGGGCCGCAGAAACGGACACGAAGACGGCCGGGTCGCCGGTGACCGACGCTGTGACGCCGCCGACGGCCGCCTTGATCTGGCGGTGCCAGTGGACGTCGGAGTCGTCGAGCATCGCGTTCCGGCGGCCACGGACCTGGCCGTCCTGCGACACCTCGCACTTGAGGAAGACGTTGACCAGCCGGCCGTCGAGGTCGGAGGTGTGCGGGCGTTCGGGCAGGTCGAGACCGGCAGAGCGGATCGCGTCCCAGATGCCGTCGGCGTCGAGGGCATCCTTCATGACGGCGTGACCGACCTTGTAGCGGCCGCCGACACCGGTCGCGTTGCCGACCACGACGACCTGCGCCTGGTCGAGCTCGACGCCGGACGAGCACGACGCCACCGCGGAGAACAGGTCGCGGTTGTGCATGACGTCGGCGTCGGTCGGCATCTCGATCTCGCCGAGGGCGACCGCGATGCCGAGCGCCGTACATCCGTTGGAGAGGTCCATCGACTCGTGCGTGTGCTCGGTCCACACGGTCTTCCCGCGGGACTTGGCGTCGCGGATGGTGTGCACCGTCAGCAGCGGTGTCTTGGTCTGCACGTAGTGGACGTCGGCGACGTCGCTGATGCCGGCCTTCTCCATCGCGATCTTCACCGCGTCGGCGACCTTCCCCACCATCGCCACCCGGCCGATGTCCTCGGGCAGGAGCACCTCGCTCATCGCGAAGCCGACGGTCAGCCGCGGCTCGTCGCTCGGCTCCGCGTCGGTCGTCGCGAAGATCGTGGCGTGCGGGCTGATCACGCCGTCGGTGCCGCCGGACCAGACGATCGGGACCTGCTTGACCTGGTCGGCGGGGGCGCCCTTGGCGATCAGCACCTCACGGAAGGCGCGGTCCGAGATGATCCGGGTGTAGTCGTTGACGCCACCGTTGCCCTCGGTCTTGCCGATGATCGCGATCACCCGACTGGCCTCCATGACGCCGTCGTCGATGAGCTTTGCCAGCTCGCTCGCATCGGCGACGGAGTGGATCGGGACCTTGCGGACTTCGATGGCGCTGGGCATGGTGCTGGTCCTTTCGGTTACGGGGTTTCGAGGCTCGACCGCGAGCGGTCTCGCACCTCAACCACCGGCGTTTGGTACGACGACGGTGCCGGCGCGGCCGGCGACCGCGTCGGCGATCTGGTCGAGACTGGTGATGACGGAACGGGTGCCGCCCTGCTCCACGAACCGGCAGGCGGCGTCGACCTTGGGGCCCATCGAGCCGCTGGCGAAGTGGCCCTCCGCGGCGTACGCCCGGAGCTCCTCGACGGTGACGGTGCCGAGCGGCTCGGCCTCCGGCGTACCGAACCGGAGCACGGCCTGGGGGACATCGGTGGCGATGACGAGCACGTCGGCCTCGACGGACCGGGCCAGCAGGGCCGCGCCCAGGTCCTTGTCGATGACCGCCTCGACGCCGCGGAGCGAGCCGTCGATCTCCCGCACGACGGGGATCCCGCCGCCGCCGTTGGCGACCACGACGAAGCCGGCGTCGACCAGGGCCTGGACGGCCGGGGCGTCGAGGATCTGGAGCGGCTCGGGCGAGGCGACGACGCGGCGCCACCCCTTCTCGCCGCGGTCCTCCCAGGTCTCGCCGTGGTCGACGAGCAGGGCGGCCTCGTCGGCCGGCAGGAACCGGCCGATCGGCTTGCTGGGCTTGGTGAAGCCGTCGTCGTTGGAGGCGACCAGGGTGCGGGTGATGACGGTGGCCGTACCCCGGTCGATCTTGCGCTCACCGAGCGCCGCCTCGAGGGCGTTCATGAGCACGAAGCCGAGGGTGGCCTGGGTCTGGGCGCCGCACCAGTCGAGCGGGACCGGCGGCACGACCGCGGCAGCGATCTCGTTCTTGACGAGCAGGTTGCCGACCTGAGGACCGTTGCCGTGGGTGAGCACGACGTCGAGGTCCTGGGCGAGCAGGTCGGCCACGGCCGCCATCGCCACCTGGGCGGCGGCGATCTGGTCCTCCGGGCGGGCGCGCCCCTCGTCGTTCGTCATCGCGTTGCCACCGAGCGCGAGCAGGACCCTCATGCGCCGAACCTAGTGGGCTGGTGGTGGCCGGGCACCGTCCCGCGCCACCAACTACCCGCCGGGGTGCTGGCAGTTGTTGCCAAGGCGGCGCGTGAGGCGAGCTCGCAGACCCCGACGTCGAACCCCGGGCCGGCGTACGACTCATTCGTCCCGCCTGTCCCACGCAGCAGGCACTCGGTGCACTTCTCGGGTGTTGCAATGGCCGAGAAGTGCACCGATCCCCGGCTCACCGGGGATCGCAACCGGCGTCACCCGCCAACGGCAGCCGGGAGCGACGTCGGTTCGCGCCCGAGCAGGGTCGCGAGCGGCCGGGTGCCGATGGGCAGGCCGTGGTCGTCGTAGTAGGCGAACATCGCGAGCAGCCACTCCCGCACCCGCGGCTCCAGGTCGCGGCCGTCGCTGCGCGCCCACTCCTCGGGCGTCACCACCTCGACCTCCGCGCCCGCAGCGCGGGCGACCTCCGCCACCGTCGCCGGGAAGGAGGCAAGCTCGTAGGCCACGCCCTCGTGGCCGCGTTCGAGCAGCACCGTCGCGGCCGCCTCCCCCACGTCGCCGAGGTGGGCGAACCCGAACGTCGCGCCCGCCGAGTAGGCGACCCGGACCGGCGAGCCGTCGAGCGGGAAGTTCTGCAGGTAAGCACCGGGCTGGAGGACGGTCCACGCCAGGCCGCTGCGTCTGACGAGGTCCTCGGCGCGGGCCTTGGCGAGGTGGTGCGGCATCTCGGCTGCGTACGGCAGGGCCACCGAGTGGTGCACGACCCGCGGCACACCGGCGTCCTGGCAGGCCGCCAGGACCTGGGCGACGTACGCCGGCTCGTCGGGGTGCATGTTGGGCGCGATGACGTACGTCGCGTCGCAGCCGCGGAGCGCGCCCGGGAGGTTCGCCCAGTCGGCGCGGCCGATCGACACCGCTCGGGCTCCCCGCGCCTCCAGCGCCGAGCGCACCGCCCTCCCGGTCTTGCCCGAGCCCCCGACCACCGCGATCCGGCCGCCGTTCATGACTGGCCCACTCCGCCCGGCTCCGCGCGCGGGGCCGCCCACCTCTGCCAGAGTGCGGCCACGAGCGTGGACCAGCGGGTCGAGCGGGCGCCGTACGGGCGGCTGGCGGTCCTGTTCGGCAGCGTGCTGCTGCTGGCGCTCACCCTGACCTGGGTGTTCCTCAGCATGCGCGCGGTCATGGACATCGGCGGCGCCTGCGCGGAGGGTGGGCCGTACGTCAGCGCGCAGCCCTGCCCGGATGCCGCGGCCGTGCTGCTCGCGGTCGGCATCCCGTTGACGATCCTGGCGACGTTCGCCGGCAACGGGGTCGCGGTGTCGCTGTCGGCACCCAACCTGATCATACCGATGTGGGCGATCCTGTTCGGCTCGCTCGGCTGGAACTTCCTGGAGTACGGCGCCGTCGCCGACGGCATCGTGTGGGGCTGGCCGGTCTGCGGCATCGTGTTCGAGCTGGTGGCGTTGCCGGCCGTGATGGTGCTCCTGCCGTTGGGGAGGGCGAGCTGGATCCCGGAGACCACGGGCAGCCCGGTGACGGGCGCCGTCGGCCGGTGGGCGTCGTACGTCGTCCTGGGCGCGGTGGGGCTCGTGCTCGGCATCTGGAGCTACTCCGCCTGGAGCTGACGCCGCTCGTGGAGGGCACGGTGGAGGGCCCTCATCTCGTCGGCGAGGTCGGGCGCGGGCCCGTCCACGGGGACGTCCGGCGCCACGGCGGTGACGGGCAACGGGTTGACCCGCCCGGGCGGGACACCCCACTCCGCCAGCCACGTCCCGAGCTGCGCCGACGACACGGCGTACACGATCCGGCCGAGGCCCATCCACCCGTGCGCCGCCGAGCACATCGGGCAGTGCTCGCCCGACGTGTAGACGGTGGCCGTGGCCCGCTCCTCGGCGGTCAGGTGGGTCGCCGACCACTTCGCGACCTCGAGCTCCGGGTGCCGGGTCTCGTCACCGTCCTTGACTCGGTTGCGGTCCTCGAAGCGCACGGTCCCGGTCGAGTCCACCAGCAGCGACCCGAACGGCTCGTCGCCGTCCTCGAGCCCCTCGCGCGCCAGCTCCACACATCGGTGGAGGTGGGCCAGGTCGGTCTCGCTCAGCGCCATGTCAGACCAGGTCCACGTCGGCGTACGGCGCCCCGTCCGCCAGCCGGGCGTAGCCGGGGCCGCGGTCGAAGAACGCCTCGCTGGCGTCCGGTCGCCCGGCTCGCTCCGCGCTGGTCGCCGCGTCGTCGAAGCCCAACGAGTCGTCGTCGAGCGAGCCGGTGAGCACGACGCCGTACGACGCCAGCGCCGCCTCGGGTGACACCTTGCGCCAGACCACGTCGCGCACCACGAGGCCGGGGTCGCGCTGCAGCGGATCGCCCCAGCCGCCACCGCCGGTGGTGCGTATCCGGATCACCTCGCCCGCCTTGACCGGCTCGGCGTCGGCGAGGGCGTCGACCTCGCGCTCGTTCGGCCCGCCGGCGTCGATGGTGACCTGGAACGGCTGGCCGGCCAGGCCGCCCTTGACTCCCCAGCAGGCCAGGATCGACCGGTCGGCGATCGACATGAAGTGGGCGTCCTTGAGCATCCGGACGTGCTTCTCGTAGCCGAGTCCGCCGCGGTACTGGCCCGCACCACCGGAGTCCATCGCCAGGCCGAGCGCCTCGACCCGGAACGGGAACCGCGCCTCGGTGAACTCCGACGGCAGGTTCCGCGAGTCGGGCACGACGTGGATCGTGTCCTCACCGTCGGCGTAGTAGCGGCCGCCGGAGCCGCCGCCGAGCACCTCACGCATCAGGTAGGGGCGACCGTCGAGGTCGTCGCCGTAGACGCCGGTGTACCGGATCGTCTCCTGGTCGGCGGGCATCCTTCCGTCCACGGCCTTCGCGACCACCCCGGCGAGGACGCCGAGCAGCCGCAGGATCACGAACGTGCGGGCGTTGGTCGGCGCGGGGAAGACCGGCGTCAGCAGGGTCCCGGGCTCCGGGAACCTCATGTCGATCAGCGGCACGATCCCCTCGTTGACGTCGAGCTCGGCCATCCGCTCCGGGCTCTCGGCCAGGTTGCGCAGGATCGGCGCCAGCCACTTCTTGAGGAAGACGCCGTCGCTGTAGTCACCGCAGTGGTTGATCGGCCCCTTCGCCTGCGGGGACGTACCGTCGAAGTCGATCACCAGCCGCTCCCCGTCGGGGTCGTCGGCGGGCGTGCGCGTCAGCGTGATCCGCTGCGTGTGCAGCATCGGCTCGTCGACGCCGTCGTGCTCGGCGTAGTCCTCCCACGTCCAGGTCCCGACCGGGATCTGCGACAGGATCTCGCGGCGGTACGTCGTCGTGGTGCGGTCGATGATCGCGTCGAAGCAGGACTCGACGGTCTCCACGCCGTACCGGTCGAACAGCTCGCCGAGACGACGCGCGCCCATCAGGCAGGCCGAGCACTCGGCGTCGAGGTCGGCCGCGAGCGACTCGGGCATCCGGCTGTTGCGGGTCATGATGCTGAGCGCCGCGCGGTTGGGGACGCCGGCGTCCCACAGCCGGATCGGCGGCACCATCAGGCCTTCCTCGAAGACGCTGGTCGCGTTGGACGGCATCGAACCGGGGACGGCGCCGCCGATGTCGTCGTGGTGCCCGAACGCCTGGACGAACGCGACGACCTTGCCGCCGCTGAAGACGGGCACGGTCACGCAGAGGTCCGGCAGGTGGCCGATGCCGCCCTCGGAACGGTAGACGTCGTTGTGGAAGAAGACGTCGCCCTCCTGCATCTCCTCGATCGGGAAGTCGCGGGCGATCGGGTGCACGAGCGCGGAGTAGGACCGGCCGGTGAGCTTGCGCAGCAGCCGGTCGTGGATGCCGGCCCGGAAGTCGTGGGCGTCGCGGATCATCGGGCTGCGGCTGGTCCGGCCGATGGCGGTCTCGACCTCCATCTCGACACTGGCCAGCGAGCCCTGGACGATCTCGACCAGCACCGGGTCGGCGCTGGCGCCCTTGTCGGCGGTCAGGTGGCCGAAGGGGAACTGGGTGGGTGCTCGGCGGCTCATGCCTGGCTCCTGGTGACGATGATGTTGAGGTAGGAGTCGACCGAGGCCGTGAAGCCCGGGTGCAGCGGCACCGTCGAGCCGAACTCCTCGATGATCGCCGGGCCCTCCACCACGGCGCCCGGCGGCAGGTCGGTCCGCCACAGCACCGGGGTGTCGACGTAGCCGTCCGCGGCCTCGAAGCAGACCGCTCTCGACTTCCGGGGTTTCGAGGATCGCTCCGCTAGCTCCGCTCGCGCCTCGACCAACGATTCGTGGCGCTTGATCTCCGGCCGCTGGATGGGCCCGATGCCCGAGACCCGCAGGTTGACCCACTCGACCTGCTGCGAGGCGTCGCCGGCGAAGTCGTAGCCGTAGAGCGCCCGGTGCTCGGCGTGGAACAGTGCGGCCACGCCGTCCAGCACGGACTGGTCGACAGCACCCTCGGGCACGGCCACGCGGACCTCGAACGCCTGCCCGAAGTAGCGCAGGTCGGCGGTCCGCACGAACGTGTGCTGCTCGTCGGGGAAGCCCTCCTTGGCCAGCGCCGCGGCCGCCTGCGTGGTGAGGACGTCGTACATCCCGGTGACGGCGTCGGCGTCGAGGGCGTCGGCGAGGGACACATGGGTCTGCACGTAGTCGTTCTTGACGTCGACCGTCAGCAGGCCGAACGCCGAGACGTTGCCGGGGTTGGGCGGGACCAGGACGGTCGGGATGCCGAGCACGTCCATCAACCGGCAGAGCAGCAGCGAGCCGGAGCCACCGAAGGTGGTGAGGGTGAAGTCGCGGACGTCGAGGCCGCGCTTGACGGTGACCTGGCGCAGGGCGTTGGCCTGGTTCCACGCAGAGATCTCGAGGACGCCGGTGGCGCAGGCCTCCGGGGTGAGGCCGAGGTCCTTCGCCAGCCGCTCGACACCCGCGCGAGCGGCCTCGACGTCGAGCGGGATCTCGCCACCGAGCAGGTGCGGGGGGATCCGGCCGAGGACCACGTGGGCGTCCGTGATGGTCACGTCGACGCCGCCCTTGCCGTAGCAGAGCGGGCCCGGGTCGGCGCCCGCCGACTGCGGCCCGACCTTGAGCGTGCCCTCGGGCGACAGCCACGCGATCGACCCGCCGCCGGCACCGACGGTGACGACGTCGATCATCGGGATCTTCGACGGGAACGCCCCGACGGACCCCTCGGTGGTGAGCGTCGGCTCGCCGTCGATCACGACGCTGACGTCGGTCGACGTACCGCCGCCGTCGCTGGTGAGCACCCGGTCGAACCCGGCGACCTTCGCGATCAGCGCGGCCCCCAGCGCCCCGGCGGCCGGCCCGGACAGGACCGTGGTGATCGGCTGGTGCACGACCTCGTCGGCGCTGAGCACGCCACCGTTGGACTTCATGACGTAGAACGGGACCACACGGGGGGCTCGGCCCCCCGTGGACCCCCCATCCTCGGTTGCGGTGAGATGGAGGAGCCGGGTCTTGATGTTGGTGACGTACGCCGACAGTCGCGGCTTGACGGCCGCGTCGACGAGGGTGGTCATGGCGCGTTCGTACTCGCGGTACTCGCGGAGCACCTCGCTCGACAAGGACACGACGGCGTCGGGGTGCTCCTCGAGCAGCACCGCCCGCATCCGCTCCTCGTGCCCGGGGTTGGCGTAGGCGTGGAGGAAACAGACGCCGAGGGTGTTGACGCCCTGGTCGCGGAACCAGCGGGCGACGGCGCGGGCGCCGTCCTCGTCGAAGGGCCGCACCTCGTCGCCGGTGAAGTCGAGCCGGCCACCGACGCCCTTGACCAGGTCGCGCGGGACGATCCGGGCCGGCTTCACCCAGAAGTAGGAGTTGCCGTAGCCGTCGGGGACCGACTGCCGGGCGATCTCGAGCATCGCCTCGTAACCCTCGGTGGTGACGAACCCGAGCCGGTCGACCTTGCCCTCGAGGAGCTGGTTGGTCGCGACGGTCGTGCCGTGGCTGACCGCGGCGATCGCGGCGCCCTGGGTGGCGCGGTCTGCGTCCCCGAGGCCGAGCAGCCCCAGCACCTTGTCGATGCCGGCGAGGAAGCCGTCGGCCGGGTTGGACGGCGTCGAGGGGGTCTTGGTGGTCACGAGCTCGCCCGACGTCTCGTCGAACGCGACGACGTCGGTGAAGGTGCCTCCGGTGTCGATGCCGATCCGGATGCTGCGGTCCGCGCTCATGCATTTCTCTCTCGGTCGAGGGCGTCGCCGGCGAGCCGGCGTACGGCGGGGGCGAAGTCGGTGCTGCTGGTCGTCCCGGCCACCACCATGCCGGACGCGACCACGTGCCGCGGCGCCCGGTGGTGGGACAGGACCTCGCGCAGCGTCGGGTGGTGGTGGACGACCAGGTCGGCGTTGCCTCCGACGTCGAGCCGGTGGTCCTCGATCCCGAGGACGGTGGCGGCCGTGGTCGTCACCGCGTCGTAGACGAGCTCGATGCCCTGCGTGTCCACCGCCTCCAGCGCGTGGGCTGCCAGGAAGGCGATCTCGAGCAGGTCGTGCCTGCCGAACGGGTAGTAGGCGTCCTCGATGTCGTCCTGGCCGAGGGCGACCGGGATGCCCATCGCGGTCAGCTCGCGCACCGGCAGGTGCAGCGGACCGGTGTGCGGGTCGCTGACGAAGCCGAGGCCGGCCCGGTGGACGAGCCCGGCCAGGCGTTCGAGGGACGGCCGGGCGTAGAGGCCGACGGCCCGGGCGTGGTTGGCGACACCCCTGCCGACGAGGTCGTGCTCGACCATGGCCGTCGCCAGCATCTCCGTGGTGCGCAGGGAGGCGTCGCCGGCGTCGTCGACGAGCATCGCCACGCGCCGCCCGGTGGCGGCCGCGAGCGCGCACATCCGGCGCACGTGCTCGCGCGCGTCGTCCTCGGTGTGCTCGATCCACGGGATGCCACCGACGACGTCGGCGCCGAGCTCGACCGCCTGGCGGACGAGGTCCTCGGCCCCGGGGTCGCGGAGCAGGCCGTCCTGGGGGAAGGCCACGACCTGGAGGTCCACGATGCCGCGGAACTCCTCGCGCAGCGCCAGCAGCGGGATGACGCCCTCGAGCCCGGCCGCCGTGTCGACGTCGGCGAAGGCCAGCACGTGCCGGACGCCGTGCCGCACGGCCTCGACCACCGCGCGGCGGGCGTGGGGCTCGATCCAGCTCCGGTGGTAGTCGGCCTTGACCGCCGACGCCAGCTCGATGGAGTGCAGCGCCGAGCCCATCTCACCCGACGCGTACGCCGTGAGCGCGGCGTCGCCGATCCGGTCCAGCGTGTAGACCTTGTCGAGGTGCAGGTGGCCGTTGACGAAGCTCTCGGTGACCAGCGACCCGGCGGCGTCGACCTGGTCGCGGCCGACCAGCCCGTCCTGCGTGACGGCACTGATCGTGCCGCCGTCGATGCCGATCTGCCAGCGGCCGTCGCGGCCGCGCAGGGTGGCGTCGGCGACGACCAGGTCGTGCGAGCCGCTCATGGCGCGTCCTCGGGTGTCACGGTCCGATTCAATCGGTGTCGCGCGGAGCGGGCCACGGCACAACTTGCCGACGGAACGCAGTACCGTCGGCAACTCTCGCCTGTAGGCAGACTGGGAGCGTGCAGATCACTCTGCAGGTCGGGAAGGAACCGGCGGGCCTCGTCCCCGGCGACGCGAGGACGGCGCGCTGGGAGGCCGACGTACGCCTCGTGGACGGCGACTTCCGGGGATCCGCGGTCCACGGGAAGCGCGGCGAACGGTTCCTCTACCTGACCTGGGGAGACGTGCACACCGATGGCGGGTTCGCCATGATCCGGCGGGCCAAGCTGGTGCTGCACCGGATCGACCCTGCGTTGGTGCGCGACGCCGGTCCGACGGCGAGCCGGTCGCGACGGTCAGGCGTCCGGCGCGCGGTCGTTGTAGACGCCCGCCTCCTCCTGGCCGCTCAGCCGCTGGATGGCGGCCATGATCTCGTCGGTCACCTCGCGCCGGGCACGGCCGAGCGGCACGCCCTCGAAGCGGCCGGCGACATGGATCGGCGGCCCGAAGGCCACCGAGACGGGCACGATCCGGGGCAGCTTCGACCCGACCGGCTGGAGCTTCTCTGTGCCGCGGAGCCCGACCGGGACGACCGGGACACCGGCGGTGAGGGCGAGGTGGGCGACGCCGGTGCGACCGCGGTAGAGCCGGCCGTCGCGCGAGCGGGTGCCCTCGGGGTAGATCCCGAACGCCTCCCCGCGGCCGAGCACCTCGAGCGCGGTTTCCAGGCTGGCGATCGCGGCCTTCCGGTCGTCGCGGTCCACGGGCAGCATGCCGAGGCCCTCGAACCAGGCCCGCTGGGCCGCGCCCTTGAGCCCGGTCCCGGTGAAGTAGTCGGACTTCGCGAGGAACGCCACCTCGCGCGGCACCACGCACGGGATGACGACGCTGTCGACGAAGCTCAGGTGGTTGCTCGCGAGGAGCACCCCGCCGGTCTCGGGCACGTGCTCGAGACCGGTGACCCGGGGCCGCCACACGGCACGCCCGATCGGGGGAACGACCCGGTGCACCACGGAGAAGAAGACCGACACGCGACCAGTCTCTCCGACGCCGCCGGAAATAGGTGAAGGGCCCTCGTGAGTATGAGTCACAAGGGCCCTTCGGTTGGCCGGTGCAGGTGACGCTCCCGACCGATCCAGTCTTCGTTCCCGATCCCGGCGGCTACGTCACCCAGCCACCGCGGCAGGTCCCCAGCAAGCTGGTTTCCCATCGTGCGGATCTTCTCTTCCGACCGATCCCGCTCTCCCCGAAGGAAGTGCGTGAGAGAGTTCTATGCCCTCGACCGGAGCTCGCGCAAGCACTTTCGCCAACTATTTCTGGGGATCCTCGGTACTCCACAGAAGTGCCCCCCTGCTCCACAGGATCGACCCCTTCGTCCACAGGCCCACGCCCCTCCCTGTGGAAATCGGCGGGTCGGCAGCAGTTGCTCCTTGAGGCACAAGGGCCCATCGCTTGGTCGGTACTGGTGACGCTCCCGACCGATCCCACTCTCCCCGGAAGGAGTGCGTGGGAGACGTTCTCTGTCCTGGCTCACGCAGTGCGCGAGGAGGTTCGCCAACTATTCCTGCAGATTCCCCGACATCCACAGGATCGGCGGGTCTCTCCACACGCGCCTCCACGGCGGTCCACAACGACTGGACCAGACCCTGTGAATATCTCCGGAGACCCAGGGGCAAATAGATGAAGGGCCCTTGTGAGTATGAGTCACAAGGGCCCTTCGCTTGGTCGGTACTGGTGACGCTCCCGACCGATCCAGTCTTCGCTTCCGATCCCGTTGGCCTCGTCACCCGGCCATCGCGGCAGGTCCCCAGCAAGCTGGTTTCCCGTCGTACGGATCTTCTCTTCCGACCGATCCCGCTCTCCCCGAAGGAAGTGCGTGAGAGAAGTTCTATGTCCTGGAAGCCCAGCCCCGCAAGGGTTTCGCGAAGTATTTCGGGACATTCCTCTGGTTCCGGCGTGTCGTTCACAGGTGGGACCGGTTCCTCCACAGGCAGGACGCCGATCTCCACAGTCTGGGGAAAGTCCTGTGGATCTATGCCCAATCGCGCAGGGGCGCCACCGCGACCGCCTCGACCTCGACGAGCTGGTCCGGGTACCCCAGCAGCCAGACCGCCAACAGGGTGCTGGGGGCGTCGTGGTCGTCGCGTGGTTCAGCTCTCCAGCGCCAGCGCCTGCTCGTACGCCGATGCCACCTCGAGCAGGAACCTGTCCGCGCCGTGCCGGGCCACCACCTGGATGCCGACGGGGAGACCGCCCGCGGTCGTGCCCCCAGGCAGGGAGATGGCGGGGCAGCCGGTGACGGTCACCAGGTAGGCCGAGCGCATCCAGTCGAGGTAGGTCGCCATCGGCCGGCCGTCGACCTGGGTGGGGTACTCCTGGTCGGCCGGGAAGGGCGGCACCTGCGAGACCGGCAGCACCAGGACGTCGTACGACTCGAAGAAGCGGCGGGCCGTCTGCATCACGTCGGTCCTGAGCTCGAACGCGCGGGCGACGTCGTGGCCGGTGAGCGAGGCGCCGGCGCGGACGTTGTCGGCGAGCGACTGCTTGAAGCCGTCGGGGTGCTGCTCGAGCAGCTCGGCGAAGCTCACGTGGAACTGCCAGGCGCGCAGGGTGCGGAAGACCTCGTCGGCCTGTGACAGGTCGGGGTGGTCCACGGTGACCACAGCCCCCGAGCGCTCGAGGAGCTCCGCCGACTCACGAACCACGCGGGCGACCTCGGGGTCGACCGCGAACACGCCACCCAGATCGGTCGAGAGGGCGACGCGCAGCCCGGCGAGGCTCCCTGTCAGCGGAGGCTTGAACACGGATCCCGGGTCTCCGAGGGCGAACGGCACGCGCGGGTCGGGGCCGGCCAGCACGGACAGCAGGAGAGCCAGGTCGCCGACGTTGCGGGCCATGGGGCCACCGGTGGAGACGTTGTCCCAGTAGGACGCCGTCGGCCACTCCGGCACCCGGCCGATGCTCGGCCTGAGCCCGACCACACCGCAGAACGACGCCGGGTTGCGCAGCGAGCCACCCATGTCGCTGCCGTCGGCCAGCGGGATCATGCCGGCCGCAAGGGCGCACCCGGCTCCCCCGCTCGAGCCCCCGGCGGAGCGGGTGGGGTCGACCGGGTTGAGGGTTGTCCCGAAGATCGGGTTGAAGGTGTGCGAGCCGGCCGCGAACTCCGGCACGTTGGTCTTGCCGATGGTCACCGCACCGGCGCGGCGGATCCGCTCGACCAGGAGCAGGTCGGCGTCGGGCACGTGGTCGGCGAACAGCGGTGAGCCGTACGTCGTCCGCCAGCCCGCGACGTCGTGGGTGTCCTTGAAGGCGTGCGGCAGCCCGTGCAGCGGCCCCGGCTCGGCTCCCCCGGCGAGTGACTCGTCGGCGGCAGCCGCGCCCTCCCGGGCACGCTCCTCGTCGAGGGAGACGATCGCGTTGAGCTCGGGGTTGCGCTCGGCGATGCGGGTCAGGTGGAGGTCGAGCAGCTCGCGCGCCGAGATCTCGCGGGCGCGCACCGCCACCGTCATCTCGCGGGCGGTGGAGTCGACGGTCAGGTCAGTCATCGTCACTTCCGCCACATCCGTCACAGCGGACGGTCACTTGGTGCACTTCTCGGGCAGTGCACTGGCCGAGAAGTGCAGCGATCCCCGGCTCACCGGGGATCGCAACCGGCCCGATCATGCCCGCCGGCGCCCGAAGAGCCCACCGACGATGACGCCGGCGAGGACCAGGCCGGCCCCGAGCGCGATGCCCTTGAGGAAGTCGTCCTGGGAGGAGATGGCGCCACTGCGAGCGGGAGCGGTGAAGACCTGGCCGGGGCGGGCAGACTCCGGCAGGTCCTCGACCTCCTCGATCAGGGGCTTGCGGCCGCCACCGATGGCGTTGCCGACGTTGCCGAAGAACTCGCCGGCCATCCGCCGGGACACCGAACCGAGCATCCGCTGGCCGACCCCGCCCACCATCCCGCCGACGACGGCGTCGGCCTCGTAGGCGACGCGGGTGACCCCCGGCTCCACCTCGGAGAACGTCACGTCCACCGTGGCGTCGACGGTGCCGGGCGCGCCGGCGCCCTGGAGCCGCATCACCAGCGATTCGTGGGGCTTCAGGTCCGAGAGCGAGCAGGTCCCGGCATAGGTGCCCTTGATCGCGGCGACGCCGGCCGTGACGGTCATGTCGTAGGTGTTCTCGCCGGTCGCCTCGAGGCGCTCACAACCGGGGATGGTGCCGACCAGGACCCGCGGGTCGAGGAGCGCGTCCCAGACCTGCGCGACCGGGAACGGGATGGTGTTGTCGCCGGCGATCTTCATGAGGGCTCCTGGGCACGTCGCAGCTCGAACAGGTCGGAGGGCGATATCGGCATCGCCCGGATGGCAATCCCCTCGGCGTCCTCGATGGCGGCGGCGAAGACCGCCGCGGACGGGATCACGCCGGCCTCCCCCGCGCCCTTGATGCCGAGCGGGTTGAGGGGTGACGGCGTCTCGAGGTGGTCGATGTCGATGGTCTCGGGGACCTCGCTGACGTAGGGCATCAGGAAGTCCATGAACGAGGCGTTGAGCAGCTGCCCCGACTCGTCGTACGCCATCCGCTCGAAGAGCGCGCCACCCACGCCCTGCGCGACGCCGCCGTGGATCTGGCCCTCGACGATCATCGGGTTGATCAGGTGGCCGCAGTCGTGGACGACGGCGTACTTCAGGATAGTGACCTCGGCGGTGTCCGGGTCGGTCTCGACGATCACGGCGTGCATGCCGGACGCGAACGTCGCGCGCTCCGGCGAGTAGAAGTCCCGGCCCTCGAGCCCCGGCTCGTCGTCCTCGGCGACCGGTGGCCCGCCCGGGTCGCCGACGCTGAACTGGGTGGCCGCCTTGGAGGCCTCGTCGAACGCGTAGCGCAGGGGGTTGGACAGCACCGACACCGTGCCGAGGTCGATCGAGGTGGCGGTCCCCTTCACCGACACGACCCCATCGACGATCTCGAGGTCGGACTCGTCGGCCTCCAGCGCCTCGGCCGCGATCCGGAGCACCTTCTCCTTGGCCCGCTTGGCCGCGAGGTGGATCGCCGAGCCGCTCATCACCGCGGCGCGGGACGCGAAGGTGCCGACGGCGTACGGCATCCGCCGGGTGTCGCCGGTGACCACCTCGACGTCCTCGAACCGGCAGCCGAGCTCGTCGGCGACCAGCTGCGCGAAGACGGTCGCGTGGCCCTGGCCCTGAGTGGTCAGGCCGGTCGCGACCTTGACCTTGCCGGACGTCTCGATGTGGACGTGGGCGCCTTCGTAGGGACCGACGCCGGTGCCCTCGACGTAGCAGGCCAGACCGATCCCGACGCGGCGTCCCTGCTCGGCCATCTCCCGCTGGAACTGCGGGAACTCGTCCCAGCCGACCAGCTCCTTGAGCTTGACCAGCGAGGCCGGGTAGTCGCCGGAGTCGTACTCGAGCTCGCGCCCGTCCTGGAAGATCAGCCCCTGGTCGTAGGGGAACTCGTCGGGCTGGATGAAGTTGGCGGCCCGCACGTCGGCCCGGTCCTTGCCGAGGTAGGCCGCGATCGCGTCCATCGTGCGCTCCATGACGAAGCAGCCCTGCGGCCGGCCCGCGCCGCGGTACGGCGTCACCATCACGGTGTTGGTGTAGAGGCTCTCGAAGACGACCCGGTAGTTCTGCGGCTTGTAGGGCCCGAGCAGCTGGGTCGAGGTGATGATCGGGACGATCAGGCCGTACGGCGTGTAGGCGCCGTGGTCGTGCCAGAACTCGACGTCGAGCCCGAGCAGGAAGCCGTCGTCGTCGAACCCGACCTCGACGTGGTGCACCTGGCCGCGTTCGTGGGCCGAGGAGATGAAGTGCTCGCGCCGGTCCTCGGTGAACTTCACCGGCTTCCCGAGGGCCCGGGCGGCCAACGGCACCAGGAGCTCCTCGGGCCACGGGTGGTTGATCTTGACGCCGAAGCCGCCGCCCACGTCTGGGGTGATCACGTCGACCTGGCCGAGGTCGAGGCCGAGCTTGACGGCCACCGCCGCGCGGACGCCGGTCGAGGTCTGGGTCGAGGACCACACAGTCATCCGACCGACGTCGGGATCCCAGCGGGCGACCGTGCCACGTCCCTCCATCGGCATGCAGGCACTGCGCTCGATGGTGAGGTCAAGGGAGAGGGTGTGCGGTGCGGACGCGATGGCCGCGCGGGCGTCGCCGTTCTCCTGCTCGAGCCGGGCACCGACGTTGCCGGGCACGTCGCCGTGCACCAGGGAGGTCGCTGTGCGGGAGGCATCGATCCCCACCACCGGGTGCAGGATCTCGTAGGCGACCTTGATCCGACCGACGGCGTCCTCGGCGACGTAGCGGTCGTCGGCAACCACGAACGCGATCGCCTCACCGACGTAGTTGACCTCGTCCCTGGCCAGGGCGTACTGCGTGCGGCCGTGGGTGAGTGCGGGGTGCGGGATCAGCAACGGCAGCGGCTCGGCCATCGGGCCGGTCAGGTCGTCGTGGGTCCACACCGCGTGGACGCCCTCGAGGTCGAGGACCTCGTCGACGTCGATGTCGGTGATCCTCGCGTGGGCGTGGGGCGAGCGGAGCACCGCTGCGTGCAGCGTCGCGCCGACCGCGATGTCGTCGACGTACCGGCCGAGCCCCCGCAGGAAGCGGTCGTCCTCGACCCGCTGGACCCCGCTGCCCATCAGCTTCGTGGTCATGAGGGCACATCCGTCGGTTGAGGCGGTTGCGCAGCAACCGTCTCGAAACCACCGATCTCGGCCGCGCGCTCCACGGCCTTGACGATGTTCTGGTAGCCGGTGCACCGGCAGAGGTTGCCGCCGATCATCTCCCTGGCCTCGTCGCGGGTCGGGTGCGGATTGTCGCGCAGGCCGGCGGTGATCGTGGTCAGGAAGCCCGGGGTGCAGAAGCCGCACTGGAGGCCGTGGCACTCCTTGAACGCCTGCTGCACCGGGCCGAGCGACCCGTCGGGGTTGGTGAGCCCCTCCACGGTGGTGATCTCGGTGTCGACCGCGGAGACGGCGAACATCAGGCAGGACCGCACCGGCCGCCCGTCGACGAGGATCGTGCAGGCGCCGCAGACGCCGTGCTCGCAGCCCACGTGGGTGCCGGTGAGGGCAAGGTCGTGCCGGAGCGCGTCGGACAGCAGCCTCCGCGCGGGCACGCGCACGTCGTGTGCGGTGCCGTTGACGGTCAGCCGGACCTGGTGGAGCTCCTCGGTCATGCCCTGCCTCTCGCGTGCTCTCGTGCGGATCGAACCACGCGGGCCGTCAGCACACGCACGAGCTGGGCGCGGTAGTCGGCCGTCGCGTGGATGTCGCCGGCCGGGTCGAGCTGGGCCAGGGCCACGTCGGCCATGTCGTCGTCGGCCACGCCGCTGAGGTCGACCACGGTGGGCACGTCGCTCACCGAGAGGTAGCCGGCGCGCACCGCGTCGCCGTCGACGACGGCGGCCACCCCGCACATGGCGTAGTCACCGTGGCGGCGGGCGATCTCGTCGAAGGCCACGCCGGCGCCGCGCGCCAGCGCCGGGAAGAACGCGGAGACCGCGATCTCGTCGTGCACCAACGAGGACTCCAGCGGCCCGAGGAAGAGATCCTCGGCCGCGATGCTGCGGGTGCCCCGGACCGAGGCCACGTCGAGCGAACCGCCGAGCAGCCGGAGCACGACCGGCATCTCCGCGGCCGCGTCGGCGTGGACGAGGGAGCCGACCGTCGTGCCCCGGTTGCGGATCGTCGGGTGGGCGACGTGGGCCAGGGCCATCGCGACCAGCGGTTGCACCCGGCGTACGTCGGTCGAGGCCAGCACGTCCGCGTGCCGGGCCAGCGCCCCGACCCGGACACCGTCAGGCGAGGCGGTGACGTCGGCCAGGCCGGGCAGGCCGTTGATGTCGACGAGGGTGCCCGGTGCCGCCAGCCGCATCGACAGCAGCGGCACCAGGCTCTGCCCGCCGGCGAGCACCTTCGCGTCCGGTGCCTCCGCCAGGGCCGCCAGCGCATCGGCCAGCGACCCCGGTCGGAGGTAGGAGAACGGAGCAGGTTTCACATGTCCCTCAGTGCGCTCAGTGCTTGTGCGGAGGTGCGTGGTCCTCGCCGTGGACACCCTCGTTGCCGACGGCGATCATCGTGCCCTGGTCACGCTCCGACGCCGGCGCCACGGCGCGGGCGATGTGGTAGCCACCGACCGCGACGATGGTGCCGAGGGCGATGCCGCTGAGCACGAAGTCGTCGGTGATCTTCAGCGAGCCGTTGCCGATCGCGAGGATGATGCCGGCCGAGATCGGGACCAGGTTGATCGGGCGACCGAAGTCGACACCGTTCTCCTTCCAGATCTTGGCGCCCAGCAGTCCGATCATGCCGTAGAGGACGAGCGTGATCCCGCCGAGCACGGCGGGCGGGGTGGCGTTGACGATCGCGCCGAACTTCGGGACCAGACCGAGCAGGATCGCCACGATCGCGGCCACGAAGTAGGCGGCCGTGGAGTAGACCCGGGTCGCGGCCATGACGCCGATGTTCTCGGCGTACGTCGTGGTGGGCGAGCCACCGACGGCGGACGTGATCACGGTGGCGACACCGTCGGCGGCGACCGCGCGGCCCATGACCGGGTCGAGGTCGGTCTTGGTCATCTCGGCGACGGCCTTCACGTGACCGAGGTTCTCGGCGGTCAGCGCGATCACGGCCGGAAGCGCGAGCAGGATGAACGCGATCGAGAAGGACGGCAGGTGCCAGCCGACGTCGGCGTAGCCGGGCGTGAACGCCTGGTTGCCCACAAGGCCGTCAGCGGTCTTGCCCGGGATGCCGAACCAGTCGGCACCGGAGACCTGGCTCCAGTCGACCCGGTCGTGGGGACCCGGCTCGGCGTTGCCCGGCAGCGGCAGCGAGGTGGTGCCGAACGCGAGGTCGGCCAGCCACGAGATGACGTAGCCGAAGATGAGGCCCAGGAAGACGGCGATCCGGCCGATGAAGCCCCGGAACCCGACGGCCATCAGGATCACGGCCAGCATCGTGAGGATCGCGATCCACGGGTCGGACGGCATGTAGGTGCCGGTCGCGACGGGCGCCAGGTTGAAGCCGATCAGCATGACCACTGCACCGGTGACGACCGGCGGCAGGACCTTGTTGACGGCGTCGGCACCGAGGATGTGGATGACCACGCCGACCAGGGCCAGCACGGCGCCGGCGACCAGGATCGCGCCGGTGACGTCAGCGGGGCCGCCGGGTCCGCCTGCGCCCTCGTAGGCGTAGATGGCGAAGGCCGCACCGACGAAGGACGCGGACGTGCCGAGGTAGCTCGGCACCTTGCCCTTGACGATCAGCAAGAAGCAGATCGTGGCGATACCGCTCATCATGATCGCCAGGTTGGCGTTGAGCCCCATGATGAGCGGGAAGACGAAGGTCGCCCCGAACATGGCGACGACGTGCTGGGCACCGAGGCCCACGGTCTTGCCCCAGGCGAGCCGCTGGTGCGGCGCGACGGCCTCACCGGGACCCGGATCGACTACGTCCCACTTGAACATCGACATGATGGTCCTCCCTGACTCGAGTGATCCCGAGAGACCACAAGGTAGTGGTCTCCATCACACACCCTCGACGGCACGAAATGCCGAAGGAACGCCGCAGACATGGCAACCGTTGCCGAGTGTCTGGACCGGCCGACGACCGCCCCGGTGCCGTACGGCGGGCTCAGCGACCGCTGATCTCGAGGACCCGGAGCGCCACGGCGACGTCGAGACGCAGGTGCGGGTCGGACGACAACGGCCCGAGCAACCGCTCCAGCTTGCTGACCCGGTAGCGCATCGTGTTGTAGTGGAAGAACTGGATCCGGGCCGCCTCGGCCACGTTGAAGTTGGTGTCGAGCAGCACCTGCAGCGTCTCGCGCAGGTCGGCCGCCTCGGGTGTCGGCTCGGCGAGCGGTCCGAGGACGTCGCGGGTGAACGCCCCGAGCTCGGCCGCGTCGGGCACGAGGGCGATCAGCCGGTGCACCCCCAGCTGGTCGAAGAACGTGGTGGACCCGCCGCCGTTGACCCGCCGGCCGACCTCGACCGATCGCCGGGCCTGCGTGTAGGCGTCGGGCAGCTCCTCGAGGGACCTCGCCACCCGGCTCACCCCGACCGAGAACGGCCGACGGCCGCCGCCCTTGTCGCCGGAGACGGCGGTGACCACCCGGCGTACGACGGCATGACCGGGCACCGGCTGCTCGTCGTCGGGGCCGACCGGCAGCAGCGTGACCACCTCGGAGGAGAAGTCCACGCTGGGGATTCCCTCGTCGAGCGACACCGTCACCTGCCGCCAGGCTGCGGAGAAACGCTCCTGCCAGCGGCGCCGCTGGTGGCTGGTCTCGGGTTCCTCGTCGCGGCCGGCCGGGTCGATCTCGGCGGCGACGACGACGACCGGCCGGTCGAGCTGCCAGCCGAAGCCCTCCGCGTGCTCCTCGACGTACCGCTCGTCGCCGGCCCGCCGGAGGAAGACGTCGCGCAGGAAGTCGCCCTGGTACTTGTTCTCGACGGCCGAGACCGCCTCCTCGCGGGTGATCAGCAGGGCCGCGACGGTGGCGGCGCGTTCGAGTGCGTGCACGTCGGCCTCGGGGATGCGGGAGTCGACGCGGCAGCAGACGAGCCGGGCCAGGTCTTCGCCACCGGCGGCGACCCGCAGCGAGCGGACCTCCCCGGCGCCCAGGCTCGCGCCCGTACCGCCGACCCGCTCGACACGGACCCGTCCGGTCGGGTCGACCAGGGCGTGGGCGGCCAGGGCAGCACGGTGCTCGGCGCGCAGGTGCGAGGCCCGCTCGCGGCCGTCGCTGGAGGTGACCAGCACCCCCAGGTCGAGGACCCGAGCCACCTCCTCGGCGATCCGGTCGAGGTCACCACCCTCGAGCACGATGTGGGTGAGGGCCGTGTGCAGCGCGTCGATGCTGGCCAGGGCAGCGCTGACGCCGCCCTCGTGGTCAGGGCTTATCAACACTTGCACCCCCCTCGAGCGATCGTTGGCACAACCTCACATCGGCAAACGTAACCGGGGGCCACTAGCGTCGGGAAGGTGAGTCCCCCGATCCCCGCCCGGCCAGCCCTGCCCGTGAGCGCTCCCGTGCGGGTCCGGGACCTGATCCGGACCGCCCCCGACGGCCCGGTCCCCGTCATCCACCGGGGCCCGCAGGCCGTCTACGTCGAGGTCGGCGGCCGCTGCGTCGGTCTGCTCGCGGCCGGCGCGGCCCGGGTGCCGTGCGGACTTCGATCAAGAGTCTGCAACTTCTCGCCAGACGGGGGGTCGGCGGCGTATCTTGAATCGGGGGTCCTCCACATCGACTGCAGGCCACTCTCGGTGGGCCGCGTCGTGGACGTGCACGTGCCACGGTTCGACCGCGGAGCGATCCTTCGCAACACGGCGAACTCGATCACCTGCACGGCCACCCCCCCGGCCGCGGTGGTCGAGTTCGTCGTTGCTGCCACCCCGTCGGGTGTCGACGCCGAGGCCGTGGGCCGGCTGATGGGCCGTGGCGACGGGCTCACGCCGTTGGGCGACGACGTCCTCTGCGGCTGGCTGGCCACCCACCGCGCGTACGACGTCGCCACCCCCGAGGTCGACACGGCCGTCCGCGCCGGACTCGCAGGCACCTCGCTGCTCTCGGCCACCCTCCTCGACTGCGCCCTCGAGGGTGACGTGCTGCCGGAGCTGGGTGACTGGCTCACCGCGGCCGCTTCCGCAGACCGGCGTCACCTGTCCCGGTGCGCCGACGCCCTGCTCGCGATCGGCGCCACGTCCGGTGCCGGGCTGATGGCCGGGGCGCTGCTGGCCCTCGACTCCCTCGCCTCGCTCGCCCCGACGACGGAGAGTGCCGCATGACCACCCACGTGGAGCTCCGCTCAGGCGCGTACGCCGACTCGGTCACGCTGCTGCAGGTGAGCCGCACCGTCCAGGACGCGCCCGGAGTCGCCGCGGCGCAGGTGGCGATGGCGACGCCGCTCAACGTCGAGGTCCTGGAGTCGATGGGCTTCGACATCCCGGGGACCGCCACCCCCAACGACCTCGTGGTCGCGCTCCGGCTCGACGACGAAGCCTCCCTCGAGACCGCCCTCGCGGCCGTCGAGGCCGCACTCCGGGCGTCGAGCAGGCGAGACGTCGGCAGCTCCGAGGTCGCCCCCCACCGGACCACCGCCACGGCGCTCCGCGACACCGACGACGCCCTCGTCCTCGTGTCCGTCCCCGGCGCGAGTGCGTTCGTGGAGGCGATGGATGCGCTCGACGCCGGTCGCGACGTCATGGTCTTCAGCGACAACGTCCCCCTCGACCAGGAGGTCACCCTCAAGCGCACCGCCTCGGACCGCGGGCTGCTGGTGATGGGGCCCGACTGTGGCACCGCCGTCGTCGGCGGCCTCGGGCTCGGGTTCGCCAACGCGGTCTCCCCCGGCCCGGTCGGCATCGTCGCCGCGTCCGGCACCGGATGCCAGCAGCTGCTCGCGCTGCTCGACCACGCCGGCGTCGGCGTGAGCTCGGCGCTGGGCGTCGGCGGCCGCGACCTCTCGTCCGAGGTAGGCGGGCTGTCCACCTTCGAGGCGGTACGCCGTCTCGACGCCGACCCCGCCGTCGAGCTGGTCGTGGTGGTCTCCAAGCCACCAGCGCCCGAGGTCGCCACCGCCCTCGAGGAGTACGCCGCCTCGCTGGGCACGCCCGTCGAGCTCGCGCTGCTCGGGCCCGGCCGCCCCGACCTGACCGTCGCCGCCGAGCAGGTGCTGCGTCGGCTCGGCCGCGACGTCCCCACCTGGCCCGTGACCCACCCGAAACTTTCGGGCGGGTCAGCGAACAGTTTCGGGCGGGTCAGCATCCGGGGGCTCTTCGTGGGCGGCACCCTGGCGACGGAGGCCCGGCTGATCGTCGAGGCCGAGGTCGGAGACGGGCACTCGTTCATCGACTTCGGCGACGACGCCTACACGACCGGCCGCGCCCACCCGATGATCGACCCGAGCCTGCGGCTCGACCACCTGGCACAGGTGGCGGACGACCCGGAGACGGCGGTGATCCTGCTCGACGTCGTGCTCGGCCACGGTGCCGAGCCCGACCCGGCCGCGGGGCTCGCACCGGTGATCACCGGGATCGGCGTCCCGGTCGTGGTGGCCGTCGTCGGCACCGCCCACGACCCCCAGGACCTCGACCGCCAGGTGCGGGTGCTCACCCAGGCCGGCGCCGAGGTCCACCTCTCCAACGCCCACGCCACCCGCCGGGCGATCGAGCTTCTCGGAGGCCCCGCATGACGACCCCCGCCCACGTGGTCGGCGTCGGCGCCGACCTGTTCGCCGACGCGGTGGCCGCCCAGGCCGTCGACGTCACCCGCGTCGACTGGCGTCCCCCGATGCCCGGCACGGAGGCCGACCTCGCCACCGTCGCCGCCGACCCGCTGCGTCGCGCCGCCAACGAGCGCGCCCTGACCCAGATGCTCGCCGTCCAGGCCACGCTCGTCGACGTGCTCCCGGCCTCCGAGGCGCTGGGGCTGCAGCGCGGCGAGTTCCTGCACGCCGGCCCACCCATCGGCTGGGACCGCGCATCGGGCCCGCTCCGGGGTGGCCTGATGGCGGGGGCTGCGCTGGAAGGACTGGTCGACGACCCCGAGGACGCGGTCGCGCTGTTCGAGTCCGGCACCGGCATCGCTCTGGAGCCCTGCCACCACCGAGCCACCGTCGGACCCATGGCAGGTGTGGTCACCCCGTCGATGTGGATGTTCGTGCTCGAGGACGCCGCGACCGGGCGCCGTACCCACTGCTCCCTCAACGAGGGACTCGGCAAGGTGCTGCGCTACGGCGCCTACGGCCCGGACGTGCTCACCCGGCTGCGCTGGATGGGCGACGTGCTCGGGCCGCTGCTGCAGCAGGCCGTGCGGGCGACCGACCCGGTCGACGTGACCGGCATCCTCACCCAGATGCTGCAGATGGGCGACGAGGCCCACAACCGCAACCGCGCCGGCACGCTCATGCTGCTGCGCGACCTCGCCCCGGCGATGGTGACCACCGGCGCCGACGCCGCCGACGTGGCCGAGGCGCTGAGGTTCGTCGGCGGCAACGACCACTTCTTCCTCAACCTCGCGATGCCCGCGTGCAAGCTCGCGCTCGACGCCGCGCGCGACATCGAGGGATCGACCATGGTGGTCGCCATGGCGCGCAACGGCACCGACTTCGGGATCCAGGTCTCCGGCACCGGCGACGAGTGGTTCACCGGCCCGGCGCAGGTGGCCGACGGGCTCTACCTCGGCGACTACGGCCCCGACGACGCCAACCCCGACATCGGCGACTCTGCGATCACCGAAACCGCCGGAATCGGCGCCTTCGCGATGGCCACGGCTCCCGCGATCGTGCGCCTGGTCGGCGGCAGCGTCCCCGACGCCCTCGCCACCACCCGCCGGATGCACGAGATCACCCTCGGCGAGAACCCCCGCTGGTCGGTGCCGGTCCTGGAGTTCCAGGGCGTGCCCAGCGGGATCGACGTGACCCGCGTCTGCCGGACCGGCATCCTGCCGCAGATCAACACCGGCATGGCCGGCAAGGTCGCGGGCGTCGGTCAGGTCGGTGCCGGGCTGGTCACCCCGCCGGCCGAGATCTTCCCTCAGGCACTCGCCGCGCTCGCGGCACGGGCGGCCGCCAGAACGCCGTCCTGAGGTCGACGTTGCCGGAGGGCCGCAGCGGGGTGCCCTCCTCGAGGTAGGCCTGGCGCGCCTCGCTGTCGTGGCTGGGTGGCAGCGACCCGTCCGCGCGGACCACGCGCCACCACGGCACCGGACCGCCGTACGACGCCATGATCGAGCCGACCTGGCGCGGGCCACCGCCGCCCGCGACCTCCCCGACCGCCTCCGCGATCGCGCCGTACGTCGTGACCCGGCCGCGCGGGACCCGCTCGACGCACTGCAGCACCAGCTCGACGTAGTCGTCGGGCTCGATCCTCACCCGGGCCTCCGGGTGAACAGCAGGTTGGCGGCGAGCAGCGCGACGAGCGCGGCGACCAGCCCGGCGAGCCACAGGCCGGCCGGAGCGGGCTCGCCACGCACGAGTCTCGCGACACCGAACGCGAGGAGCGCGGGCACCAGCAGCGCGAGCCCGCGGGCCGTCCAGCGCACCAGGACCCGCCTGTCGAGCGGGAGCGTGCCCGGCCCGAGGTCCGCGACGGTGGCGGCGACGTGCGCCAGCAGCAGACCGGCGGCGGCCGCCAGGGCGGCCGGGTGCAGGCCGTCCCGCAGGCCGACCCCCCACCAGATGACGACCAGAAGGAGGGCACCGGCTCCGGCCGCCGAGTCGGGGAAGAACGCGGAGACCAGCGTCACCGCGAGGACGAGCACCACCAGCCAGGGAGCGGGGGTCGCACCCGCCGGCACGGTCGCGAACAACGCGCCCATGACGCCCACGACGATCAGGGCTCGCAGGGCCCACTGACCGCCCGTCCAGCGGCGGATCACCGGTTCACCACCTGGGGCAGCTGGGCGCGACGGGCCAGGCGGCGCATCACGTCGTCGAGCGTGCCGGGCCCACGCCACGGCACGACCGGGCAGCCGAGAGTCGCGAGCCGGGCGAGCTGCTGGTCGCGGTCGACGCGACGCATCCGCCACGCCAGGTCGGCGACCGCGGCGTTGGTGCCCTCGATGACGGCGGGGGCGACGTCCTCGGGGAGCGTGTCCACGACCAGGATCGGCACGCCGCGCCTGGCCAGCATCGCGGTGGCGGTGCCGATGGCGTCGGCCAGCATCGGGGACAGCACGATCACCACCGTCCCGGCGGTGGCGCGAAGCTGGAGCCGGTCGGGCGCGAGGTCCCGCGTCTCCCCGGCGCGGACCCGCGCGAGCTTGCCGAGCAGCATCCGGAGGTGCCGCTGGCCGGTGCCGTGGCCGACGAACTCCTGGCCTGGCCCGACGACCCGCATGGAGACCCGGTCCCCCGAGCGGATGTGGTGCTCGGCAACCGCGGCGGCCGCCCGGACCGTGACGTCCAGGCTGCTGGCCTTGCCGTCGACGCCGCCCGAGGCGCCGTGGTCAGCCAGCGCGTCCACGACCAGCAGGACGCCGGCGTCCTGCTCGGCGCGCGCCGTCACGACGTGCAGGGAGTCGGACCGCAAGGAGACCCGCCAGTTGATCCGGCGCAGCTTGTCGCCGGCCTGGAAGGGCCGGATGGAGGCGAACTCCGAGCCGTCGCCCGTCCGCCGGGAGCGGTGCCGGCCGACCAGGCCGATCGGCGCCGGCACCTCCGCCGTCGAGTCGAACGGCGGGGTCACCGGCAGCACGTCCATCGCCTGCCCGGACAGAGGCAGCGGCCCCCAGCGGTAACCGGCCCACGCCGCCGTCAGGCCGACCTTCTCCTCGCCGAGGGTGCGGCGGCCCCAGCGCCGGGGGCTCACCTCCAGCGTCGGCACCCGACCCGGGTCACCGTCCACCAGGACGCCCGCGCCACCGCTGAGTGGCCGCGAGGCGAGGAACGGGGCCCCTGCGGCGACGCGGGTGACGTGCTCGACGCCGTCGAGGTCGTCGACCAGCAGCCGGACCAGCGTCCCCTGGCCCTCGTGCAGGGTGACGTGGTCGAGGACCGTGGACAACCGGGGCGCCGACGTCGGTCGGTGCAGCAGGGCGAGCGCCGTCATCAGCACCAGCGGCGCGACGAGCACCACCAGGACCGGGTCGCCGAACAGGATCGAAAATGCGATCCCCGCCGTGGCCACGAGCAGGGACCTGCCCAGGGACGCGGTGGGCCGCCAGCCGGTCATCGCCCGGCGTGGTGGTCGAGCGTGGTCGGCGTGGGGACCGAGCCGAGCACCGAGTCGACGACGCGTCGGCCGCTCGCCTGGGTCATCCAGAGCTCCGGCTTCACGGTGATCCGGTGGGACAGCACGGGCCGGGCCACCACCTTGACGTCTTCGGGGACGACGTAGTCGCGGCCGCGCAGGACGGCGAACGCACGGGCGGTGAGCACCAGACCCAGCGACCCGCGCGGTGACGACCCGGTCAGTACGTCGGGGTGGTCGCGGGTGGCGGTGGCGAGGTCGACGCAGTAGCGCCCCACGCTCTCGTCGACCTGCACCGTCTCGACCGCGGCCTGCATGGCGCTGAGCCCGTCCGCGTCGGTCACCTTGTCGAGCATGACCTCCTCCTGACGTCGCACGAGCCGGCGCGTCAGCACGTCGTACTCCTCGCCGGAGGTCGGGTACCCGAAGCTGACCCGCAGCAGGAACCGGTCGAGCTGGGCCTCCGGAAGCGGGTAGGTGCCTTCGTACTCGATCGGGTTGGCCGTCGCGAGCACGTGGAACGGCTCCGGGAGCGGGAACGTCTCCCCCTCCACCGTCACCTGCCGCTCCTGCATCGCCTCGAGCAGGGCCGACTGGGTCTTCGGGGGCGTCCGGTTGATCTCGTCGGCCAGCAGCAGACCGGTGAACAGCGGTCCTTTGCGGAACTCGAAGGTCGCCTCTCGCTGGTTGTAGACGAAGGATCCCGTCAGGTCAGCGGGCAGCAGGTCCGGGGTGAACTGGGCCCGGGCGAAGTCGAGCCCCAGCGCCTGCGCGAACGACCGGGCGGCGAGCGTCTTGCCCAGGCCCGGGTAGTCCTCCAGGAGCACGTGGCCCTTGGCGAGCACGGCGGCCAGCACCAGGGTGAGGGCCTCCCGTTTCCCGACCACGGCCTTCTCGACCTCGTCGAGCACGGCATTGCCGAGCTCGCCGGCCCGGGACACGCTGATTGCTTCGGTCACAGCTCCTCGATCCTTCGCACACATCGGTCGATCTCCGCGTGACTGAGCCGGCGGGGTGGTCCGTCCAGGACGGCGGTCAGGTCAGGTCCGAGGAGCTCGGCGGCGCGCGGGTCTCCCAGGTGTACGCCGTGCCGCTGCGCGAGGCGACGGGACGCCAGGTCGGCGAAGCGGTCGCGCAGCGCGGGCTCGGGAGTCTGGGCCGTCAGGTGGCTCTCGATCGTCCTCAGGTAGAGGGAGAACCGCGGGTCCTGGCCGGGCGGCGTCGCCCAGCCCTGCATCTCGACGGCCCAGCTCTGCTCGTCGACCCCGAGCCCGTCGACGAAGAGCCCGATGGCGACGACGACGACCACGACCAGCAGGGTCAGCGGGAGCGCATGCGGCTCGAACTCCATGAGGCTGAAGACGACGTAGAGCACGGCGGTCAGGACCACGGCTCCGCCGAGCCTCCACAAGAGCCCGCGGCGGCTCATGACGGCCTCCCGGCGAACGCGCGCAGCGAGGCGTGGATGGCGTCGAGCGCCGCCAGTGCCTCGGTGCGGTCGGGCTCGCTGAGCTCGTGGTCGGAGAACCGGGCTTCGCGGTAGAGGGCGGCGAGCCGGGCCACGGCGATCGAGTCGGCCCGGACCAGGTCGAGGACCCGCAACGTGAACTCCGTCGAGGTCTCCCACGCCTTCCGGTGGGCGCCGACAGCGCCGGCCTGGGTCTCGAACCGGCTCCAGGCCTCGACCACGGCGTTGCGCGGCGTGCCGCCGAGCAGGACGCCTCGTTGGGCGGGGGCGTCGGCGACCAGCCGCTCGGCCATCACCTCGGGTGAACCGAGGACGTCGAAGTCGACGGCCACCTGTTGGGGGTCCGGACGCCTCCTCGCCTGCCAGGTCTGCCAGGCCCAGCGCCCACCCCGGTAGAGCACGTAGAGGACGGCCAGTGCGAGCAGGATCTCGACGACCAGGGCGATCAGCCGCAGCAGGTCGTTGTCGCCCGGCGTCTGCTCCAGGACCCGCTCGGTGTCGTTGACGGTGGTGCCGTCGGTCGGCTCCTCGGTGGACGGAGTCTCGGTGGGCGTCATCCGCACGGCTTCGATGCCTTCTCCGGTGAGCACGTCACTCGGGCCGATCGAGGCCGCCCAGGTCACCAGCAGCGTCATCAGGAGTACGCCGGCCACGACGGCCGCGACGGCCGTCACCGACGCTCGTCTGGCGCCCATGCGGCCGAACCTACCGCGAGCGAAGGGGCCCGTGGGTCACGCCCGGGTCACAGCCCCGGAGTGTCAGAGAACCGGTGAGAACGGTTCCGTGCCCGGGACGAGACGCAGCCCGCTGATGCCGGAGTGGTCCTGCGCGTAGCGCAGCTCGCGCTCCAGGTCGCCGAGACCGTTGGACCCCGCGAGCGGCGCGATCGCGACGGTGGAGAGGGTGCCGAACGCGCGGCCCTTCTCGTCGAGGAAGCCGCTGCCCGAGTCACCCGGGACGCCCGGCGACGCGGTGTAGACGTCCCAGCCCCAGCCGCCGTTGGTCCGGCCGAGCGAGACCCCGGTCTTGGGCGAGAGGACCGTGGTCGGCCGCAGGCTCGACTGGCCCCACGAGTAGACGGTGCTGCCCTGCGGCGCCCCGGAGCCGGAGAGACCCACCGGCCCGCCCCAGAACGGGACGCTCGGGTTGACCTTGCCGGCGTCCTCGGCGTCGACCCGGACCAGCGCGAAGTCGTTGGCGGCGCAGGCGTCGGGGTCGGTGCCCGGACGGTCGCGCATCGCGAGCCAGGAGCTGTAGACGAGCGTGCCGTGGCCGACCGTCGTGCCGGCGGTGGCGAGGGTGGCGCCCCGGGCGAAGCGGACCCGGGTGCCGAGCGGCTGCGACCCGGTGCTGCACCCGTCGGTGTCCGTGGCCGCGCCCTTGCCCGCGCAGTGGGAGGCGTACCCGACGTACACCCGTCCGGTGACGTTGGTGAACACGAAGTTGCCGGTGCACTGGGCGCCCTTGGTGAACATCTGGACGCCCGGGTGGATCTTCGCGGAGGCGGCCGGGGCCCACGCCGTGACCCGCTCACCGCGCGCCTGCGCCGAGGCGGGCGAGACGAGGACCGAGGCCAGCAGGAGGAGGAACAGGGCCGAGAGCGACGCAAAGGTCTTGGTGGGACGCATGCCTCTCCAACGAGCGACCGCCCCGTCCGGCTACGCGGACGAGGCGGTCGATCTGGTGCTGTTCAGGTGGTTGCCCAGTCGTTCAGGGCAGCCTCAGAGCAGCGGCGCGAAGGGCTCCGTGCCGGGGACCAGCGCGAGACCGGCGATGCCGCCGTTGGCCTGCGCGTAGGCCAGCTCGTGGCTCAGGTCGCCCACGCCGTTCGAGCCGGCGAGCGGCGCGATCGCGAGCGTGGACAGGGTGCCCAGGGCGTTGCCGTCGGCGTCGAGGAACGCGCTGCCCGAGTCACCGGGGACGCCCGGCGAGACGGTGTAGACCGGGTGCGTCCACCCGTCGCCGTCGGTGCCGAGGCTGGTGCCCTGCTTGGGCGAGAGGGCCTCCACGCCACCGCGGAGGATCGAGTTGCCGTAGGAGTAGACCGTCTCGCCGAGCGCAGAGCCGTCACTGTCCAGGCCGACCGGTCCGCCCCAGAAGGGCACGCTCGGGTTCACGTTGGCCACGTCTTCAGGGTCGACCTTCACCAGGGCGAAGTCGTTGTACTCGCAGGCGTTCGAGTCGTTCTCTCCGCGCTGCTGCATGGTCAGCCAGGATGAATAGACGAGGGTGCCGCTGCCCACCGAGTCACCTGCGGTGACGAAGCCGCCGTTGCGCTCGAACTCCACTCTGGTGCCGAGCGGGAGCGAGCTCGCGTCGCAGCCGTTGGTGTCGGTCGCCGCGCCGGTGCCGGCGCAGTGGGCGGCGTACCCGACATAGACGTTGGCGGCGCCGTCGGTGAACACGAAGTTGCCCGTGCACTGAGCACCGTCGGTGTACATCTGGACGCCGGGGGTGATGGTGGCGGTGTCGGCCGGGGCCCAGGCGACGGCGACGTTCTTGCCACCCTTGCCGCCGTTGCCTCCCTTGCCGGCGGCGGCCGGCTGGGCGGTGATGAGCGCTGCGGCAAGGACTGCGGAAACGAGGACCGAGAGCGCGGCGGTGAACCGGCGCGCAGGTTGGGACATCTGCATGGAGTCTTACCCTCCCTCTAGGGTCGACTGAGAAACAGCCGACGCTGTACGAGGGGTCCAACGACCCGTCGACGGGAGGGTTACGCCGCCTCAGTACGACGGCTGGCTGGGGTCGATCTGGTTGACCCAGGCGACCACGCCGCCGCCCACGTGCACGGCGTCGGCGTACCCGGCGCCCTTCACGATGGCCAGCGTCTCCGCCGAGCGCACGCCCGACTTGCAGTGCATGACGATCTGCTTGTCGGCCGGCAGTTGCTCGAGGGCGCTGCCGTTGAGGAAGTCCCCCTTGGGGATGAGCACCGCGCCCGGGATCTGGTTGATCTCCGCCTCGTTGGGCTCGCGCACGTCCACCAGGACGAAGTCGCGGGTGCCCTCGGAGCGCTCCTTGAGCATGTGCTCGAGCTGGACCACCGAGATCGTCGAGCCTACGGCCGCGTCGGCGGCCTCCTCGGAGATCGCCCCGCAGAAGGCGTCGTAGTCGATGAGACCGGTGACGGTCGGGTTCTCGCCGCAGAGCGCGCAGTTCGGGTCCTTGCGGACCTTGAGCTTGCGGTACTCCATCTCGAGGGCGTCGTAGATCATCAGCCGGCCGACGAGCGGGTCTCCGATGCCGACGAGCAGCTTGATCGCCTCGTTGACCTGGATCGAGCCGATCGCGGCGCACAGCACGCCGAGCACGCCGCCCTCGGCGCAGCTCGGGACCATGCCCGGCGGCGGGGGCTCGGGGTAGAGGCAGCGGTAGCAGGGCAGGTCCTCACCGAGCATCGGCGCGAACACCGAGGCCTGGCCG
>JBKJUE010000047.1:0-68303 GCA_046590395.1 Nocardioides sp.
GGCGCGGAGCTCATCGCAGGTGACGCTCCGGGACGACAGGGGCCGGGATCTCAGCCGCAGCGAGCACCTGGCGCATCTTCTCCGCGCGGATCGGGAGCAGCCGCCCGTCGGTGACGACCCGGTCGAGGGTGTCGCGGGCCATGGCGACGTACGACGGGAGCGTGTGCGGTGCGGTCCGGGTGATCTCGGCAAGGTGGCCGCGGACGGTCTCGACGTCGCCGCGGACGATCGGACCGGTGAGTGCGCTGTCGCCCTGGTCGAGTGCGTTGTCGAGCGCGGCGCTGAGCAGCGGACGAAGGGTGTCGGCGGGGTTGTCGGCGCCTGCGGCCTCGAGCAGCTCCATTGTCTGCGTCACCAGGGTGACCAGGTGGTTGGCGCCGTGGGCGAGGGCTGCGTGGTAGACGGTGCGACGCTCCTCGGGCACCCACATGGTGCGGCCGCCGAGGTCGGAGACGAGGCGCTCGGTGAAGGCCCGCTCGGGCTCGTCCGCGGTGACCCCGAAGACGCAGCCGGCGAGGCGGGCGAGGTCGACGCCGGTGCCGGTGAAGGTCATGGCGGGGTGGGCGGCGACGGGGTGGGCGCCGACCGCGGCCGCCGGGTCGAGGACGGCGAGGCCGTGCCGACCGGAGGTGTGGACGACGTACTGGCCCTCATGGATCGCGCCGCTGGCGCTGAGCATGGCGACGACGTTGCCGAGCATGTCGTCGGGGACCGTCAGGAGGAGCACGTCGCAGGTCCGGGCGACGACGGTGGGCTTGTCGTTCGGGACCCCCGGCAGGAGGTCGGCGATCCGGCCGCGCGAGGCGTCGGACTCACCGGCGGCGGCCACGATCTCGTGACCGGCGGAACGGAGCGCGGAGGCGAGGACTGCGCCGACACGGCCGGCGCCGATGACGCCTACCCGCAGGGCAGGGCTACTGCTGCTGCTCACGTGCGAACCTTTCGTTCCAGTCCCTCCGACGCCCTCGGGTGAGGGCCGGTGCGGGTACCGGACGGTGTGCTCGGTTGATTGCCACCACGAATCTACGCTCGCCCCAGCACCGGGGGAACAGTCCGTGGCTGTGACGTACCCGACGTCAGGGAGCCGGTTTGGACTCCGGTTCCTCGCCCTCGCGCGTCAGCGCGAGCCGGACCACGGCGGCCACGGCCGCTGCGGCGATGTCGAGATCCAGGGGCGGCGGCTCCAGCGGCGGGGTGGCCACGGGTACGTCGGAGGGGACCCGCATCGACTCGGGATCGCCCACGACGCGCACCCCCATCGCCCGGACCTGCTCGATCCGGCGGTCGCTGCGGGCCCGCAGGTCGTCGGCTGCCCAGGCCGGCAGCGGGGGCGACTTCGGGCCAGGAGGTGCCGGCTGGCGCTGCATGTCGGCGAGCACGCCCGCCTTGACGTAGCGACGACGCTGGGGCCGACTCCAGCCCTGCTCCTCGACGATGTCGTTGACGGCGCGGATCAGCTCCGTCTCGGCCCAGGTGAGCCCCCGGTTGCTGCGGGACGGGTTGGGCTTGAGGGTGCCGCCGGGCAGGCCGAGCAGGTCCTCGAAGGCATGGGGCAGCAGCTCGCGGTCGCTCTCGTCGCTGAGGATCAGGGTGAACCGGTCCTCGCCGACCACGTCGGTCCAGCGGGCGACCAGGTCCCCGACGTCGTGGGAGAACCAGACGTTCTTGCGGTCCCAGGCGAACTCGTCGTCGGTGCTGTCGAGCACCACCTTGAGCCACTCGTCGTACCCACGACGGTCGCCGGCCTTGACCCGCTCCTGCCACTGCGAGGGGAGGTAGCGGTCGAGCCGGCGGGCCACCGCGACGACGTGGACGGCGTCACCGCCGAGGTCCCGGACCAGTCGCTTGATCTGCTGGGGGGTGGCCCGGCCGAAGTCCTCGTTGCTCACGCACACGCGCTGGTCACCGGCGTCGCCCACCTCGCGGACCAGGGCCTTCCAGTGCTTCATCGGCGGCTGCTCCGAGCCCGCCGGACGACCCCGGATGCCGAGCGCCCAGCCGGCCTTGTCGGGGCGGTGGCCCTTGCCGGAGGCGTAGACGACGCCGTGCTCGACGAGCTCCGCCCGCGCCTCCTGGAACGCCACCTGGATCGCGGTGCTCCCGGTCTTGTGCGGGCCGATGTGGACGAGCCGGGATCCCTCGGGGAGCGTCGGTCCGCTGGGTGGCATCAAGTCTCGACTCGCTTCGGCGGTGGGGGCCGGGAACCCGATCACCATACGGCCACCGGGCGCACCCGGGACACAGGAGCCCATCTGGAAGGATGCGCGTCATGGAGCCGAGCCCGACCCGTACGAGAAACGTCGCCGTGCTGCTGGCAGGCGGTGTCGGGGTGCGGATCGGCCTCGACATCCCCAAGCAGCTGATCAAGGTCGCCGGCAAGACCATCCTCGAGCACGCCCTGATCGCCCTCCACAGCCACCCGATGGTCGACGAGGTCAAGATCATGATGGCCCCGGGCCACCTCGACGCGGTGCGGGAGATCGTCAAGAACGGCGGCTACGACAAGGTCACCGACATCCTCGAGGGTGGCGCGACCCGCAACGACACCACGCTGCGTGCTCTCGAGAGCCTCGGCGACTCCGAGTGCAACGTCCTCTTCCACGACGCGGTGCGGCCGCTGGTGACCTCACGGATCATCGCGGAGTGCTTCGAGGCGCTCGAGACCCACCCGGCCGTCGACGTCGCCATCCCGTCGGCCGACACGATCATCGAGGTCGACGGCGACAACACGATCCGGGAGATCCCGCCGCGCGCCGCCCTGCGCCGCGGCCAGACCCCGCAGGCGTTCCGCTCCTCGGTGATCAAGGAGGCTTACGAGATCGCCGGGCGCGACCCCGACTTCGTGGCCACCGACGACTGCACGGTCGTCCTGCGCTACCTGCCCGACGAGCCGATCTGGGTCGTCCACGGCGACGAGCGGAACATGAAGGTCACCGAGCCGATCGACGTCTACCTTGCCGACAAGCTCTTCCAGCTGACCAGCAGCGACGTACCGGCTCCGGCCTCCGAGGACGAGTACCGCGCCGCCCTGGCCGGGAAGACGATGGTGGTGTTCGGCGGCAGCTACGGCATCGGCGCCGACATCGCCGACCTCGCCCGCGGCCTCGGCGCCAACGTCTTCCCGTTCAGCAGGTCCAGCACCAACACCCACGTCGAGCGTCGCGAGGACGTCGCCGCCGCCGCCCGCCAGGTGATGGCGGAGTCCGGCCGGATCGACTACGTCGTCAACACGGCCGGTGTCCTCCCCCGTGGCAACCTGCTGGAGACCAGCGAGGAGACCATCTACTCGGCGACGGAGATCAACTACCTGGCACCGGTGTTCATCGCCCAGGTCTTCTTCCCGCACCTGCGGGAGACCCAGGGCTCGCTGACCCTGTTCACCTCCAGCTCCTACACGCGCGGCCGCAGCGGTTACAGCCTGTACTCCTCGGCGAAGGCTGCGACGGTCAACCTGACCCAGGCGCTGGCCGACGAGTGGGCGGCCGACCGCGTCCGGGTCAACTGCATCAACCCCGAGCGCACCGGGACCCCCATGCGGACCAAGGCGTTCGGCGACGAGCCGGCCGGGTCGCTGCTGGAGTCCGAGGTCGTCGCCCGGACGTCGCTCGACGTGATGATCTCCCCGCAGACCGGCCACGTCATCGACGTCCGCAAGGACGACCCGATGGCGATCGACGCGGTCGAGGCCGACCTCCCCAGCTGAACCCCCCCCGTTGGTTGAGGTGCGAGGCGCGCCAGCGCCGAGCCTCGAAACCCCGCAAGGTTCAGGCAGGGCGACCGCTGGTTGAGGTGCGAGGCCGTCCACGGCCGAGCCTCGAAACCCCGAAGGTCAGGCAGGGCGACCGCTGGTTGAGGTGCGAGGCCGTCCACGGCCGAGCCTCGAAACCCCCGAAGGTCAGGCAGGGCGGCGACCGGGGCCACCCGGTCGCTGAGGACGGCTGGCGAGACCCGGGAGCTCGTCGAGCCGGCCGTCGATCAGCGCCCACCGCTTGGCCCGGCTCCAGCCCTGGATCTGCTTCTCGTAGTGGAAGGCGTCCTCGATTCGCCCGAACTCCCCGGCCCAGGCGAGCGTGACCGGCCGGCGGCGACGGAGCCGGGTGTACGCCGCGCCGAGTCCGAGGTTGTGCTCGCTCACGCGGCGTTCGAGGTCGTAGGTGCTGCCGACGTACAGCGTGCCGTCGGCACATTCGAGGATGTAGGTCCAGGGCATGACCCTGTCCTGCCCGGTCCGGCGGTGTCAGGAACCCCCGATATCGAGGCTTGTGGAGGACGCCCTGCACACCGTTCCGGGGTTTCGAGGCTCGGCGCTGACGCGCCTCACACCTCAACCGACGGCGGCCCTGCGCGCCTCGCACCTCGATCAACGACGGCCCTGCGAACCTTCCGGGGTTTCGAGGCTCGCTTCGCTCGCACCTCAACCAACGATCAGTCGGGTTGCTTGCGGGCCCTCCGGAGGCGGCGACGGTCGGCTCGGTGGCGGCGCTCCGCGGCCTCGGCCATCCCGCGCAGGGCGGCCACGGCGACCGACACGGGTACGTCGGTGAGCGGGGCCTCATGGTCGGCGTCAGGCGTCGGCACGACGCGCAGTCCGTCCAGGTCGCCCACGGTCCGGACCCCGAGCTCCCGCAGGCCGTCGACCCGGCGGTCGCTGAGCTCGACCAGCCGGGGCCAGGCCCAGGCCGGCATCGGCGGCACCCTCGCGGTGCCTGCGACCTCGGGCTGGGCGAGCAACGCGGGCACGACGCCGGTCTTCACCAGGTCGAACCAGGGGTCGGCCAGCCAGTCCTGCTCGTGGAAGACGACGTTGAGCTGGCGCAGCAGCTCCACCTGCGGGTAGCTCAGCGACGTGTTCGCGCGGCCGCCCTGGTCGCGCAGCATCCCCTCCGGCACGCCGAGCAGCTGCTCGAACGTCCGGGACAGCAGCTCGCGGTCGGACTCGTCCGCCACCACCAGGGTGAACCGGTCCGGCCCCACGGCCCTCGTCCAGCGCCGGACCAGGGAGACGGTGTCGTGCGGGATCCAGAAGTTGGCCCAGTGCTGGTCCTCCGGCTGGTCGTCGCCGAGCAGGATCGCGAGCCAGTCGTCGTACGCGAGCTGGAGCTGCGACTTCACCCGCTGCTGCCACTGCGAGGGGAGGAGCGCGTCGTACCGGCGCGCGACTGCGAGGATGTGCGGCGAGCTGCCCCCGAGGTGCTCGACGATGCGCTCGATCTGCTCGTCGGTCGCGCGACCGAAGGCCTCGAGGCTGACGCACACCCGCTGCGCGTCCGGGTCGTCGACCTGCCGGAGGAGGTCGTCCCAGGCCTCCGTCGACCGGTCGACCACGGCGATCCGGGCGAACCCCAGCCCGACCTCGGCGGCCTCGCGCGGCTTGGACTGCGGCCCCGGGTAGACGACACCGTGGGCGCGGAGCTCCTCCCGCGACCGGTGCAGGGCCGCTTGGATCGCGGTCGACCCCGTCTTCTGGGGGCCGATGTGGATCAGGTGGGTGCCCTCGGCGAGCGGGTCCATGGTCCTCCTCAGCGGCCAGGACACCCTGTCCGCACGGCGGGCCGGAGTCTACGTCGCCCGCACACCGCACGCACACAGGTGACCGGTAGCCTGCTCCCGACGCGGCCCGAGCGGGCCGACGCCCATCGGGACCCGGAAGGTAGGTCGTATGCCCCTCCCGACCTTCGTTATCGCCGGCGCGCAGAAGTGCGGTACCTCGACGCTGGTGGCGACCCTGCGCAAGCACCCGCAGATCCACATGGCCCGGCCCAAGGAGCTGCACTTCTTCGACCGCGAGCCCAACCGCGAGCGCGGTCTCGACTGGTACGCCGACCAGTTCCGGCCCCGGGGCAAGCAGACGCAGTGGGGCGAGGCTTCCCCGACCTACATCTACGAGGAGGACGCGCGGCACGCCCTGTGCGCCGGTCTCCCCGACGCGAAGATCGTCGTGATCCTGCGCGACCCCGCCAAGCGTGCGTACTCCCACTTCTGGCACTCCAAGCGGCTCGGCTTCGAGAAGCTCGAGACCTTCGACCAGGCCCTCGACAAGGAGCCGGACCGGATGGCGAGCGGCAAGCGGCGCCGCCAGATGCGCTTCTCCTACCTCGACCGTGGCCACTACATCGAGCAGCTCGAGGACCTCGCCGCTCGCCACGACCCCGCCAAGACGCACATCATGCTGCTCGACGACCTCGGCAACGACCGGGTCCCCACGCTCGAGAAGCTGATGGACTTCCTCGAGATCGACCCGTCGTACGCCGCCAGCATCAAGGAGCAGTGGACCAACAAGTACCGCGTCGCCGACGCACCGGGCGGCAAGGCGAAGGTGGTCTCCTACCCGCCGCTGCCGCCCGAGACGCGCGCACGGATGATCGAGCACTTCCAGCCGTGGAACGACCGGCTCGCGGAGTGGCTCGGCCGCGACCTGTCGGCGTGGAGCAAGGTCTGAGCGACCGCGTCAGCGGCGGACCTTGCGCTTCGCGCGCCTGGCGATGACCTTGAGCAGGTCCCGCCCGCCCACCTGCCCGACCGGCATCTCCTCGACCGAGGCCGGTCGACGGGGACGCGACGCGGGCTTCGACTTGGGTGCCTTCTGCTTCTTCTGCTCGTCGGCCCGGCGCTTGGCGTCCGTGCGCTCGGTCTCGAGGGCGTCGTGGGCGATGTCCGCGGACGCCGCGAAGAGCCGGGAGTACCGCTCGGACTGCACGTCCAGGTCGGCGGAGGCCGCGTCGTCGTGCCCGCGGGCCGCGGCCAGGGTGACCAGGTCGTCCCAGATGCACTGGGCGATGTCGCGCAGCTCGTCAGGGACCTCGAGCTCGTCCCAGGTGACCTGGTGCCGGCGCAGCCCGGGGTCGATGAACTCGTCGACCGGCGACGGCGCACCGCTGGCCAGGTCGACGTCGTACGTCAGGTCGAGGTCCTCGGCGACACCGATCAGCACCGGCCGCCAGTCCTCGAGCAGCGCGGGGTAGCTCACGAAGGCCCGCGCCCGGCCGCGGGTCGCGCGCTCACTGATGAGGGAGGAGTTGATCCAGCGGGCGACGTTGAACGTCTCGTAGCTGCGGCGCTTGGCCTCGTCGTTGGGGCTGGCGTAGTAGGTCGTGCGGCTGCCGACGACCTCGGCGGGGTGGCGCAGCATGGAGACGTACTTGATCTCGAGCCCCGCCTCCTCCGCGGCGTCACGCCAGAGGTCCTGCGCCCAGACCGAGCGCGGGTCCTTGACGACGACCTGGTCGTGTCCGGCGCTCTCCTCGACGAGGAAGTCACGCAGCTGGCTGCGGATGCCGTCGGTGATGGCAGCCTGCGACATCTCGAAGGCCGCCGGGCGGCTGTCGAAGTCGTTGATCCCGGCGGCGACGGTGATCTGCTTGTGGAACTTCACGGCCCACTTGGACTCGAAGAAGCCCTTGGGGTTGGAGTCGTTGGCGCCGAGGTAGGGACCCGGGACGTGCAGCCCGAGGTGGTGGAACGTGCCCGACATCGTGCTGGTGCCGCTGCGGCCCGTCCCCGTGATCAGGACGAGGGTCTTGCTCATTCGGAGCCCCGTCCGAGCTTGCGGGCGACCCGGGCGCCGAGGCTCTGGGAGGCGGTCGACGAGGCGGTGGCCTGCGCCGCGGCCTTGCCCTTGGCCTTGGCCCGCGCCCGGCGGGTGGCCTTGCGGGCGGTCTCCTCACGCATCCGCTTCACGCTGGCGTTGACCAGGGCGAGCGCGTCCTCGTGGACGACGGCGTACTCCTCACGGATCTTCTCCAGCTCGGCCGACGTCGACTCGGAATCGCCGTGGTCGGCGATCGAGCCGAGCGCGTCGAAGGTCCGGTCGCCCAGCACCTGGAGGTGGGCCGGCACGGAGATGTTCTCCCAGCCCGGCTTCATCCGGCGCAGCTTCGGGTCGATGAAGTCGTCGATCGGGTGCGGCTGCTCCTCGGGTGCCGGCTCGAGCCGCAGGCCCAGCTGCTCGCGCATCCGGATCAGCTCGGTGCGCCAGTCGGAGGTCAGGTTGGGGTAGTGGACGAGCGAGCGCGGTGACCCGGAGGTGAGCTTCTCGGTCATCAGCGCGACGTTGATCCAGCCGGCGACACCGGTGACCTCACGGGCGTTGTAGTACTCGCTGCGGCTCGACGACACCTCGGACGGGTGTCGGAGCATGATCGCGAAGGCCGGGTCGACCCCGAGCTCCTGGGCCACGGACACCCACAGCGAGGTGAACCACACCATCCGCGGGTCCTTGATGACCAGGTGGTCGTGCTTCTCGAGGCGCTCGGTCAGCCAGGTGCGCAGCTTGTCCCTGGTCTCCTCGTCAGCCGCGACCTTGTCCATCCGCTCGAGGACGGTCGGGTCGGTGTCGAGCGTGCGGACGCCGGTCTTGCGGAGCAGCTGCCGGTGGAAGTTGACGACCCAGCGCGGCTCGAAGAAGCCCGACGGGTTGGTCTCGTTGCCCTTGATCGCCTGCGGGACCTGGTAGCCGCTGTGGGAGAGCGCCCCGGCCATGGTGCTCGTGCCGCTGCGTCCGGGACCCACGACGAAGATCATCCGGCGGTCGGGTGTGGCCACGGTCAGATCATCCTCCGGTCGAGAGCCTGGGAACAGGGTCGGCGACAGCCTCTCACGCGTCGCCCCGGGGCACGAAGACAGCATCCACGAACCGTTCGCCGGCCCGGCCGTCCTCGAGATCGAGGTAGTCCGTCCGGAACTGGTCGTACGCCGCGGCGTGGTCGCGTCGTACGCCGTCGAGGTCGAGCAGCGCGTCGACCACCTCGTCGGTGGTGTCCAGGAGCGGCCCCGGCGCGGTCGGCTCGAAGTCGAAGAGCCACCCGCGGGTGTCCTTGTAGCGCTGGAGGTCGGGCACGTGGAAGAGCATCGGCTTGCCGGTGACCCCGAAGTCGAACCGGAGCGAGGAGTAGTCGACGATCCCGGCGTCGGCAGCCAGGTAGAGGTCGGACACCTCGGGGTAGTCAGTGACCTCGATGCACCCCTTCAGGCCACCCACCCGCTTGTCGGAGCGGGCGTTGAACGCGTGGCCACGCACCAGGAAGACGAACTCGTCACCGAGGCGCCGGGTGGCTCCCTCGAAGTCGAAGAAGTCGGCCATCGCCGCACGGCTGTCGTTGGCGGCGAGGTAGTCGCGGAACGTCGGGGCGTAGAGGACGGCCTTCTGGCCCGCCTCGATGCCGAGCGTCGCGCGCACCTGCTCCCGGATCTCGCCGGCCTCCGGGGACTGCAGCACGTCGTTGCGCGGGTAGCCGATCTCCAGCACCTCGCCCGGGTAGTTGAAGTGCTCGGCCAGCAGGGGCGAGGCGTACCGGGCCGGGGACACGAGGTAGTCCCAGTCGCGGGCCCGGGCGTCGTACGCGTCGATCCTGGCCTGGGAGAACTGCAGGTTCCGCCAGTGTGGGTGGCCCATCAACTTGAACGGGTAACCGTGGAAGGTCTGGACGAGGACCTGGCCGGGCGCCTTCACGTGCCACTCGGGCTGGTACATGTTCTCGACGTAGTACTGGGCGGTGAAGACCAGGTCGTGGAACTCCGGGCTGTTCACGACGACCGGGATGCCGCCGTCCGGGACGGGGACCGACTTGTCCTGAACGGCCCAGTAGACGGGGAGGTCGCTGCCGCGTCGCTGCAGCTCCTTCTGGATCGAGATGCCGTTGTCGGTGGCGCTCTCGCCGAAGTACGACCGCATCAGCACACCACGCGTGAGCCCGGACCGGGTCGGCCCCTGGCGGCGCAGCTGGGCCTGGTGGAACTGGCCGCGACCGGCGCCGAGCGGGCGCTGGACGGTGATCCGGGCTACGGCCGCAGGCCCGCGCACGACCCGGCCTTCGAGGTCGTCGGTCTCGATGATGAGCGGCAGGTGGTCGCCGAGGGCAGCGGAGACCAGGAGCGGCACCTCGACCGGCTCGCCGTCCTCGGGCTGTACGACGACCGACAGGTCGTGGTCCCCGGTGGTGAAGGGCAGGCGGCCGAAGCGGTAGCGCTGGTGGCGCAGCTCGAGGGTGGCCCGGAACCGGCCGTCCTCGGTGGCGACGTGGTCGCCGAATTCCCGCATCCGCTTGTTCCGGGTGGCCAGGCCGACCGTGCCGGTCCCGGCGCCCAGGAGGCGGCCGGTGACGGTGACGAACCCGTCGGCCGACACCACGACCTCGTCGGCAGTGGCTCCGCGGGCCCACTCGGTGACGACCACGCCGCCGACCCGGTTGGTCTCCAGGACGAGGGGGCCGGTGCCGGGTGCGCGGAGCACGCCGGGCTGCGGGAGCACGTCGAGGCGCTGGCCGCGGGTGTTCCAGGCGGAGAGGTTCCAGGTGGTGGAGCGGCCGTCGGCCAGCGTCTCGGTCACGGGCAGCTCGACCCGGAACGTCCTGGTCGCTCCCGGGGTGGAGGTCCAGGTGGCATCGACGGACCGAGGGCCGGCCCACACGCTCATCCGGGCCGCACGACCCACGTCACCGCCGGCGACGGAGCCGGTGAGGGTCCGGCCGCGCAGCTCGAGGTCGGACACCACGACGGCGCCCCGCTCGACGCGGAACCGCAGCGGCTGCTGGTACTGCCAGTCGGCGATCAACCGGTCACCACCTCCGAGCGGCGTGGCCGGGATCGCGCCGGCGGCACCGCTGCGCACGAGCCGGGTCACCGGCTGCTCGGCCACGAGGCCGGCGGCGGCCACCTGCAACCAGACCTCCCACACGTCGGACTCGCGGCCGGTGGCGAGCCCGGCGAGCGGGAGCTCCACCCCGAACCGGCCCTGCGCGTAGTCGGCCCACAGGTCGTCCCGCGGCGGCGGGAACGACGCCCGCGGCAGCTCGGTCGACGGGAAGTGGCGGACCTCGCCGGTCTCCTGGTGCCGCAGCACCACGCTCACGGTCTGGTCGTGGGTGCCGAGGTCGACCTTGCGCAGGAACGCCCAGCCCGAGACCCAGGCGGCCTGGCTGCCGTCGGCCCGGTCCACCCAGTGCACGTTCTCCACGGCGTGCGCGATCTTGACCTGCTCGGGCCGGAGCACGAACAGCGCCTCGTCGAGCTCGGGGTCGCCCAGGAGGGGCAGCTCCAGCAGGATGCCGTCCGGGCGGACCGTCGCGGGCCACAGCTCGAGCTTGTTGCCCCCGCGGCGGACGAACTCCTGCGCGTCGGCACGGCGGTCGAGCTGGGCCAGCTTGACCAGCACGCGCTGCGCCGGCGGCGTCGCGTCCCAGATCCACTGCGGCGCACCTTCGGTGAGGCTGCGCACGATCGCGACAAGCTCGTCCCAGTAGGTGTCGTCGACGGTGCCGGGGCTGGTGAGGTACCACTGGAAGTGGGCCTCGAACAGCGTCTCCAGCCAACCCTCGTAGGCCCGCTGCGACAGCTCGGTGCGGAACGCGTCGCGGCTCACCTCCCACGCGGCGATCCGGTCCCGGAGGTCCTTGAGCGTCGCGGTCTGCTGGCTGATCGAGCTCTTGTCGTCGCGCGCGCGGTAGCGGTAGACGATGTCGGGGATGACGTCGATGCTCTTCGCCCGGGCGAAGAGCTGGGTGACGATCGGCTGGTCCTCGTAGGCGACGCGCTCGCGGAACCACAGCCCCTGGGCGACGAAGAAGTCGCGCCGGTAGAGCTTGTTCCAGGTGTAGAGGTTGCGAAGGAGCGGCAGGAACTCCTCGATGGTGACCCGCTGACGCTTGACCAGGTGGACGTCGTCGACCCAGCCCGGCGACCAGGTCTTGCGGCTGTCGAACCGCTCGACGGACCCGCAGACGATCTCGGAGCCGGTCTCGTGCGCACTCGCCACCAGGGCGCCCAGGGCGCCGTGCGGCAGCAGGTCGTCGGAGTCGACGAAGGTCAGGTAGCGACCCTTCGCCTCGCGGATGCCGGTGTTGCGGGCCGCACCGAGCCCGCCGTTCTCTCGGGTGACCACCCGCAGCCGCTCGTCCCGGGCGGCGTACTCCTCGGCGATGGCGCGGGAGCCGTCGGGCGACCCGTCGTCGACCAGCAGCACCTCGAAGTCGCCGAAGCCCTGCGCCAGCAGGCTGTCGAGGCACTCGGCGAGGTACTCCTCGACGTTGTAGAACGGGACGATCACGCTGATCTCGGGGCCACGGTGGCGCAGCTTGCGGGCCCGGCGGACCACGCCGCGCGCCGCCCGCCAGCCGAACCCGGCCGCGCGCTGCCGGTAGTGCGTCATCCGCCCCATCAGGCGACACCCTCCGGCGCCGGCGTGGGGCGCGCGGGTGCAGGGAGTACGGCGGAGGGCTGGGCAGGCATGGCCGCCATGCTAGAGCGTGGCCGCGGGTGGGGGGCCGGGGAGGTGGAGGGCGTCCAGCAGTCCGTCGACGACCCGTTCGGCGGCCCGGCCGTCCTGCCAGGGGTGGTACCGGGCGTTGAAGTCGGCCAGCGCGTCCGCCCACTCCACCCGCAGGGACGCGACGTCGCGCACCCGGTCGACGACGCCGCGGGTGTCGTCGACGAAGGGCCCCGGCGCGGACTCCTCGAACGGGAACAGGAAGCTGCGGGTGCCACCGTGGTAGTCGGTCAGGTCCGGCACGAGGAACACCATCGGCTTGCCGGTGAGCGCGAAGTCGAAGCGCAGCGACGAGTAGTCGAGGACCGCGACGTCCGCCGCGAGGATCAGGTCGTTGACCTCGGGGTACGCCGTCACGTCGACGACGTGGCCACCCACCGGCTCGGGCGCGTGGAACCGGTGCCCGCGCAGGAGCAGCACGTGGCTGTCCCCCAGCGCCCGGGCAGCCCCCTCGACGTCGAGCAGGTCGGCCATCTCTGCACCGCGTGGCCGGGTCGCGAGGTGGTCACGCCAGGTCGGGGCGTAGAGCACGGCGGTCTGGTCGTCGCGGATGCCGAGCAGGGTGCGGGTGGCGGCGCGGGTCGCTTTCGAACCGGGGGCGGTCAGCGCGTCGTCGCGCGGGTAGCCGCGGTCGAACGCCGGCCCGTCGTAGCCGTACTGCTCGCGGTAGTGACGGGTCATCTCCGGCGTCGGCGTGAGGATCGCGCTCCAGGTGCCGATGCTGCGGGCCCGCATCATCGCCAGCCGGCTTGGCGGGAACTGCTTGGCCCGCCACTGGCCCTCCCCCATCCCCTTGGACGGGTAGCCGTGAAAGGTCTGGAGCACGAACTGCCCCGAACGGCGCCGGAACCAGGGCTCGAAGTCGGTGTTGACGACCAGGCACCCGGCGCGGGCCAGCACGTCGAACCACTCCCGGCTGCGGAGCAGCACCGGCGTCGCCTCCTCGGGCACGGTCTGGCCGTGGTCGAGGATCCCCCAGTACGTCGTCAGGTCGGGCCGACGGGACCGCAGCTCCTCGTGGATCGCGAGTGGGCTGTCGGTCGCCGACCGGCCGGCGTACGACTCGAAGTAGACGACGGCGGGATCAACCGGCCGGTCGTCGACGAGATACGCCGCCACCAGCCGCTCCTGGGCGTAGGGCCCCTGCTCGTCGTCGGCGAGTGGGGGGCCGAGCCAGGCGACCAGGCCACCGAACGGCCCGAGGTGAGCACGAAGGCGGTGCCGGGCGCCGACCTCCTCCGCCGGCAGCCGACCGGCGAGGACGTCGGTGATGGTGGGGTTGCCACCCGGCGCGACGACGCGGTACCAGCCGGTGGGCAACCAGGTCACGACGCCGAAGGGCTCGTGGCGGAGGTCGAACCGGACCCGACCGGACCCGTCCTCGTCCGGGAGCGCCACCACCCGGTCGGCGTCGTCGACCAGGCGCAGCGACGACAGGGCGCCGCTTCCGTCGACCACCAGGTCGGTGCCGTCCAGCGCGACGCCGGCGACGGTGACGCTGCGGTCGGCGTCGGGAGCGCGGACCGCCGGGTCGACGAGGGCGACGGTGGCACTGCGGCGGTACGGCCCGGCCGTCAGCGTCAGCTCGAGCTCGTCGGCGCCGACCGGCACCCGCACGGTGGCGGCGACGGCCGCCTGGAACCGGGTCTGGGCCCACCGGGTCGCGGCTGGGTCGACGGAAGCCTCGACCGGGACCGCGGTGCCGTCGGGCAGGGCCGCGGTCAGCTCGGTCGGGACGGCGGCGAGGTCGAGGTGGACGACGCGGACGAACAGGTCGACCTCGCGGACGTCGTCGACGGTGCGCAGGCGGCGTACCTCGGTGACGACGGGGGTGTCGGCGACCGTGAGCGCGCGGACGTCGGGCGGCAGGTCGCGGGGCAGCGACGCCCACGCGGCGAGCAGCTCCTCCCCCTCGATCGTCGTGGCCAGCTCCGGGCCGAGGTCCAGGGACTCGGCGGCCAGGGCGGCGACGTCGTCGCGCCGGCCCTGCCCGGCCAGCCAGAGCAGGGTGCGGGACTCGGCGCGGACCCGGTCCGGCTCGGCACCCCCGGCGCGCGCCGGCGTGAGGGTCGCGAGCTCCCGCAGCGCCGACCACTCGGCATCGGTGGCGCGCTCGGCATCCTTGAGGAACCGCGGCACCGCGATGTCGAGGACGTGGTCGAGCCAGCCGTCGACCAGGGGCGACTCTCCCAGTGCCTGCTCCACGACCTCTGCCCGCCGCTGCCACGCGGTCAGCTCGGGCAGCGAGCTGGGGAGGGCGCCGAAGGCCCGGTTGCCGTGATCGGCGAGGTACTCCGTCACCGGCACGTCGAGCACGTCGACGGTGGGGACGGCCAGGAGAAGCCGGGCGATCGTGGGCGACACCAGCCAGTCGTCGTCAGGGTCGAAGGCGAGCCCCGCCTCGCGCCAGGTGTCGGTCAGGACGAGCTTGTTGCCGACGACGAGGTCGCCCGCGAGCTCGGGACGGTCCTCGACCTCGAGCCGGGCGCCGGGTCGCGCGTGTGCCGCCACCTGGGCCCGGCGCAGCCACTCGTCGGGCTGTCCGCGCTGCGCCACCAGGCCGGTCGCGAGTCCGGACCCGGACGCCGACAGGGCCGCGACCAGGTCCGGGAGGCCTCGGGGCGGCAGCGGGTCGCAGGCCCGCAGGAACATCAGCCAGCGGCCATGAGCAGCATCCGCACCGTGCGTCGCGGCGTCCTGCCAGGCGGTGGTCTCACCCAGCACCCGGGTGCGTGGGTCGCGGCGCTGCCGGACGGTACGCCGGGCGTGCGCGGCCGCTGCTGGTCCGACCGGGACCACCAGGACCTCGCGGTAGCCGTGGGTCTGCTCACCGATCGACGCGAGGGTGTCGGGGAGCCGGGGGCCGTCGACGGCCTCGCAGACCACGACGAGGGTGACCAGGCCGTGCTCCGAACCACCGATGCCGAGCCGGGGACCGAGCCGCCGGACCGCCGCGCCGCGGACGCCGGCGGGAACGGCTCCCGCGCCGGCGCGCGCCGCCCGGCGGACGAGATCGCGGCCGGACATGCCGATCAGGGTAGCGGCCGGGGCAGGGCCCCGGCCGCCTCCCGTGGGCGGGTCACTCCTCGATGAGGCCTTCCTCGACGAGGAAGTCGTGCGCCACGTCCGTCTCGTCCTCACGATCGACGGCGACCCGACCGTTGAGCTCGGTGAGCTTCTCGGTGGTGAGCGCGGCCATCAGAGCGTTGAGGGTGTCCTCGATGTCCGGGTGGTCGGAGAGGAACGTGGTGCTGACCGCCGGCACGAGGTTCTGGGCGGGCTGGATCTGCTGGTCGTCCTCGAGCAGCACCAGGCCCTGGGACTCCAGGGTGCCGTCGGTGGTGCTGGTCAGGCCGAGCTGCGACTCACCGTTGATCACGGACTCGTAGGTCGCGGCGCTCGCGAAGCCCAGCGGCAGCACCTCGACGATGTCGATCCCGTAGACGTCACTAAGGCCGCCGCCACAGTCCGCACGGTCCTCGCAGTCGGGCGCCGCGGCCAGCGTGACCGACTTGCCCTCGAGGTCGGACAGCGTGGTGACGCCCTCCGACTCGGAGTATTCCTGGGTGACGAAGAACGCGTTGGTGTCCGTCGCTGCCGAGGGCTCGAGGAGGGTGACACCCTTCTCCTGCAGCAGGTCCTCCGCGGCGCTGATGGACTCCGCTGCGTCCGAGGTCGTCAGCGGGTCGGCTTCGGCGCCGTTGGCCGTCGTGTTGAGGAAGTCGACCAGGCCGCCGACGTACTCCGGAGCAATGTCCACGTCGTCGGGGAAGACCTTCATGTAGACGTCGCGGGTGTCCACCAGCTCGATCGAGGTGTTGTAGCCCGCGTCGGTGAGCAGCTCGTCGTACATCGCGGCGACGAGCACGGCCTCCGGGAAGGCCTGGCCCGAGATGCGAACCTCCCCGCCGGCCGTCACGGCCTGCTCGTCACTGCTGAAGTCCTCCTCGAGGTCGTCGCCGGCGCAGCCGGTCGCGAGCAGGAGGAGACCGGTGGTTGCCACCCCGGCAAGAGTTCGTCGTACCTGCATGTACATCACCTTCTGTGTCCCGCGACGTTTCGGCCGCGCGTGTCCGGATGTAGCCGAGCGCCCATCATCACCTGACGGGCTCTCCCGAGCGAACAGGTTCTCGGCCCGCGACATTCCGCGGCGTCGGGTCGAGCGCCCTCTGGGCCAGCGCAGCGACGATCTCGAGCACGAGGGCGACCAGCGCCACGACGATGGCACCGGCGATGCCCTGCGGGTAGTTGGAACGGTAGAAACCGTCGGTGATCACCCGGCCGAGACCGGGCCCGGCGACGAGGGCGGCGATGGTGGCGGTCGCCCAGACCTGCACCAGGGCCAGGCGTACGCCGGACATGATCAGCGGCATCCCGAGCGGGAGCTCGACCCGGAAGAACTTCTGCCGCCCGGTCATGCCCATCCCGTCGGCCGACTCCTTGACGTCGTCGGGGACCTCGCGGATCGCGACGTAGGCGTTGGTGATGATCGGCGGCAGCGCGAACAGGGTGAGCGCGATCAGGGTCGCGAGGCCCGCACGGCCGTAGGGCCCGAACGAGGCGGTGCCCGGCCAGTCCGCGGTGACGAGGAGCGCGAGCAGCGCGAAGGTCGGGACCGCCCGGCCGATGTTGGAGATGTTGATCGCCAGGAACCCGCCGCGGCCCAGGTGACCGAGCCAGAGCGCGATCGGCAGGCCGATGAGGACGGCGAGGAGGAGCGCGGTACCGCCGACCAGCAGTTGCTCGACCAGCCGCGCGAGCAGCCCGCCCCGGCCCTGCCAGTTCTCGGCGTCGAGCAGGTAGTCCCAGGTGTCGGCGAAGATGTTCATGCCGTGGCCGTCCGGGTCCAGGGCGTCAACAACCGTTGCGCGAGCACCAGGAGCACGTCGAGCACGACCGCCATTGCGACGCACAGCACGGACGCGGTGAAGAGCTCGGCCCGGAAGTTGGTGTCGACGCCCTCCTTGATCAGGTTGCCGAGGCCGCCGTAGGAGACCAGGGTCCCGACCGTGGTGAGCGCGACCGTCGAGACGGTGGCGACCCGGAGCCCGGCCATCATGACGGGCAGCGCGAGCGGCAGCTCGATCCGGAACAGGAGGCGGGCGTTGCCGTAACCGAGCCCGGTCGCGGACTCCTTCACGTCGTCCGGCACCGACCGGAGGCCCTCGAGCATCGCCCGGACCAGGATCGTCAGGGCGTAGAGCGCCAGCCCGATCACGACCGTCGTGAGGCTGAGCCCCGTGAACGGCACCAGCAGCGGGAACAGGGCCAGCGACGGGATCGTGTAGATCCCAGTGCTGACCCCGAGGATGGCGGACTCGAGCCGCGGGAGGCGGCGCGCCAGCAGGGCGAGCGGGAAGGCGATGAGCACGCCCAGGGCCACCGAGGCGAGGGTGATCACGAGGTGCTCGGCGGTGGCGTCGACCAGGTCGGACTGGCGGTCGCGCACGTAGTCGAGGCAGAACCACTCGTTGGTGACGCGGCTGTAACAGCTCGGCTCGGCGGCGGCCTGCACCAGTAGGGTCACGGGCATGGACGTTACCGCGGGGGGTGCCCAGTGCCGACGATGATCCGGCTCTCCGGGGTGGGCAAGACGTACGCCGACGGCACCGTCGCGGTGCACGAGATCGACCTCGACGTGGAGCGGGGCGAGCTGGTCTGCCTGGTGGGGCCGTCGGGCTGCGGGAAGTCGACCACGCTGAAGATGATCAACCGGCTGATCGAGCCGACCACCGGGACGATCGAGATCGACGGCCAGGACGTCACCGGCCAGGACCCGGTCAGGCTCCGTCGGAGCATCGGCTACGTCATCCAGCAGGTGGGTCTGTTCCCGCACCAGAAGATCGAGACCAACGTGATGACGGTCCCGCTGCTCTACGGCGAGACGAAGGCGACCGCCCGGGAACGCGCCCACGAGCTGATGGAGCTGGTCGGCCTCGACGTCGCGACGTACGCCGACCGCTACCCGCACCAGCTCTCCGGCGGCCAACGCCAGCGGGTGGGCGTGGCCCGGGCGCTCGCGGCGGACCCGCCGGTGCTGCTGATGGACGAGCCGTTCGGCGCCGTCGACCCGGTGGTGCGGGTCCGGCTGCAGGACGAGTTCCTGCGACTGCAGCGCGAGCTCGGCAAGACCGTGGTGCTGGTGACCCACGACATCGACGAGGCGGTCCGGATGGGTGACCGGGTGGCGGTGTTCGCGACGGGCGGCCACCTGGCGCAGTACGCCACCCCGGCGGAGCTGCTCGGCCGGCCGGCGGACGACTTCGTGGCCGACTTCGTGGGATCGACCCGCGGGCTGCGCCGGCTGACGGTCACTCCGATCGACCCCGACCACCTCGAGCCGCTCGACGGCGTCGCCACCGGCGACCTGGCCGCGGCGATCGACGTGGACTCCTCGCTGGAGGAGGCCCTCGCCGTCCTGCTCCGCGACGACCGGGCCGTGGTCGGCGTCAAGCGCGGCTCCCAGTTCCTCGGCGTGCTGACCCCCAACGGCATCCACCGCGCCCTGCGCGAGTCGCTGCGCGACTGAGCGCGTTTCGTCAGTCCAGGTTGACTGTCACGTCCCGGTGCCAGGACTCGGTGACGTACTTCGTCGTCCAGCCCATGGAGGTGTAGAGGCCGTCCGCACCCGTCGGTGAGTCGGCGTCGACCTCGAGGCCGACGCGGTCCCGCCCGCGGGCGGCTGCGTCGGCGATGATCGTGTTCAGCAATCCCTTGGCGACGCCGCGTCCCCGCGCCGAGGAGAGGACACCCAGGTAGGAGACGTACGAGCCGTCCGGTCCGCTGCTGCTCTCGGAGACAGTGCCGACGAGGGCGCCGGCGGGCTCGGGGGTGTCGCCGTCGACCAGCTCCGCGAGCCACCAGTGGTCCCAGCGGTGCCCGGGGTCCTCGCGCAGCCGGTGCACGAACTCCTCGAAGGTCTCCTCGGCGGAGTTGAAGTGGTCGGTGAAGGCGCTCTCCAGGATGTCGTGGACGGCCCGCAGGTCGTCCTCCTCGGGCATCCCGTCGCCCTCCCGGCGTACGTGCCGGATGACCACGCCCTCGGACTCCCACCGCTCGGGGGACTCCACGAGGTCGGCCTCGTCGGCCGTGACCGGCCGGGTCATCTGCCACCAGGTGCGGACCTTCTCGAACCCGGCCGCCTCGAGCCACGTGTGCTGGCGGTCGTCGTCGGCGAAGGCGCCGGTGTCGATCTGCTGGACGTCGAGCCCGCGGGCCGCGCCGACCTCGCGTGCCTGTCCCTCGGCCCAGGCGAAGAGCACGTCGGAGCAGGCCAGGGCGACGCCGTCGTCGACGGTCCGGTCGACGATGTGCACGTAGAGCATGCGGCCGGGCGCCCGGTCGTGGACGCTGCCCCAGGCCCGGATCTCGCCGTCGGGGTCGCGGAGCACGACGTTCTCACGCATCCGCAGACCCTGCTCGGACACCTCGACGAGGACGTCGTCGACGGAGGCCGCCGCCCACCCGCGGCCGTTCCGCTCGTGAGCACGCAGCAGGTAGGTCAGCCTGGCCACGTCGAAGCGGTCGGACGGGTCGGGGGTGCCCACGACCCAGCCGGCGGGGAGCGGGTGCTCGTCGGGGAGGACCTCGTCGGGGTCGCTCTCGAACCGACTGTCTTCAGGGATCACGGGCTGATTCTTGCGTACGCCGTCCGGGGACGGTTCAGGCAGGAGTCGCGCCGGTCCCGCGCAACCGCTCGGCGACGCGGTTCGCGTACCGGCGCCAGCGGTCGCTCTCGGGCACCAGGTCGTCCGCCCAGGGCTGGCCGCCGGCACCAAACCGGACGACGCCGGGATCCGTCAGCCGGTCGACCAGCGGGCTCAGGTTCCAGCGCGGCGCCAGTGGGAGCCGGTCGCCACCCGCGTAGGCATTGAGGGCCTCGCGGGCGTCCAGACCGAAGGTCCGGACCAGGGGCAGGACGTCCGCGGTGAACCGGTCCCGGCGCAGACGCGTGAGGTCCAGCACCAGCACGCCGGCTTCGACGGCCTCGAAGTCAAAGGCATGGCGTGCCGACAGGGTGCGCCGGAGCTCGGAGGCCAGGTCGGGAGAGAGGCGGTCGCCGGCGTCGCGCCACAGCTGGGCACCGGGCTGCCGGTCGGGGCGGGCCGCGAAAGGGCGCCCCTCGAGGTCGGTCCGGGCCAGCTCTCCGACGTCACCCTCGGTGACCGTGTCGACGTCGAGGTAGGTGACCCGGTCGAGGTGGTCCAGGAGCTCCGGGAGCAGCAGCCGGCTCGCGTCACCGAGGTCGACGTCGGCGAGACGGAAGAAGGTCACCGGCAGGTCGGGGAAGGCCCGGGTCACGGTGTCGCAGAGGCCACCGTCGTCCGCACCGGTGATCACCCAGAGCCGGACCGGCCCACGTGCGTTGGCCACGACGGACTCGAGGGCGGCCGGGAGCCGGTCGCCGTCACCGGCGTCCACCGTCATGGCGACGTCGGTGACCCCGCCCTCGTCGACGGAGTCGTGGGGACCGGACCGGTGCGCGGTCTCCCGCATCCGGCCGACGAGCAGCTCCAGGTCCGGCAGGTCCGCCCCCACGTCCGGGGGCCGTGCGAGACGGGCTCGTGACGCTGCGACGAAGGGCTCGGTGCGGTGTTGCCACCTCGCGTAGACCTCCTCCTGCGGGAGCCCCGCGAGGATCCACTCGTGGACCTCGGCCAGGAGGTCACGGATGCCGTCGCGGATCGCGGAGAACTCGGGGGCGTCGGGCGTGAGGTCGAGCAGGCCGTCGAACCGGACGTCACCGGGGATGGGCGGCCGGAACCGGGCCTGGATGCCGAGCGACGTGGCGGGCAAGTAGGCGTGCAGGCGGCTGGTCACGACGCGGCCGAAGCGCTGCTGGTAGCGGCCGAGCAGGGCGATCGCGGCGCGGGTCCCGATGGCGAGGGACGCCTCACGGAACTCGGTGCCGGCGTGCGTCACGACCTCTTTGTCGGCCTTGATCTTCCGGAGGGCGGCGGGCTTGAGGTCCACGGCTCCGACGACACGCTTGCCGTCGCGCGGCACGTCCTTCCGGAGCGGGAACACCGCGTCGACGGTCGTCGTGAGACAGCCGGTGAAGAACGCGTCCACCCCGGCGCTGAGGAGCAGGTCGACGGTCGTCCAGTCCCGGCAGCCGATCGGTCCCCTCTCCCGGAGGTACTGGACGGTCGCGGGAGAGAGGGCGCGCACCCGGTTGAGGTGGAAGGAGACGAAGACAGGGTTCAGGTTCGGGTGGTACGGCAGGCCGAACCCCAGCCGGAAGGTCGAGTGCAGGTGCCAGCCGAAGGCGATCATCCAGGTCCCCTCGGGGACCTGGTCACCGCCGCTGAAGTCCCTGCTGATCGGCATGAGGTGTACGTCGGCCGCGCCGCCGGGCAGGCGCAGCTCGGGTCGCACGCGGTCGCGGAGCTCGTCGAGCAGCTCGGCTACCCCGTCCTCACCGTGGAACCGGGTCTCCGCGAAGCGCGCCAGGTTGCCCAGCATGGCCAGGGTCTGCACGTAGTCGCCGACGTTGTTCGAGGCCCGGTGGTGGTCAGGCTGGTGGTAGTCCATGACCCCCAACGAGACCTGGCCGGGACCCGGCCCGGCGACGGGGCGCGGGTGGGTCCAGCGGTGCAGCGAGTCCAGGGCACGGCGGTCGGCGTCGTCCAGGTCGGTCCGCTCCCCGGCGGCGACGGCGAGGTCACGGGCGAGGTCGTGGTGACCGGTCACCAGGAACCGGCCGGCCAGCTCGACGAGGGTGGACGACCCGAGTCTGCCGCTGTCACCCGCCATCTCCCGGGCGGCGGCCACCGACTCCGGCGTACCTGCCGACAGCGCGCAGGTGACGGCCTGGACGGGGACGAGCTCAGCGAGCCGGCTGCTCGGCGCCGACGCCAGCTCCTGCCAGGCCAGGTCGTACTCCGCCATCGAGTGCAGGACGAGGCCGCGGCCGACCGCGGAGATGACCGGGTCGGCCAGCACGGGCTCGACACCATCGATGAAGGCGCGCGCGGCGGGCCTCAGTCCCGCGTCGCAGAGCGCGTCGACGGTCGCCACATGGGCCTGCCCGGCACGCTCGCCGCGCGCGAGCGCCTCGGCGAACGTGGACATCCCGCGCGCCAGCCTGGCCGCGGACACCGCCTCGTTGACGACCTGCGGCTCCGGCTCGAACCCCGCCGGTGACTCCGGCACGGCGTCGCGACCCAGGACCCCCTGGAGGACGCGCCACTGCACACGTGCCGACCGGTCCAGCTGACGCTGGTGCTCCTGCCGGTCAGCCATCGGTACGCACCAGGTGCACCTTGGCTCGCATCTCGACCCGCAGCTCCGGGTGGCCCGGCACGAACTCGTCGACCGCGCGGGCGCACCCGGACCAGGCGTAGTAGTCGTCGACGACGATCCGCCCTCCGGGCACCAGGCGGGGGGCCAGCCGCTCCAGGCAGGTCATCGTCGACTCGTACCAGTCGCCGTCCACGTGAGCCAGCGCGACGGGCTCGTCGCCGACCAGGGTGTCCTGGAAGAGCCCGCGGACGAGGGAGACGTGGTGGTCACGGACGGGGACGCCGTGGCGCGCGAAGGAGTCCTCGACCTCCCGCTGCAGGTCGGTGCGGTAGCCGTAGTAGGTCTCGGCCGGGGTCGAGCCCTGGGCCTCGCCCGCCTGGATGCGTTCGTAGCGCTGGTGGACGTCCTCACCATCGGCCTCGGTCGGCGGCGGGATCATCCCGAAGACGTCGTGCACGTGCAGGGCTCGCTCGGGTGCCTTGGCCAGCGCCATCGCGATCGCCGAGCCCCCGCGGGCCGTGCCGGCCTCGATCAGGACCCCCTCGCGACCGGAGGCCTCCGTCTCGAGGACGCAGGAGACGAGGGATGCGAGCTGCTCGTGCTTGAGGAACGTGAGGTGCTCGTCCTCGATCGCCCGGAGGGCGGCGGCGAGCTCCGACGGCACCGGGTGCTCCGGGAACACGTCGAGCGAGAAGGAGCGGAGGTGCGCCAGCTCGGTGCGGGCCCGCCGCAGCTGCTCGTCACGCTTGGCGAGCCGGCGCCGGGCCTTGCGGAGCCGGTCCCGGAGGTCGTCGTCGGTCGCGACGCTCTGCCCTTCACTCATGCCCTGAACGTACCTGCCCGCTCGCACCGGAGTGTCGAGCGGGCAGGGTGGTGGAACGGCAAGGCGTCTCAGGCGTGGCGACGGACCGGCTCGGCGTGCCAGGCGGTGATCTCGGCGCGGACGATGTCGATCTCCTGCTCCAGCTCGGCGACCCGGACGATCGCCTCGGCGGCACGCTCCTCGGCGTCCTCGAGGCGCACGGTCAGCGCACGGCCGTCCTGCTCGGCGACCTCGGCCCGACGGGCCTCGGCGTTGAGCTTGCGGGTGGCGTCGGCCGCCCGCTTCTGGGCGGAGGTCAGCGCGACCTCCAGCTCGGAGAGGGCGTTCTCCTGGTGGTCCATGCGGGCCTGCATGGCCGCGGTGAACTCGGCGTGCTCCGCGGTGCGGGCGACGGTCAGGTCGCGGTAGGCCTGGGCCTGCGCGGCCCGGTCGCGACCGGCGTCGCGCCGGGTCTGGAGGAGTTCGGAGTGGGTGATGCGGGTGGCGGAGGCGCCGAGCACCACCCCGAGGACGGCAGCGACCGTGACCAGGAGCCACGAGCCACTGAGGACGGCACCGAGCACTGCGAGGGCCGCGAAGACGATCAAGCCGGCAGCGACGGTGAGCCTGGTGCTCCGCTGGCGACGACGAGCCTGGGGGGAAGACATGAAGTCAGGTTAGGGCTCGGGGTCCTCGGATCGGACGCGACACGCGCGCTCGAGGAGCAGCGCCGTGATGGTCATCGCCACACCGCCGAGGGCGCCGACGACCGAGCGCCACACCCGCTGGGTGGCCAGGTCGGTGTCCACCCCCAGCCACGAGAGTGCGTAGCCGGCGTACCCACCGGCAACCAGGGCCCCGACCAGCGCACAGGCACGGGCCAGCACGAGGCGGTTGACCGCGCGGTGGGGCTCGAGGTACTCCCGGCGGACGTGCAGGGCGCGCCAGGTGATCCAGGCGGTCGCGCCCAGGATGGCGGCCACGAAGAGCAGGGCCAGCGGCTGGAGCCAGCTGACGATGGGGGCCGTTCCCTGGGCGCGCTCGGCCACCGGCCGCAGCAGCCAGCCCCCCACGAGACCGACGGCAGTCCAGGCCGTGATGGCTCCGGGCGACGTCGGCCGCAGCGTCCCGTCCGCCGGTTCCCCGTCGGACGGGTCCTGGGTCACTGGAGCTCGAGCGTCAGGTCTTCCCGACGCGTCATGCCGGACTGGTCTGTCTTCTCCAGGAGCTCGGCCACCGGGCCGGCGTCGGGAAGGACGGCGTCGGGCTCGACGTCGTGCCACGGCTTGAGGACGAACGCCCGCTCACCGGCGCGCGGGTGCGGCAACTGCAGCGACTCCTCGTCGCTCCGGCGGTCGCCGACGACGATCAGGTCGACGTCGAGCGTGCGCGGCGCGTTGCGGACGTCGCTGCGCATCCGGTCGAAGGCGTCCTCGATCGCGAGGCAGCGGTCCATGAGGCGGCCCGCGGCCAGCGTGGTGTCGAGCAGGATGACGGCGTTGAGGAAGTTCTTGGCGCCCTCAGGGCAGTCCACGGGCTCGGTCTCGTAGACCGGCGACACGGACGTGACCCACACGTCGGGGGTGTCCGCGATGGCGTCCACGGCACCCTGGAGGGCGGTCATCCGGTCGCCGAGGTTGGACCCCAGGGCGAGGACCACGCGGCGGATGGGGCGCATCTCACCGGTCAGTGTGTCCGCGTCGATGATGTGCGGGTTGGGGGTCTCAGTCACGGTCGGCCCTCGCGTTTCCGGGTGATCGTCAGGGCGACGTCGGCAAACGTCGCCTCAATAGGCGCATCCGGCTTGTGCACCGTCACGCTGGCCCATTCAACACGGTCGTCGGACAAACAGACACCCGCGATCCGCTGGGCCAGAGTCTCGATCAGGTCGACCGGATCTGTCTCCACGGCGGCTTGCACCGAAGCCACGAGACTCCCGTAGTCCACCGTGTCGCGCAAGTCGTCCGATCCGGCCGCAGGCGTGGTGTCGATCCCCAGCGTGAGGTCGATCACGAAGGTCTGGCCCTCGCGACGCTCGAACTCGAAGACCCCGTGGTGGCCGAAGCACGCGATCCCCCGGACGGTCAGCTCGTCGGTCATTCCACCCCTCCCATCTCGGCGACGACGCGGAGCGCGTCGCGGTGTGCGCGTACGTCGTGGATCCGCAGCCCCCACACCCCGCGGCCGGCCAGCAGCACGGTCAGGGCGACCCCGGCCTGCTCGCGGCCGTCGACGGGGCGGCCGGCTCCGTCCGGGTCGGTGAGCAGCGAACCGAGGAACGCCTTCCGGCTGGCGCCGACCAGGACCGGGTGGCCAAGCGACAGGATCTGGTCGAGGTCGCGCAGGAGGTCCCAGTTGTGCGCGGCCTCCTTCGCGAAGCCCAGGCCGGGATCGAGCACGATCCGGTCCGGGTCGATGCCCGCCTCGAGGATGGCGTCGACCCGCTGACCGAGCTCCGCGCGAACCGCCGCGACCACGCCGCCCGGTCCGTCGTACACGGCATGGTCCTGCATCCGCTCGCTGTGCGCCCGCCAGTGCATCGCGACGTACGTCGCCCCTGCGTCCGCGACGACGCCCAGGATCCTGGGGTCGGCCAGCCCGCCGGAGACGTCGTTGACGATGGTGGCGCCGGCCGCGATCGCGGCGCGGGCGACCTCGGAGCGCATCGTGTCGACCGACACCACCGCTCCACGGGCCGCGAGGGCCGCGATGACCGGCACGACCCGGCAGAGCTCCTCCTCGACCAGGGGCCGGGTGGCGCCCGGCCGGGTGGACTCACCGCCGATGTCGAGGATGTCGGCGCCGTCCGCGAGGAGCTGGCGCCCGTGCGCGATCGCGCTCTCGGCGTCGGCCCAGCGGCCACCGTCCGAGAAGGAGTCGGGGGTGACGTTGACGACCCCCATCAGCAGGGGCTGGCCGGTCGGCTGGGAGGTCATCGCCGGCGGTTGATCAGGGCCATCGCCTCCGAGCGGGTGGCGGCGTTGTGCATGCTGCCGCGGACCGCGGAGGTGATCGTCCGGGCGCCGGCCTTGCGGACGCCGCGCATGGTCATGCAGAGGTGCTCGGCCTCGATCACGACGATGACGCCGCGGGCCTCGAGGATCTCCATGAGGGCGTCGGCGACCTGGGTGGTGAGGCGTTCCTGGACCTGGGGACGCTTGGCGTAGACGTCGACGAGGCGGGCCAGCTTGGACAGGCCCGTGATCTTGCCGGACTCGGCCGGGATGTAGCCGACGTGGGCGACCCCGGTGAACGGCACCAGGTGGTGCTCACACATCGACCACAGCTCGATGTCGCTGACCAGCACCATCTCGTCGTGCCCGATGTCGAAGGTCGTGGTGAGGACGTCGGTCGGCACCATCCGCAGCCCGGACGTCAGCTCGGCGTAGGCACGGGCCACTCGATGAGGGGTGTCCTTGAGGCCCTCGCGCTCGGGGTCCTCGCCGATCGCGATCAGCAGCTCGCGCACGGCGGCGGCGGCGCGGTCGTGGTCGAAGTCCGGCACGTCACCGACCGTCATGCTGATCGGGTCGGTCATTGCTGCGCGGGAGGCGTGGTCGACCGGCCCCCGAGGCCCGGGTCGCCGTGGACGTCGCCACCGGAGCCGGGCGGGGTGATCACGACGCCGCCCTCGCTCTCGGCGGGGGCGGCCACGCCGTTGGCCTGCACGCGGTCCCGGATCTCCTGGGGGATCTCGATCGGCGGGATGTCCGAGGGGTTGCGCTCGGGCGAGCCGGTCCACGCGGGACGGGCGGAGCGCAGGCGGAGCGGCTCGAAGACCTCCGCGACCTCGGCCTTGTCGAGGGTCTCCCGGTCGAGGAGGGCCAGGACGAGCGCGTCGAGGACGTCGCGGTTCTCCTCGAGGATGTCGAAGGCCTCCTGGTGGGCGGTCGCCAGCAGCTTCTTGGTCTCGTCGTCGATGATCGCGGCGACGTCCTCGGAGTAGTTGCGCTGGTGGCCCATGTCGCGGCCTAGGAACGGCTCACCCTGGGTCTCGCCGAGCTTGATCGCGCCGAGCTTCTCGGTCATGCCGTACTGGGTGACCATGGCCCGGGCCAGGCTGGTGGCCTTCTCGATGTCGTTGCCGGCACCGGTGGTGGGGTCGTGGAAGACCATCTCCTCCGCGGCCCGGCCACCGAGCATGTAGGCGAGCTTGTCGAGCATCTCGGAGCGGGTCTGGGAGTACTTGTCCTCGTCGGGGAGGACCATCGTGTAGCCGAGGGCACGGCCGCGCGGCAGGATCGTGATCTTGTGCACCGGGTCGGTGCCGGGCAGCGCCGCGGCGACGAGGGCGTGGCCGCCCTCGTGGTAGGCGGTGATGAGCTTCTCCTTCTCGCTCATCAGGCGCGAGCTGCGCTGCGGGCCGGCGATCACGCGGTCGATGGCCTCGTCGAGGCTGTAGTTGCTGATCTTCTTCTGGTTGTTGCGGGCGGTCAGCAGCGCCGCCTCGTTGAGGACGTTGGCCAGGTCGGCGCCGGTGAAGCCGGGGGTACGACGGGCGTAGGAGAGCAGGTCGATGTCGTCGGCCATCGGCTTGCCGCGCGAGTGGACCTGGAGGATCTTGTGGCGGCCTTCGAGGTCGGGGGCGTCGACGCCGATCTGGCGGTCGAACCGCCCGGGACGCAGGAGCGCCGGGTCGAGGACGTCGGGCCGGTTGGTGGCGGCGATCAGGATGACGCCACCTCGGACGTCGAAGCCGTCCATCTCGACGAGGAGCTGGTTGAGGGTCTGCTCGCGCTCGTCGTGACCGCCGCCCATGCCGGCGCCGCGGTGCCGGCCGACGGCGTCGATCTCGTCGATGAAGACGATGGCGGGGGCGTTCTCCTTGGCCTGCTCGAACAGGTCACGCACCCGGGAGGCACCGACACCGACGAACATCTCGACGAAGTCGGAGCCGGAGATGGAGTAGAACGGCACGCCGGCCTCGCCGGCGACGGCCCGGGCCAGCAGGGTCTTGCCGGTGCCGGGAGGTCCGTACAGCAGGACGCCTTTGGGGATCTTGGCGCCGACGGCCTGGAACTTCGCGGGCTCCTGGAGGAACTCCTTGATCTCGCCGAGCTCCTCGATGGCCTCGTTGCAGCCGGCCACGTCGGAGAAGGTCGACTTGGGCATGTCCTTGGAGATCAGCTTGGCCTTGGACTTGCCGAACTGCATGACGCCGCGGCCACCGCCGCCCTGCACGTTGTTCATCAGCCACAGGAACACCAGGATGATCAGCACGAACGGCAGCACCGTCGCGAGGATGGACCCGAGCACGCTCGGCTTGGGGACCTCGGTGGTGTACTCCTCGATCTCGCCCGCCGCCTGCTGCTTGGCGACCGCGACCTCGATCTCGTCCTGGGTGTCAGTCAGCCAGTAGGTCATCACGTCGAGCCCGCCGTCACGCTCGACGTCGTCGTCGAGCGTGGCCTGGATCTGCTGGTCACCGTCGATGAACGTGATCTTCGAGACCTCACCACTGGCGATGTACTCGTTCATCTCGGAGGTCGTGATCTCGTCGTACTCCCCGCTGGACGCGAAGTACTGGAGGGCGAGGAGCACACCGACGACGGCGAGCAGGCTCCACAGCCAGGGACCCTTGAATATGCGCTTCACAGGCTTCTTTCACGACTCACGACGACTGAACCAACGACGGTACATGCCGTCGGCAATGCCGATTCTCTCAGGAAGCCCGCGGGAGCGGCAGGTCAGGAGTACACGTGGGGCGCCAGTGTGCCGATGTCGCGCAGGTTGCGGTAGCGCTCTCGGTAGTCGAGGCCGTAGCCGACGACGAACTCGTTGGGGATGTCCCAGCCGACGTACTTGACGTCGACGGGCATCTGCAGCGCCTCGGGCTTGCGGAGGAGGGTGCAGATCTCGACGCTGGCCGGCTCCCGGGACCCCAGGTTGGAGGTCAGCCAGGACAGCGTCAGCCCGGTGTCGATGATCTCGTCGACGATGATCACGTGCCGGCCGCTGATGTCGGTGTCGAGGTCCTTGAGGATCCGGACCACGCCGCTGGACTTGGTGCCGGACCCGTAGGACGAGACCGCCATCCAGTCCATCTCGAGGTGCCTGCTGAAGCTGCGGGCCAGGTCGGCCATGACCATGACGGCACCGCGGAGGATCCCGACGATCAGCAGGTCCTTGCCGTCGTAGTCGGTCTCGATCTCACGCGCGAGCTCGCCGAGCCGCGCCTGGATCTGCTCCTCGGTGAAGAGGACGTTGAGCAGGTCGTTCTCGAGGTGGGCGGCATCCATGGCGGGCAGCCTAGACCCGGGCCGGTCAGCCGACGAAAGCCAGGGCGTTCGGGACCTGGCGGCTCCTCTTGGCCGCCTTGACCACGAGGGTCAGCCTGTCCGACGTCGAGCCCTTGAGGAACTTCGACCCGTCGTACGAGACCTTGAGGTCGTGGCTGCCCTTGTCGAGCTTCTTCAGGGTGAGCGTGAGCTCACCCTTGTCCTGGGCCTTCAGCTCGCCGGAGCCGACGACCTTCTTGCCCGACGTGACCTCGACGTCGCCCGTGGGCTTCTCCCCGGCGGGCGTGACGGTGACCTTGACCTTGCCCTTGCTGCCGACCGTGACCGAGCTGTCGACGAGCTTGCCGGACGTCTTGGTCTCCACCAGCTTCTTGGTCAGGGTGACCGCGCCGAGGCTGGCCCGGGGGCTCTTCCGGTTCACCGTGACGCCGGAGATGGTCTCGCTGACGTAGCCGTTCTTGGAGAGCATGACGGTGTAGGTGCCCCTGGCGCCGACGTGGAGGGCGAAGTAGCCGCGCTGCGGGTCGCCGTCCGCGTCGGTGTTCTCGTAGCTGAGGTCGCTGGCCGCGGCCACGCCGTCCTCTTTCACCGCGACGACGGAGACGTCGAGCACGGCGCGGCCGCCCTGGTCGACGACGACACCCTGGATCAGCTTCTCCGGTGCCGCCGAGGCGGACGTGGTGACCAGACCGGCACCGACGAGACCGAGGGTGAGCGCAACCAGCAGACCCGTGACCGGACGAGAGCGAGACATGAGAGCTCCTGGGACAGCGGCAGCGCCGCGCGTGAGGTTGAGTAACCGATGATCCGGGTCGCCCGAATTCCGCGCAGGATTTCTGGAAACTTCTTACTTTGCGGACGCGAACCCGAGGTACCCGTCGCGGCGCAGGAACCGCAGGTGCCCGGGGAGGTCGACCCACTGCTGGCCGTGCCAGTCGGTGATCAGGGCGTCCATGGCGACGACGTGCTCATGGAAGAGCTCCGAGGCCGGCGAGCCGGCCGCGAGGGCGGCGAGCCGCAGGACCCGGCGCCGGATCGGGAGCGGGTGGTCGGCCAGCGCGGCCACGAGGAGCTGGTCGCCGAGGCCGGCGAGCACGCCCTCGGCCGTGTCGTCCAGCAGCTCCATGTCGGCCCGGACCTGGTCGGCGGTCCGCGCCAGGGCCTCGGCGACGCCCGGCCCGAGCTCGGTCTCGAGCACCGGCAGCACCCGCGACCTGACCCGGGAGCGGGCGAAGGACGGGTCCACGTTGTGCGGGTCGTCCCAGAACTCGATGCCCTCCACCTGGCAGGCGGTGACGGTGTCGGCGCGACCGACGTCGAGCAGGGGGCGGCGGTAGTGGTCGAAGGTGCGCCGCATGCCGGCCAGGGACCGTCCGCCGGAGCCGCGGGCCAGACCGAGCAGGACCGTCTCGGCCTGGTCGTCGCGGGTGTGCCCGAGCAGCACGGCCGCGGCCTCGAAGCGTTCCGCCATCTCGCCGAGGACGGCGTACCTGGCCTGTCGCGCGGCGGCCTCGGGGCCAAGCCCGCCACCCTCGACGGTGACCCGGGCACCGACGGTCTCGGCCGCGCCCAGCACCGCCATCTGCGCGACGACCCGGCCGGCGTGGGCTGCCGACTGCTCCTGAAGCCCGTGGTCGACGGTGGCCCCCACGACGTGCCAGCCGACCTTCTCACCCTCGAAGACCGTCGCCGCCAGCAGCGCCAAGGAGTCGGCGCCACCGGAGCACGCGACGATCACGGTCACGCCGGGCTCGACGTCGGACATCCCCCGGCGGACAGCCAGGCGGACGGCGGCGACGGCGGGATGCAGGCCCACGAGCTCAGAGGACGCGGGTGACCCAGGCTGCCGGGTCGGCGATCTCGGCCTTGCTCGGCAGGTTGTCGGGCCCTTCCCAGACGGCGTTGAACTCGGTCATGCCGACCTTGTCGACGACACCACGGACGAACTTCGCGCCGTCGCGGTACTGGGCCATCTTCGCGTCGAGGCCCAGGAGCCTCCGCAGCAGCCGGTCGAGGGTGCCGACGCCCTTGCGGCGCTGGTTGAACTTCTTCCGGATGTCCCCGACGGACGGGATGACGCCCGGCCCCACGTCGTCCATGACGACGTCGGCATGGCCCTCGAGGAGCGACATCACCCCGGTGACCCGGTCCAGGATCTCGCGCTGCTCGGGCGAACCCAGGACCTCCAGGAGGTTGCCACCGCCGCGGATCGCCTCGGAGACCCGCTTGAACCCGTCGTCGAGGAGGCGGGTCGGCTCGACGGTGGCGGCGATGGCCTGCATCTCGGAGAAGAGGTGGTCGCGCATCCAGGGGACGGCGGTGAACTGCACCCGGTGGGTCTCCTCGTGGAGGCAGACCCAGAGCCGGAAGTCGCTCGGGTCGCACTGCAGCTCGCGCTCGACGTGGACAATGTTGGGGGCGACCAGGAGCAGACGTCCACTGGGGTCGTGGAACGGGTCGAACTGGCCGAGCACCTTGCTGGCCAGGAAGCCGAGCAGGAGACCCACCTCGGCCCCGGTGACACGGGAGCCGACGGCGAGGGACAGACCGGTCGGGGCGCCCTTCTTCTCCGACAGCTTGTCGATGATCGGGCTCAGGACGGTCGCGAACCCGTCGGCGTTGGCCTGGACCCACCCGGCCCGGTCGACCACGAGGACCGGCGCGGAGCGGTCGGCGGCGTGGAGGCCGGTGAACTCGCGGACCAGGCCGGTCGAGAGGTCGGCGTCACGACGCAGCTCCTCGACCGCTGCGTCGGCCTCGGCCCGGCTCACGGTGGGGCCGTCGCCGGCCATCCGGGAGCCCAGCGACACGGCGAGGTCCCAGTCGACCATCTGGTTGCTCATGTCAGTGACCCTACGCGGGACGGGCAACGTCACCGTGAGCAGCGGCAGCCGGCCAGCGCCGCCCCGAGGTCGTCCAGCGCCGCGCGGGCGTCCAGGGTGTCGAGGAGGTCGACCCGGTCGGCGAGCACGGCGAAGACCAGGTCGGAGCCACCGAGCTCGGTGCTGAACCCGGCCAGGGCGCTCACGCCGCTGAGGGTGCCGGTCTTGGCGCGGACCCGGCCGCGAGCCTGGGCGGGCCCGTCCCCGGCCCGGAACTCCAGCGACCCGGTGAACCCCGCGACGGGCAGCCCGGACAGCACTGACCGCAGATCCGGCTGGTCGGGTGACGCGGCCAGGCGCAGGACGTCGACCAGCGTGTCCGCGGTGAGGAGGTTCTCCCGCGAGAGACCGCTGCCGTCGTACACCTCGGCGCCCTCGGTGCGGACGCCCAGGTCGGTGAGGGTGCGCAGCACGGCGGCCGTCCCGGCCTTCGACGACCCGGTCCCGGAGGTCGCGAGTCCCACGTGCCGGGCGAGCACCTCGGCGCCCTCGTTGTCGCTCACCGCGAGGACCCGTTCGACGATCTGCGAGAGCGGAGCACTGTCGACGTGTGCGAGCTCGGTGGCCCCGGGGCCGGCCCGGCGGGCGGCCGGCGGCCCGGTCACCTCGATGCCGGCCCGAGCCAGGGCGTCGGCGAACTCCTGGGCGGCGACGGCCGAGGGGTCGGCGACGTAGCCGAAGCCGTCGGTGTCGCGGCCCTCGTCGACCCAGAGCGCCGTGATCGGCGAGACCACGCCGTCCGGCACGTAGTCGCCAGGCCACGCGGGGTTGTCCGCCGGCCCGGAGAAGAGGGAGTCGTCGTACCCGACGGTCACCCGGTTGCGGCCCTGCTCGCGCAGCGCCTTCGCGGTCGCGCCGGCCAGCGTGACGACGTCGGCGCGGTCGGGCCAGGCGTTGCCCTTCGTGGAGCGGTCGAGGAGCGGGTCGCCACCACCGACCAGCACGACTCCACGCCCTTCGCGCACCACCGTCGTGGAGAAGACGTGGTCCGGACCGAGCACCGCCAGGGCGGCCGTCGTGGTCAGCAGCTTGGTCGTGGACGCCGGGATCGCGGTCGCCCCACCCGCCGAGACGAAGGTGGTGCTGCCGTCGAGCGATCCGACGGTGGCCACCACGTGGGGGCCGAGGTCGGCGTCCGCCAGGAACGAGGCGACGGCTCGCTGGACCCTGGCCCGGACCACAACACCCGGGTCGTCGTCCGGCTCGGCCACCGGGTCGGGAGCACTCAGGGCAGGGAGGGTGAGGCCGTTCGGCGGCGCGACTGCCGCTGGGTCGGTGCCGGGGTCGGGCTCGCCGGTGCCGAACCACTCGGCACCGAGGTCGAACCGGTACGCCGCACCCGCCGCCAGCAGGAGCGACAGCACCAGGACGACCGGGAACCAGCGGAGGAACCGGCCGGACCCGTGGCGTCGGTCACGTCTGCCCACCCAATGCTCCTTCCGGCTACGCGTTGGGGCTCATTGTGCGGGAGACTGGCCCCGGGACCCGGGTCGGGCCTCACAGACTTTCCTTTCTCGCGACAATGGTGGAGGACGACGTGCTCGAGTTCGACGTACTGGTGGAGATCCCCAAGGGTGAGCGCAACAAGTACGAAGTCGACCACGAGACCGGCCGGATCCGCCTCGACCGCATGCTGTTCACGTCGACCGCCTACCCCGCCGACTACGGGTACATCGAGAACACGCTCGGCCAGGACGGCGACCCGCTCGATGCCCTCGTCATCCTCCAGTCCCCCACGTTCCCCGGCTGCCTGATCGCCTGCCGCGCGATCGGCATGTTCCGGATGACCGACGAGGCCGGCGGCGACGACAAGGTCCTGTGCGTCCCGACGCACGACCCGCGCCTCGAGCACCTGCGCGACATCAACCACGTCTCCAAGTTCGACCGGCTCGAGATCCAGCACTTCTTCGAGGTCTACAAGGACCTCGAGCCCGGCAAGTCCGTCGAGGGCGCCGAGTGGGTCGGGCGGGTCGAGGCCGAGCGTGAGGTCAAGGCGTCGTTCGAGCGCGCCAAGGACAACCCCTCCGCGCACTGACTTCTAGTCGTTGCATCTCGTGAGATTCTGACACCTGAACGGGCGCTCATGCCGATGAGCGGGCTGGCCGCACAGCGGGTGCTGCTACCACGCCTGCCGAGTATGGTTCGGGCGTGACAGACGTAGCGCAGCGGCGCTTGCGAGACTCGTGGGGACTCATCGGCGTCATCGTGCTCGCAGTGTTCTTTGTGGCGAGCGCCGTCTACCGGGTAGCGCAACAGGACTGGGCCAGTGCCGTGACGCAAGCCGCATTTGGCGCGATTCTTATCGGCGTCTTGGTCTATTCACGGACCCGCTCCCGCTGACGGCTCCGCACTCTCAAGCCGCGATCCGGGCGGCACGGTGTCAGCAACCTGTTGAGACAGAACCGTCTAGTCCGGCCGGACGCCCCGGAAGTAGCCGATCGCGCCGCTCGTCCGCAGGGTGACCTGCGTGAGGCCCTCCTCGCCGAGCCACTGCTCGAGTTCGGCCCCGGTGCAGCTGGGGCCGACCAGGTGGGCGCGCCTGCCGGCGAGGCGCGCAGGCTCGTAGCGCAGTCCGGTGTCGTTGAGCAGCGCACTCCCGGTGAGGACGCCGCCCGGCTTCAGCACCCGGGCCATCTCCGTCACGGCACGGTGCGGGTCGGGGAAGCAGTGCAGGCCGGTGAAGGAAACCACCAGGTCGAAGTCCCCGTCCGGGAACGGCAGGTCCTCCACGTCGGCCAGCCGAGGCTCCACCTGAGGGGCGACCCCGCGCTCAAGCGCCGAGTGCACGGTCCGGTCGAGCATCGTCTGCGCGATGTCGGCGGCGACGTAGGTGACACCCTGCCCGGGCTGGAGCCCGCGCAGCGCCACCCCACCGCCACAGGGAACGTCGAGGATCCGGGCGCCGGTCGGCTGCCGGCCGATCTCGGCGGCGGCCCCGTACAGCAGGCGCAGGTCACTGCCCAGCCCGATGCGCCAGAGGGCGCCGCCGGGCAGCGGGTGCTCGACCGTCCAGTCGTAGAACGAGGCCCAGAGCGGGTCCTCGCTCCACCCGCCGAACGCCCGTCCGACGCGCACCCGACGCACGGTCAACCGATCAGCTCGGGCGAACGCAGCATCTCCGGGGGTACGCCGAACGCGTCGACCAGGTCGACCGCCAGCGGTCGGAGCTTGCGGCAGAGCCCGTTGATCTCCCGGCTGATCGCCTTGGACCGCTGGCTGGAGAGCCGGCCGTGCTCCATGAACCAGGCCCGGTCCGCCTCGATGGTGGTCAGGGCGTGCAGGTCGCAGAGAAGGTTGAGCGCGACCTTCATGTCGCCGTCCGGCAGGGCCCGGGTCTTCTCGATGAACGCCTCGAGGACGATCCGCTCGACGTGGGCACGAGCCGCACCGATGACGTGGTCCTGGACCCGCGAGAACACCGCGCCCGGGTTCATCTTGTTGTCCATGCCGCGCTTGAGCCGGCGGGCGACGCCGCCGAGCATGTGCTCCTCGCGGAACTCCAGCATCATCAGCTGGTAGTTGGGGTCGAGCAGTCCGGCCTCCTGGTCCCACTCGTCGCCGCCCGGCAGCAGGTCACGGACCCGCTCGACCAGCTTGTGCACGCTGGTCCGCTCGAGCACCGTCTCGACAGCGAGGCCGGCGACGAAGCGCACCATCCCGAACTGGTCGAGGTCGGAGAAGTCGCTGGCGTAGTCGGTGAGCAGGCCCTTCGCCACCAGCTGGAGCAGGACGTGGTTGTCGCCCTCGAAGGTGGTGAACACGTCGGTGTCGGCCTTGAGGGCGTCGAACCGGTTCTCGGAGAGGTAGCCCGCACCGCCGCAGGCCTCGCGGCACTCCTGGATGGTCGTGGTCGCGTGCCAGGTGCCGACCACCTTGGTGCCTGCCGCGCGGGACTCCAGCTCGCGCCGGGTGTGCTCGTCGTCGGCGAACCCGGAGAACACGTCGTGCAGCTGGCCGGCCACGACCTCCTGGGCGAAGTGCAGCGCATAGGTCCGGGCGATCAGCGGGAACAGCCGGCGCTGGTGCATGCCGTAGTCGAGCAGCAGCTCCTCCTGGTCCTCCGACGTGGCGTTGAACTGGCGGCGGCGGACGGCGTACTTCGTCGCGATGGTGAGCGCAACCTTGGCGGCATTGATGCCGGCACCGCCGACACAGACCCGGCCCTGGACGAGGGTGCCGAGCATGGTGAAGAACCGCTTGTTGGGGTTCTCGATCGCGGACTCGTAGCGGCCGTCCGGCGTGACGTCGGCGAACCGGTTGAGCATCGCCGAACGCGGGACCCGGACGTGGTCGAACCAGATCCGGCCGTTGTCGACACCGTTGAGGCCGAGCTTGCGGCCGCAGTCCTCGATCCGGACACCGGGGAGCACCTTGCTGCCCTTGCGGATCGGCACGAGGAAAGCGTGAACGCCCTGCGACTCACCGTCGATCTCGAGCTGCGCGAAGACCGCCGCCATCTCGGCGTGCCGACCGGCGTTGCCGATGTAGTCCTTGCGGGACAGGTCGTCCGGCGTGGTGATGACGAACTCCTCCGTCTCCACGTCGTACGTCGCCACGGTGCCGAGCGCCTGCACGTTGGAGCCGTGGCCGGTCTCGGTCATGGCGAAGCAGCCCATCAGCTTCCCGGTCACCAGGTCGGCGATGTGGGCGTCGTGGTGGGCCTTGGTGCCGAGCTGGAGGATCGCGCCGCCGAACAGCCCGAACTGGACGCCCACCTTGACCAGCACCGACAGGTCACCGAAGGCGAGGGTCTCGAACGCGGCGACGGAGGCACCGATGTCGCCGCCACCCCCGTGCTCCGTGGGGAAACCCATCCCGGTCTGCCCGGTCGCGGCCATCGAGACGACCAGGTCGCGGACCCGATCGCGGAAGTCGTCGGTCGACATCGTCTCGGCGTCCTCGAGGATGCCGGATGCCTCGGCGAGGTTCTCGCGAACCAGCTGTCGGATCTCGGCGTACTTGCCGTCGAGCAGGGTGGTGAGGGCGGGGACGTCGATGGAGGGCTGGGCATGTGCCTCGGCGCCCTCGGACGCGGGCGACAGTGTGTCGGTGGCCATGGCGAGAACCTACTCCCGCCAGGCCCCGGTGGGGACGGCCGATTCCCGAGGTCTGGTCAGGGTCGGGCGTAGAAGTTCGGCGGGATCCAGTAGTACATGGACTCCTCGGTCACGTCCCGGCCGGTCCGCGGGGCGTGGATGATCTGGCCGCCGCCGACGTACATGGCCATGTGGTAGATCGAGGACGGTGAGCTCGACGAGCCCCAGAACACCAGGTCTCCGGGCCGCAGCGCGCCGGCCGAGATCGGCACGGAGACTTCGTACTGCGCCACGGAGTAGTGCGGCAGGCTCTTGCCGCCGGCCTCCCAGGCCCCCATCGTCAGACCCGAGCAGTCCCAGGCGGACGGGCCCGCGGCACCCCAGCGGTAGGGCTCACCGATCTGGGCGCGGGCGAACGCGATCGCCGCGGAGGCACCGGCGGCCGGTGCGGGGGTCGGGGTGGGCTGCGGTGTGGGCGGGGGCTGCGGCGTCGGGGTGGGAGTCGGCTGCGGGGCCGGCGTGGGCTCCTGCTCTTGTTCCTGCTGTTCCTGCTGTTCCTGCGCAGCCTGCTCCTCGGCCGCCTGCGCGGCGGCGGCCTGGGAGGCCTCTTGCGCAGCGGCCTCGGCGGCCGCCTCGGCTGCGGCCGCCTCGAGGGCGGACTGGCGACGCTCGGCCAGCTTGCGGCTGATGTCCTGCAGCCGGGCGAGCTCGGAGATCAGGGCGTCCTTCTCGTGCGCGACGGCCGCGGCCTCGCTGGCGGCCGCGTCGGCGGCGACCCGGGCGGCGTCGCGGGCCCCCCGCGCCTCGACCTGGGCCTGCTGGGCAGTGGCACGGGCGTCCATGGCCTGCTGGGTCGCGACGTCGGCGAGCGTCGACGCGGCCCGGAACTCGTCGTACTGGCCGTCGAGCGCCTCCTCGGCACCCTGCAGCGTGGTGGTCCGCTCGACCACGGTCTCGATCCCGTCGGACTTCAGGATCGCGGCGACGCCGTTCAGGGTCGGCGCGAGCTGGTACGACGTGACGAGGGCGTCGGCGTACGTGTCCTGCTGGCGCTCGACGTCGGCGACGGCGATCGCGGAGCGCTCCTCCGCCTCCATCGCGACGTCGCGGGCCTGGGCGAGCCGGAAGCGGGCGCCGTTCCAGGCCTCGGCGGCCTGGGCTGCCCGCACCGACGACAGCTGGAGCCGTTGGTTGGCGAGCACGAGGTCGGCCTGGACGCTGGCGACGTCGCTGGCCTGGTCGCGGGCGGCGACCTGGGCCTCCCGGACGTCTCGCTGCGACGGCACCGCCGAGTCGTCGGCCGCTGCGCTGCCGGCGACGAGGGTCAGGGCGATCGCGGCAACCAGGCCGACTGCGCGCACGGGGGCTCCTCGGGTCATGTGACGTGCCCCGAGCTGGACGTTCACTCGAGGCACTTGGAGCACGCTAGTGCTCACCAGTCACAAAAGAAACACCTTCCCCAACTTTTTCTCGATCCACCGGCGTGTCGACTTGACGAACTACAGTGTTGTAATTCTCGAAACTGAGATAGTCCGCCACGAAAAGCATCACCCCGAACGGTCGGGGTGATGCTTTTCGTGACGGACTATCGGGAGGGTTCGGGGTCCGGTTCGACGGGGACCGCGGAGGTGGTGGTCGTGGGGTGCGAGGCGAGCCCGTGTCTCTCGAACTTCTGCCCGCTCGCCAGTCCCCCGACGTAGAACGCGATCAGCGCGATCACGATGCCGGCGATGTCGTCGGCGACGTAGTGCCAGCCGAAGTAGAGCGTCGCCACGATGGTGATGCCGAAGTTGACCCAGAAGATCCAGTGCAGCAGCCGGGAGCGCAGGGTGTACTGCACCATCAGCGCGACCAGGAGCGTGATCGCCGTGTGCAGGCTGGCGAAGCCGGCCGTCGACTGGACCGCCCCCTCGACCCCTTGATGGATCACACCGGCGCGCGCATAGAACAGCGACTCCATCAGGTCAGCGGTCGGGGTCTGGGCCAGGTCCTGGTAGAGCCACGAGTACTCGAAACCGGGGCCGAGGGTCGGCAGCGCGTAGTACGACGCGGTGCCGAGGGTCCAGGCGATGCACTGCGAGGTGGCGAACCAGTAGCCGAAGGAGATGTTGCGCGACCAGATCAGCCAGCCGGTCAGGGCCAGCGGGACCAGCGGCAGGAACCAGAGGTAGATGGCCGACAGCACGTACGCGGAGACGTTGGTACCGAGCAGGGAGTGGAGCACGTTGCCGGGCTCGCTGCCCAGGAACAGGGCCTTGTCGATGAGGTGCAGCTCGCGGTCGTACTTCGTCTCGCCCATGACGAAGGGCAAGTAGGACTTGAGGTTCCGGTAGCTGACGTAGGTGATGTAGAAGCACACCAGGCCCATCACCACGAGGGTCATCCGCTCGCGGGTCCAGTGCGTCCGCACCCGCTCCCGGACGATGGCCGACATCTTGCGCGCGCTCATGCCCGAGCCCCACAGCACCCGGGGCAGCATGTCGAGGAGGAACGCCCCGAGCAGCAGCAGCGGGAGTCGCACCCACGCCGGGCCGAGGAAGCCCTCGGGGTCGGCCAGCCGCTTGTCGAGGACGAGTGCGGCGATCACCGCCAGCGCGCCCATGGCACACGCCGTCCCGACCAGAAGGACGTAGGCACGGCGATACACGCGGCTCAGTCTAGGAGGGCGCTGGGCGGCTCCGCCTCCGGATAGTCGCCAGGCGGGTGGGATCGACCGACAAGGTGACCCTCTCGCCCGCGGCGGGGTGCACGTCGAGGGGAGCCACGGCGTCGACGCGACCCAGCAGGTCGGTCTCCACGACGAGCCGGACCTGCTCGGGGGTGATCCGCGAGGAGAGCACGGTCCCGTCGATCGGACCGCCCTCGGTGACGGTGAGGGCAGACCGCCGCAGCGCCACCGCCGGTACGCCGGGGAGCCCGGCCGCCACAGTCAGGTGCGCCGCCGCCTCACCCTCGAACACCTTGGCGTAACCGAGGAACAGCGCGGTCGCCGCGTCAACGGGGTTGCGCCACACCTCGTCGATCGGGCCTTCCTGGACGAGGTGCCCGTCCTGCATGACGGCCAGCCGGTCGGCCACGGTGAACGCCTCCTCGTGGTCGTGGGTGACCATGAGGGCAGTGGTCCCGGCCGCGCGCAGGATCCCGCGCAGGTCACCCGCGAGACGTTCGCGGAGCCCGGCGTCGAGTGCGGACAGCGGCTCGTCCAGGAGCAGCAGCCGGGGCTCCACCGCCAGCGACCGGGCCAGCGCCACCCGTTGCCGCTCACCACCGGACAGGGTGCCGGGCAGGCGGTCGGCGTACCCCTCGAGGCCGACCAGTGCGAGCAGCTCGTCGACCCGGCCGGGGATGCCGCCGGCGCGTCGCAGCCGCAGGGCGTAGGCGACGTTGCGGGCGACGGTGAGGTGGGTGAAGAGCTGGCCGTCCTGGAACATCAGGGCGAAGCCGCGCTTGTGCGTCGGGACCCGGGCCAGGTCCTGGTCGTCCCAGTGGATGCTGCCGGCTGTGAGCGGCTCCAGGCCGGCGACCGCCCGCAACAGCGTCGACTTGCCGCAGCCCGACGGCCCGAGCACTGCCAGCACCCCACCGTCGGGCAGGTCGAGCGAGACCCCGCGGACGGCGGGGGTGCCGTCGTAGGAGACGGAGACGTCGCGGAGGCGGAGCATGTCAGAAGGCTCCCAGAGAGGGGACGCGGAGCCGCTCGACCGCGAGCACCACGAGGGCGGTGGTGGCGGCGAGGACCACGGACGCCGCGAGCGCCATGCCGTAGTTGCCCTCGCCCGGGTGGCCGAGGAGCCGGAAGATGACGACCGGCAGGGTCGGTTGCTCGTCACGGGCCAGGAACGCGGTCGCCCCGAACTCCCCCAGCGACACGGCGAAAGCGAAGCCGCTCGCGGCGAGCAACGGCTTCCAGACGACTGGCAGGTCGACGGTGAGCAGGGTGCGGAACGGTGAGGCCCCCAGCGACGCGGCTGCCTGTCGCTGGCGGTCGTCGATCCCGGCGAGCACAGGGATGATCGTCCGCACGACGAGCGGCAGCGCCACCAGTGCCTGCGCGATCGGCACCAGCAGGGCCGAGTCCCGCAGGTCGAGAATCCCCCGATCCAGGCTGATCAGGAACCCGAAGCCGAGGGTGACGGCGGAGACCCCCAGCGGGAGCATGAAGAGTCCGTCGAGCGCCCCCCGCACCCGACGCTCTGCGCGCGAGCGGGAGCGCCGGGTGACGACGAGCGCGACCATGAGCCCCATGGCCAGTGCCATCCAGGTCGCGTCGACGGCGGTGCGCAATGACATCAGCAGGGCATCGGTCACCGGCACGAGCAGGGCCTGCTGCTCACCGGTGGTGGACAGCGCCCGGTAGTGGTCGAGGCTCCAGGCGTCCCCCACCTGCAGGGACCCGGTGACGAGGGCGGCGACGGGGAGGGCCACGAACACCAGCACCACCGCGGTGACCGCCAGCGCCGGCAGGTCGCCACGGCCGGGCCGGCGCGGCCGGGCCGCGACCCGGGCGATGCCCGGATCCGTCACCGCGCGCAGCCGCTGGGCGAGACCGAGCAGCACGACCACCCCGAGCAGCTGCAGCACCGACAACGCGGCCGCGGCCTGCAGGTCGAAGACACTGGTGGTGAGCAGGTAGATCTCCGTCTCGATCGTCGCGTTGCGGACGCCACCCAGGGTCAGCACGATGCCGAACGCCGTCGCACAGAAGAGGAAGACCACGCTGGCCGCCGAGACGATCGCCGGGCGCAGCGCCGGGAGGGTGACGGTCCGCAGCACCTGCCACGGCGTCGCGCCGAGCGTCGCCGCTGCCTGCGCCGGCCGCGGGTCGAGCGACTCCCAGGATGTCCCCACGGCCCGGATCACGACCGCGACGTTGAAGAAGACCAGACCGGCGACGACGGCGAGACCGGTCTGGTCGAGACCGAGGAAGCCGAGCGGTCCGGACTCACCCAGGAGCTGGCGGAAGGCCACCCCGACCACGATCGTGGGCAGCACGAACGGCACCAGCAGGGCCGCGCGGACCACCCGTCGCCCCGGGAGGTCGAGACGGTGCAGCGCGTACGCCGCGGGCAGACCGAGCAGGACGGAGATCGTCGTACCTGCCGCGGAGGACCAGAGCGTGAACCACAGCACCCGGTGCACCCGCTCGCGGGCCAGCACGTCGAGCACCCCGCCCGGGTCGAACGTGCCGTCCACCCAGAAGCCGCGCGCCACCATGCTGCTGACCGGCAGCACGAAGAAGACGCCCAGGACCAACGCCGGTACAAGCGCCAGCGCGGCCAGGGTGAGCAGGCGGCGGGTCATCGGGTCAGCGGGTGGTGACGTCCCGCCACTCCTCCAGCCAGGCCTCGCGGTTGGCGGCGATCTCGGCCGGGTCGAGCTCGTACGGCGCGGACGGCTGCTCGGCGTAGCGCGCCCACTCCTCGGGGAGCTCGACGGAGTCGACGACCGGGAAGACGTACATGCTCTCGGGCAGGGCGGCCTGCACGGCGTCGGACAGCAGGAACTCCACCAGTGCCTGGCCGCCCTCGGGGTTGTCCGCGCCGGTCAGGACGCCGGCGTACTCGACCTGGCGGAAGCAGGTGTCGAGCAGCGCGGCCGTGGTCGACTCGTCGGCGCCCTTCGGGACCGTGAATGCCGGCGAGGAGTCGTAGGACAGCACGATCGGACGGCCGTCCTTGGCACCGCCCTGCGTGAACTCGCCGTAGTAGGCGTCGCTCCAGCCGTCGACGACCAGGGTGTCGTTGGCCATCAGGCGTTCCCAGTACGCCGGCCACTCGTCGCCGTACTCGGCCACGGTGCTGAGCAGGAAGGCCATGCCGGGTGAGCTGGACAGGGCGGAGGCGGTGACGAAGAGGCCCTCGTAGGCGGGGTCGGTGAGGTCCTCGAGGGTGGCCGGGGGCTCGAGGTCCCGCTCGGCGAACCACTCGGTGTCGACGTTGACGCAGACGCTCGCGTTGTCGACCGGCACCAGGCGCCCGTCGTCGCCCGGGAGCGCGTACTGCTCGACACCGGCCGGCAGCTCGACGTCCGACGCGGCGAACACGCCCTCGTCGAGCGCGCGGCTGGCGAAGGTGTTGTCGACGCCGTAGGCCACGTCACCGGTGGGGTTGTCGGCCGTGAGGACGAGCTTGGTGATGAGTGCCCCGGCGTCGCCCGCGGGCCGGACCTCGAGGTCGTAGCCGGACTCCTCCTCGAAGGCGCGGCGCAGCTTCTTGGACAGCGCGAAGGACTCGTGGGTGACCAGGACGACGGTGCCGCCGGCCTCCTGCTGGTCCTGCCCCTCGGGGTCACCGGCGGTGAGGCTGCAGCCGGCCAGGCCGGTCAGGGCCGTGGTGAGCGCAAGCGCGAATGCAAGGTTGGGCTTCATCGGACTCCCTATCGCCGGTTCTAACCGGATCAGGTTCGGAGGGTCTGCGGTTGGATCCGCACTCTCAGCACGTGGGCGTGCTCCCCTGTCTTCTGCCGACGAATCTACTCCCTGCCCTCGCCGAGGGAGCCCCGGGTCCTCCCGGGCGGACCCGTCACCCGCCGAGGCGCAGGCCAGCCTCCATGAGCCGGTGCTCCACGACCAGCCGCTCGGTGTCCCGCTCGGTTCCGCATGGCATCTCGGTCAGGCTGTCGGGGATCCCGAGCGCACGGCACGCCTCGGCGAGGAGGTCGTCGTACGCCTGCCAGGTGCCGGTACGGCGCGCCATGAAGGTCGCATTCCCCGGGTGGGTCGGCTCGGCGCGGAGCCGGCGGAGTCGAGCGGTGAGCTCGTGCTGGTAGAGGACGCCACCCACGAACAGGCCGAGCAACACGGTGACGAGCGCGGCGGCGAGGAAGCCGGACTCCATCGCCCGACGGCAGGCGCGTGCCGCGGTGGGCACGACACGCCTTCGGGGTCACCTGCGGTCACCGGGTGAGGGCGACCACCTCGTTGAGGCGGCGCAGCTTCTCGGGGTTCCGGACGATGTAGATGCCGGTCACGAGCCCGTCCTCGACGAGGACGGTGCCCACCGAGTCGATCTCGCCGTCGACGACGATGCGCAGCGCCGGGGCGCCGTTGACGACCAGCACCTCGGCCGGCCAGCCGTCGCCGGCGACCGCGTCGAGGAAGCGGAGCACCTTGTCGCGGCCGAGGATCGGGCGCAGCGCCGCCTGCCGGAACCCGCCACCGTCGGTCAGCAGCACCACGTCGGGCGACATCACGTCGAGCAGGCCCTGCAGGTCCCCGGTGGCCGTGGCCCCGAGGAACCTCTCGATCACCGCATCCCGCTCGGTAGGCGTCACCGAGCTGCGGGGCCGGCGCTCGTCCACGCGTGCGCGCGCCCGGTGCAGAATCTGCCGGACCGCGGCCGGCTCCTTGTCCACGGCGGCCGCGATCTCGTCGTACCCGACGTCGAACACCTCGCGGAGCACGAACACCGCACGCTCCGTGGGCGTCAGGCTCTCGAGCACCACGAGCATGGCCATCGAGACGCTGTCGGCGAGCTCGACGTCCTCGGCCACGTCGGGTGACGTCAGCAGCGGCTCGGGCAGCCAGGGCCCGACGTACGACTCGCGGCGGCGGGCGTTCGTCCGCATCCGATTGAGGGACAGCCGGGTGGCGATCCGGACCAGGTAGGCACGCTCGTCGCGCACCTCGGCGCGGTCCGCCTCCGCCCAGCGCAGCCAGGTCTCCTGCAGGACGTCCTCGGCGTCGGCGGCCGAGCCGAGCATCTCGTAGGCGACCGTGAACAGCAGGCTGCGGTGGGTGACGAAGGCGTCGGTGGCGGACCCGCTCATGCCTGCGAGGGTACGGCGAGCGGGAGGTCGCACACGTCGGAGTAGCCCTGGCTCTGCAGGCCGGCCGCCGCGTTGAACCGGGAGCGCATGTTCTCCAGCGCCACCATCTGGGTCAGCTCCACGACCGCCTCGGCGCCCAGCTGCTCGACCAGCCCGGCCACCATCTCGTCGGTGACCCCGAGGGGCGTGCTGCTCATCGCCTCGGCGTACGCGAGGACGTCGCGCTCGAGAGGAGTGAACACGTCGGACTCGCGCCACCGCGGCACCTCCCGCACCTTGGCCAGGTCGAGACCGTCGTTGTGCGCCATGAAGTAGCCGAAGTCGAGACACCAGCTGCAGCCGATCACCCCGGCGCTCGCGAGCTGGGCGTAGGACTTGAGGGTCGGGTCGAGCTTGTCCCACTTCGCGACCTTCTGCTCGAAGCCGAGCACGGCCCTGAGCACCTTGCGGTGGTGCCAGTAGACGTGGGCGTTGTCGGGGATCTCGCCGTAGGTACGGCGGGCGTAGACCGACAGGGTCTTGCCGTAGAGCCCGGTGATGGGCGCCTTCGGGATGCGGAACGTGCTGGGCATGGTGCCTCCTCAGTTCGGCGACCGATCTGGTCGTTCGTCCACGAGACACCGGCCGTCGTCGGTTTGTGACAGCTCTAGGCTTCGGCCATGTCACCGAGCCTCCGCCACCAGTTCCTCGCGTGGGTGGTCCCGCGGGTCCGCAAGTCCCGTGACCTCGACGACCTCGGCCGCGAACGGGCCCGTGTCGAGCGCTGGCACACGGGTCTCGACCGATCGCTCCCGACCCGGCTCGTGCCCCGGTTCGGCAAGCGGTTCTCGGTGGTCGAGGAGGACCTCGGCGGCTTCCCGTCGTACGTCATCACGCCGCGCGGGATCGACCCGAAGCGGACCGTGATGTTCGTGCACGGTGGCGGGTTCATGGCGCCGATCGACCCCTTCCACGTTCGGTACGCCGCGAAGCTGGCGCGGGCGCTCCGGGCCCGGGTGGTGTTGCCGGACTACCCGCTGGCGCCGGAGCACACCTGGCGCGACTCCTTCGAGCCGCTGACCGACCTGGCCGAGCGCTGGGCAAAGGAGCCGGGCGGCCTGGTGCTGACCGGCGACTCAGCGGGTGGCGGGTACGCACTGGCGCTCGCCCTGGCGCTGCGTGACCGGGGCGGCGAGCAGCCGACCCATCTACTGCTGCACTCGCCCTGGGTCGACCTGACCACCAGCACGCCCGAGACCGAGGAGGTCACGCTCGGCGACCCGTGGCTGTTCATCGGCAAGATCCGGGCGTACGCAGGGTGGTGGGCCGGCTCGCCCGAGGACCTGGGCCGGCCCGAGGTCAGCCCCGGCCTTGCCGACCTGTCCGGGCTCCCCCGCACGTTGATGTTCTGCGGGACGCGGGACTCGCTGATGCCCGGGTGCCGCCTGCTCGCGCGGCGGGCTGCCGAGGCGGGGTGGGACCTGACCTACGTCGAGGTGCCCGACCTGATCCACGTCTACCCGATCCTCCCCGTCCCGGAGGCCCGCCCGGCGTGGCGGCAGACCCTGGCGTTCCTGCGATGACGGTCCGGGTGCTGGCCTTCGACGAGCTCGAGGCCCGGACGGCGTACGACGTGTGGCGACTGCGGCAGGACGTCTTCGTGGTCGAGCAGTCGTGCCCGTATCCCGACCTCGACGGTCGCGACCCGGAGCCCGGGACCAGGCACGTGCTCCTCACCACCGACGACGGCCTCGGCGGCTACCTGAGGCTGCTCGACGACGGCGACGAGCTGCGGATCGGGCGCGTGGTCCTGGGTCGCGGGGCGCGGGGGCAAGGGCTCGCCGACGCCCTGATGACCGCTGCCCTCGCCGAGTGCAGTGACCGGCCGGTTGTGCTGGACGCCCAGTCCCCGCTGCGTGCCTGGTACGAGGGCTTCGGCTTCGAGGTGGACGGGCCCGAGTTCCTCGAGGACGGCATCCCGCACCTGCCGATGCGGCTCACACGGGGCTGAAGACGACGACCCCGTCGACGACCTCACGGGTCGCCTGACCGCGTGCGACCAGGAGCTCGAGGTGGGCCTTGGTCTCCATGCTGGCCAGCGACGCGTTGAAGACGTCGAGGTCGGCCAGCCGGTGGGCATGGCGGGTCCAGGGCAGCTCGGCGGCGACGTCGAAACCGGTGCTTGCACCCCCGACCAGCGCCTCCAGGGAGAGAGTGAGCCGGACCTCGTGGAAGGCCAGCAGCTCGTCGACCCGGGCGTGCGAGGAGGGCGCCACCGGGCCGTGCGCCGGGAGCAGCCGGAGGTCGGGCAGGCCACGGACCTTGGTGAGCGAGCCCATGAAGTCCCGCAGCGGCTGCGCGACGGGCACCGGCTCGAACCCGATCGACGGGGTGATCGTCGGGAGGACGTGGTCCCCGGCGAAGAGCAGCCCGGCGTCGCGGTCCGCGAAGACGAAGTGGCCCTGGGTGTGGCCGGGGGTGTGGACGGCGTCGAGGGTGCGGACGCCGACCTCGATGGCGTGGTCGCCGTCGAGCCAGGTGTCCGGGTAGCCCCACATCGAGAGGTCGGGCATCTTGCCGTCGGTGAACTTCGCCCAGTCCTTCGCGATCTCCACCGCACCGGCCGACCGAAGCACCTCGACGGTCGGGTCGCCGTCGACGTCCGCGGCGTTGTGCATGAGGTCGAGGGTCGGCTTGTCGCCGATCCCGAGGCTGACGTGGGCGCCGTACTCCCGCCCGATCACGGACGCCAGCGTGTAGTGGTCGCGGTGGACGTGGGTGACCAGGAAGCGGGTGATGTCGGCGAGGCCGTAGCCGATGTCACGCAGGGACTTCTCGAGAAGCGTGCGTCCCTCCTCGATCGCCCAACCGCCGTCGACGAGAGTCAGACCGTGACCCGTGTCGAGCACGTAGACGTTGACCGCCTTCAGTCCGTCCATCGGGAGCGGCAGCGGGATCCGGTGGACCCCGTCGGCGACCGGCCACGCCCCCGGCTCCGTCCAGTGCTGCCCGGAGTCGGGCGAGATCGCGTGGGCGGTGCTGGTCGACGTCACCGGCCGACCCTACGAGGTCAGGTCGGGGAGGTTGAGGTCGAGGTTCGGCTCCTGGATGCCGCCGTCGACCTCGAGCATCTTGCCGGTGACGTACTGTCCGGCACGCGAGCTGAGGTAGAGCGCCGCGGCCGCGATGTCCTCGGCCTCGCCGATCCGCCCCAGCGGAGTCTTGGTCTCCATCTGCTCCTTCATCTCCGGTACGCCGGCGACGAACTCGAGCGCGCTCGTCATCACCGACCCCACGTAGATGCCGTTGACCCGAATCCGCGGTGCGAGGTCGCGGGCCGCCAGCCGGGCCCAGTGCGCGAGCGCGGCCTTGGCGGTGCCGTAGGCGAGGTAGCCCCGACCGGAGGCCCGGCCCATCATCGAGCTGATGTTGACGATCGACTTCTGGGCGTCGTCCGGCCCCTTCAGCATCAGCGGCACGGCAGCCAGGCTGAGGGCGTGGGCGGTGCTCACGTTGAAGTGGAACGACTCCTCGAGGTAGGCCACGTCGGTGTCGAGGAACGCGTTCGGGATGGTGCCACCCACGTTGTTGACCACCGTGTCCAGCCGCCCGAACTCGTCGTACGCCGCCTGTGCGAGACCGGCGACCGCGTCGAGGTCGCTCAGGTCGGCCGGGACGACCAGGGCGCGACGCCCCGCGGCGCGGATCCGGTCCGCGACGGCCTCGAGCTGGCCCGCGGTGCGGGCGGAGATCGCCACGTCCGCACCGGCCTCCGCGAAGGAGACGGCGGTGGCGGCACCGATGCCGCGCCCGGCGCCGGTGACGACGGCGACGTGGTCGGTGAGGGTGAAGCGGTCGAGGATGCTCACGTCGACACCAGCCCGTGGCCGGTGACCAGAGGGAGGTCGAGCGCGGTGACCAGCCCACCCTGCGCCGCGACGACGGCCGGGACGGCGTTCACCAGGCGCTGCGCGGTGACGATCATCCCGGAGACGTTGTGGTCACCGTGCTCGCCGTGGTGGGTGAACTCCAGCTCCATCATCGGCTCGCCGGTCACGACGACGCGGTAGCAACCGTCGCCCTTGGTCGGCTTGGGCCACTCGGGCATCTGCTCCGGCGACGTGCGGGTGCAGTGCTCGAGCACCACCCGCGGGACACCGTCGACCTTGCCGGTCAGCTGGAAGCGGACCGCACCCATCGTGCCCTTCTCGATGTCGACCGAGACCGTCGAGATGTCGCGGTCGGCGGGCTGGCGGTCGACCTCCTCGGTCAGGGGCTCGTCGAGCGTGATGCCGAGACCGGCGGCGATCTGCCGAACGACGCTGCCCCAGGCCATGGTCAGGATGCCGGGCTCCCAGAGCATCGGCTTCTCGTCGAGGGACTTGCCGAAGCCGAAGATCTCCTTCATCACCACCGGTTGGTAGTACGTCGAGTAGTCGGCCAGCTCCTGGACCCGGACCTCGTCGATCCGCTGGCTCAGCGAGGTGAGCTGGAGCGGCAGCACGTCGTTGGCCCACCCGGGGTCGATGCCGTTGACGTGCAGGCTGGCTCCGGTCCGGTCCCCCGCCGCGGCCAGCCGGTCGAGCATGTCGTCGGGAAGGATCTTCTCCGGCCACTGGAGCAGCACCGGCCCGCTGGAGACGACGTTGATGCCGGCCTCGACGAAGCCGAAGAGGTCCTCGATGCACTCGAAGACCCGGTCGTCGGCCATCGCCGTGTGCACGATCGCGTCCGGCTCGAGGGCGATCAGGGCGTCGCGGTCGGTGGTGGCGAGGACGCCCAGGTCGCGGCCGAGCTCGGCCAGCTGTCCGGCGTCCTTGCCGTCCTTGTCGGGGTTGGAGACCCAGACCCCCACGAGCTCGAGGTTCGGGTGGGCGTCGATGCCGGCGATGGCATGGCGGCCGACGGTGCCGGTCGACCAGACGAGGACGCGGAGCGGCTTCTCGGGAACGATCATGCGACCCAATCTAGAACACGTTCTAGGTTGGCGGAAGGGCGGAACCGTCCGTCGCTCCCGACAGGCTCCCGTCGATCATGTTGAGTTGGGCCTCCGCGGCCAGCGAGTTGGGCCTCCGCGGCACTGCCGACGCCGCGGGAGCCCAACTGGACCGCCACTCATGCCCAACTCAACGAGGGGGTGGGGTGACCACCGGGCATCGGGTGCCGGAGTAGATGGTGGGCATGCACCGGTTGCAGTGGATGCAGACGCCGCTCGGCTGCCGCCCTCCTTCCAGCCGCTGGACCAGGTCGGGTTCGCGCAGCAGCGCGCGTCCCATCGCCACGAAGTCGAACCCCTGGGCCATCGCCTGCTCCATCGTGTCCCGCCGATTGATGCCGCCGAGCAGCATCAACGGCATCGACAGGCCGGCCCGGAACGTCAGCGCCCGGTCCAGGAAGTAGGCCTCCTCGAACGGGTACGCCTTGAGGAACCGCGTGCCGCCGACCCGCATCCCGAGCCGCACCGGCATCGGCATCGCGTCCGCGAACTCCTTCAGCGGCACGTCCCCGCGGAAGAGGTACATGGGGTTCATCAGCGAGCTCCCACCGCTCATCTGGAGTGCATCGAGAGTGCCGTCGGCCTCCAGCAGCTGCGCGAGCGCCAGCCCGTCATCGGTGGTGACGCCACCGCGGAAGCCGTCACCGAGGCTGACCTTCGCGGTCACGGCCACCTCGCCGCCGACCTCGTCGCGTACGGCGCGGGCGACCTGGCGGGCCAGTCGGGCCCGGTTCTCCGGGGAGCCACCCCACCGGTCCTTGCGACGGTTGAGCGCGGGGGCGAGGAAGCTCGAGATGAGGTAGCTGTGCGCCATGTGCAGCTCGAGGACGTCGAAGCCCGCACGGACCAGCGTGCGTGCGGTGCCGACGTACGCGCTGGTGATCCGGGTGAGGTCGCGTTCGGTGGCCGACCCGATCATCTGCATGGACAGCGGGCTGGGCATCCGGCTGGCACTGAGCGCCTTGACGCCGTTGGAGCGGCCGTTGGCGACCGGGCCGGCGTGCCCGACCTGGCCGGCAACCGCGGCGCCGGTCCCGTGGACGGCGTCCGTCAGCCGGGAGAGGCCGGCCAGCGTGTCCTCGCCGACGACGATCTGCTCGGCGTGGGTGCGACCCTCCGGCGCGACCGCCAGGTAGGCGACGGTGGTGAGCCCGACGCCGCCGCGAGCCGGGGCGAGGTGGTAGTCGATGAGCTCGTCGGTCACCTGGCCGTGCGGCGTCCGCCCTTCGAACGTCGCCGCCTTGACCACCCGGTTGCGCAGCGTGACCGGACCCAGCGTGGCGGGCGCGAAGACGTCAGCGGTCATGCCCGAACAGTAACGTGTTCTAGTTTGGTCGGCGGGTCCGCCGGGAGTCCTCGCGCCGGGTTCGCAGCGGCCGCTTCGGCAGCTGCGTGGCCCGCCCGTGCAGCGCCGTCAGGAGCGAGGCGAAGGTGGTGTCCTGCTCGGGCGTGCGGTCGAAGGTGGTCAGGTTCAGCACCGGCTTGAACCGCTGCCGGGTGACCGCCTTGGCGTAGGTGAACTCGCGCAGCCCGTCCGGCCCGTGGATCCGGCCGAAGCCCGAGTCGCCGACGCCGCCGAAGGGCAGGCCCGGCACGGCGGCGTACGAGATGACCGAGTTGACGGAGGTCATCCCCGTGCGCAGCCTCCTGGCCAGCTCGGCCCCTCGCTTCGCCGAGAACACGGTGGACCCGAGCCCGTAGCGGCTGGCGTTCGCCAGCTCCACGGCCTCGTCCATGTCGCGGACCCGGGTGACCGTGACGGTCGGCCCGAAGGTCTCCTCGGTGACGGCCACCGAGTCCTCGGGCACGTCGACCAGGACGGTGGGCTGCACGAACCGTTCGCCGATCGCGTCCGCCCCGCCGACCACCGCGCGCCCGCCACGGGCCAACGCGTCGTCGACGTGACGACGTACGACGTCCACCTGGCTCGCCATCGTCATCGGGCCGAACTTGGCACCGGCATCGGTCCCCGCATGGATCTCCCGCGCCCGGCGGGAGAGCTCGTCGATGAACCGGTCGGCGACCCGCTCGTGGACGTAGACCCGCTCGACCCCGAGGCAGGTCTGGCCGGCGTTCGAGAACGCGCCCCACGCCGCGGCGTCCGCGGCGGCGGTGACGTCCGCGTCGACGTCGACCAGCAGGGCGTCCTTGCCGCCGGCCTCGATCAGGACCGGTGTCAGCCGCTCGGCGCAGGTCGCCATCACCTTCTTGCCGGTGGCCGTGGAGCCGGTGAACGCCAGCTTGTCGATGTCGGCCCGGCACAGGGCCGCGCCGGTCTCGCCGAGCCCGGTCACGGTCTCGAGCAGGGCATGTCCGGGTGTCACCTCGCGCAGGCTGTCCGCCAGCCAGACGCCGACTCCGGGCGTGAGCTCGCTCGGCTTGAAGACGACGGCGTTGCCGGCCGCCAGCGCGTAGGCGATCGAGCCCATGGGCGTGAAGACCGGGTAGTTCCAGGGACCGATGACGCCGACGACGCCGAGGGGGAGGTACTCCACGGAGGCCGCCTGGTTGGCGAGCAGCAGCCCCGGCGAGACCCGCTTGCGGCCGAGCACCTTCTCGGCATGGGACCCGACCCACGCCAGGTGGTCGATGGCCAGGCCGATCTCGAGCTGGGCGTCGGCGTGCGGCTTGCCGGTCTCCTGGTGGACGACGTCGGCGAGCTGGGCCATCCGTCGGGTCAGCACCCCGCGCCACTGGGCGAGCACGACCTTGCGGCCGTCGAAGCCGAGGCCTGCCCACCAGCCGGAAGCCGCCCGGGCCCGGGCCACCGCGGCGTCGACCGCGGCGGCGTCGTCGATCGGATGGATCCCGACCACGTCACCGGTGGCGGGGTTGAGGGACTCGAGCTTGTCGGTCATCGGCTTGCCTTTCCACGCAGGAGGTCGGCGGCCCGCTCGCCGATCATGATCGAGGGGGCGTTGGTGTTGCCGCGGGTGACCATCGGCATGACGCTGGCGTCGGCGACGCGGAGCCCGTCGACGCCGCGCACCCGAAGCTCGGGGTCGACCACGGCCCGTTCGTCGCCGCCCATCGCGCACGTGCCGACCGGGTGGTAGAGCGTCTGCGACAGAGCACGGATGTGGTCGACGATCTGGGCATCGGTCGGGTCGCTCCCCCAGGCCTCCATCGTCGGCAGGCCGGGCCCGGCGATGTGCGCGGCCAGCGGGCCGGTCGACACGGTCTCCAGCAGTCGTCGTACGCCGGAGGTCATGGCGTCGAGGTCGGTCTGGTCGTCGTAGTAGCCGGGGTCGATCTCCGGGTGCCAGCGCGGGTCGGTCGAGCGGAGCCGGATCGAGCCGCGGCTGGCGACGTGCACCAGAGTGGGGGCGACGGTGACGTTGCGGTGGGTGGGCTCGTGGAGGCCGTTGTCGTAGAACCCGGACGGCGCGACGTGCACCTGGAGGTCGGGAGCGGAGAGCTGGTCCGACGAGCGCCAGAACCCGCCACCTTCGCCGACGTTGGAGACCAGGGGGCCGGTGCCGGTCGTCTTCGCCCGGACGAACTGGGCCAGGTTGTTGTGGTCCATCAGGTCGCCTATCCCACGAGTCCGGAAGACCAGGGGAACGGCGGGGTGGTCGTGGAGGTTCTGTCCGACGCCGGGCAGGTCGACCACCACGTCGACGCCGACCTCGCGCAGGTGGGCCCCTGGCCCGATGCCCGAGAGCATCAACAGCTGGGGCGAGTTGACCGCACCCCCGGAGAGCACGACCTCGGCGTCGACGTACGTCGTCCGGCTGGTCGCGCCGTGCTGGTAGGTGACCCCGATGGCGCGGCCGCCCTCGATGACGACCCGCTCGGCGAGCGCGCCGGTCCGGATCGTCAGGTTCGGCCGGTCCGCTGCCGGCTCGAGGTAGGCCTTGGCCGTCGACCAGCGGCGCCCCTTCTTGCAGGTGACCTGGTAGAGGCCGGCGCCCTCCTGCTCGGCGCCGTTGAAGTCGTCGGTGGGCTTGAACCCGGACGCCACCGCGGACTCGACCCACAGCTCGGTCAGGGGGTGGGTGTAGCGCCGGTCCTCGACGTGCAGCGGACCGTCCTGTCCGTGGAGCGGGCCACCGAGGCGAGTGTTGCCCTCGGAGCGGATGAACGCCGGCAGCACGTCGTCGTACCCCCACCCGGTGGCGCCGTAGGCGTCGCGCCACGTGTCGAAGTCGGCGCGATTGCCGCGGATGTAGATCATGGCGTTCATCGACGAGCAACCGCCGAGCGCCTTCATCCGCGGCCAGTAGGCGCGCCGGCTCTCCAGCTGCTTCTGCTCGGAGGTCTGGTAGTTCCAGTCCCACCGGGTCTTGAACAGGTTCGGGAAGGCAGCCGGGATGCTGATCTCGTCGGCGTCGGCCGGCCCACCTGCCTCGAGGAGCAGCACGCTGGTGCGTGGGTCCTCGCTCAGCCGGGCGGCCACCACGGCGCCCGCGCTCCCGGCGCCGACGACCACGTAGTCGAACGTCTCCCGCTCCGGCATGTCCTACCCCTTCGTCGAGCCCACCTCCGGGCCGTGCGTCACCGTGCTGACAGTGACACCCATCACCTTGGCACGTCGGTGGTCAGGGGTCTGCCCCGCGTCCGCCGCCATGAGACGTCGTCCGGCGCCCGGCAGTGTGAACAACGCCCCGAGCCCCAGCCGCAGCAACGCCGCGTGGACGACGAGGGTCCCGGCAACCACGAGAGCCGTCACGACCACGGGGTACGCCGTCGCGAGCGGCAGCGCGAGCGCGTCGGGACCGAGGTCCGGGCCGAGACCCAGGTGGTGCAGGATGCCCAGCACCGGGATGTGGAGAACGTAGACCGGCAGGGTCCGGCGCCCGATCCACGACAGCGTCTGGGCCGTGCGCGGCGCCCGGGCCACCCGCACGGCGACCAGGACGCCCCACGGCAGCCCGATCAGGCTCAGCAGGACGACGTCGAGGCTCGTCGGCAGCCCGGCGTAGGTCATCGCCGCCGAGGACACGACCAGCGTGACGGTGAGAGCCGGGAGAACCCCGGCCCGGGTCCAGGTCGCGGCGCGTCGCACCAGGTGCGGGAAGCGGGCGCCGAGAACGAAGTAGGCGAGGTGCAGCAGCACCGAGACCCGGTTGGCCTCCTCGATCGGGAGGAGGGAGGCCACTGCGGCCAGAGCCGTCGCCCCGGCCAGCACCGCACCGGCCGGCAGCCCGGCCGTGAGTCGGACCAGCACGAAGTACACGGCGAGGGCGTACAGGAACCACAGACCCGTCGACGCGAACACGAGGTCGAGGACCAACTCGTCGAAGTCCTGCACCCGGTTCATGGGAAGTTCCCGCTCCCAGGTCGTGAAGGCGGCCAGCAGCAGGAGCCACACGACGTACAGGTAGACCGAGGTGGCGATCCGGCGGGTGACGTCGGCCCACGGACGATCCACGGCGGACGCCGCGAAGAAGCCGCTGAGCACGAAGAACAAGGGCATCCGGACCGGCTTGAAGGCGTGCGTGAGCGAGTTCCACGCGTCCGCCACCGCGATCAGGTGGCTGGGCACGAGGGCGTCGTACTGCTTGGTCGTGGCGTGGTGCAGAACGACCAGCACGATGCAGGCCCCCTTGGCAACGTCCGCCCACGGGAGGCGGACGCGCGCTCGGACAGGCGCCTCGGCGGGCATGGGTCTCCTGACGACGTTGGGAGGGCGGCTCGCCGGAAGACGGCTCGGCCCAACACGGTGTACCCCGCGTAGACGTCTCCCAGACGTCATCGAGACCAGCGCCACACGAACGCTGGCCGCGCCGGGCGATCCTCAGGCGGCGGAGGGCGGTGGTTCCTCGCGAGGCAGGGTGGTGTCGATGGCGCGCATGAGCTCCTTCATCCCGCCACCCTTCTGCACGAACTGGGAGGCGCCGAGGGCCAGCGCCTGGTCGCCGATCCGCTGGTCGAAGCCGGAGAGGACGATGACCCGGGCGCCAGGAGCGGCGAGCAGGATGTGCGGCAGCGCCTCCAGCCCGTCCATCTCGGGCATGGCGAGGTCGAGCAGGACGAGGTCGGGCTGCAGCTCCCTGGCCAGCGAGATGGCCTCACCTCCCGTCCCTGCCTCACCGACCACCTCGAACCCCTCCCTGCGCTCCAGGTAGAGCCGCTCGAGCAGGCGCATGTCCTCGGAGTCGTCCACGATCAGGATTCTCCGTGTGGCGGCACCCTGAGATTGGCCGGCTCCTGCTGGATCGCCCTCGGCGGCAGGCCCTGTGCTGTCGCGGAGCGTCGAGGCATCCTGGCGCACGAGGTCCCCGGGCTTGAGGGCGTCACCGTCGAGAGGCTCGAGGAGGTCGTTCATCATGGCCCGGGCCGAGGCGAGGGTGAGCTGGACGTAGTCCGCGGCCGCACTCATGTCAGAGCCCTCGAGGCAGTACACGGAAGCGGTCAGGCCCTGGATGATGTTGTCGTTGATCTCCACCGCCTGTCGGCGGCGCACCTGGGCCTCGCGCACGGTCACCGCCAGCGCCTCACTGGCGATGCGGGGTCGGGCGTCGCGGAGGAATACCGCGACCAGGTCGTCGTCGACCCCCGGGTTCAGCTCGCTGGCGAAGACATCGAGCACGCGCGGCTGCCCGTCGAGATCCCGTCCCTCGACGCCCAGGGTCTGAGCTCCGGCGACCTGCACGAACTGGTCGAGGGGCTGTCCCACCGGGTCGCCGCCGAGGAGGGCCCTGCCGCGGTCGTTGGTCTGCACGATCCGGCCGGCCTCGAGCACCAGGATCGCATCTCCGCTCGCCTCCACCAGAGCCTGGAAGCGGGCGCTGACCCGGGCGGCCAGCTGCTCGGCCAGCACCAGATCGGTGATGTCGATGCAGGTTCCGCGCATCCGGACCGGCGTCCCGGCCTCGTCCATGATCACCTGCCCGTTGGAGGACAGGAATCGGGTCTCGCCATCGGGCCGCTGGACCCGTTCGATCATCTGGTAGGGCTCGCCGGAGGCGTACGCCCGACGGTGGACCGCCGTGATCCGTTCGCGATCATCGGGATGGATGTGGGAGATGAACCGCTCATAGCTGGCGTTGAAGGACTGCGGTTCGTGGCCATAGATCCGGTAGAGCTGGTCGGACCAGCGGTTCGTGTCGCTCGTGATGTGCCAGTCGTAGTCTCCCATGTTGGCGAGGAGCTGCGCGTTGTCGACCCGCTGAGTCAGGTCGGCGAGGTCGGCCTCGACCTGGGAGCGACTCACGGCCGTCTCCAGCATGGCGCCGACGATGTCGAGGAGGTCCCTGCGCGCCGGGTCGCCGTGGTAGGCCAGCACGAGCACGAGCGTGCCGAGCTCGTCCGACAGTTGGTGCGCCAGCACGGTCCGGACGCCGCCGTTGCTCCAGGGGCTGGGAATCGTGAGCTCGCGCCACCCCGGGGAGTCCGCCACGAGGGCCGGAGCCAGCTCGTCGGTGGCAAGCGTCGTCCCGCACTGGGCGGAGACCGTCACGTCGTCGGCGTGGGGGCGCAGGGCGTAGGCGGCGTCCGCGCCGGTCACCTCGGCGACCAGGGGGAGCGATCGACCCAGCAGTGTGACGACATCCTGCCGGACGCGGCACTCGCCGGCGAGCTGGGAGAGCAGGCGCTCGGGTGCGTCCGCCATGATGGCCTCACTCTCCGGCGCCACACCGTGCCAGCCGCTGGGCGCCCGGGTATCGATCGGGCCCGAGCCCCTCAGGGCCAGCCTAGCGCCGCTGGCCACGCCCGCGTCGCGGGGGTCCCCATGGCCTCCGACGTCGGGCCACCCCGCCGGACGACCCCGCCGGACGACCGTCCCGACCGGGTTCCGGGAGCCACGAAGGAAGCAGCCCGAGCCACTCGGTCAAGGAGGGCCCGGGCTCTGGCACGGCGATCGGAGCCGCCTATCGGAATCGAACCGATGACCTTCTCATTACGAGTGAGACGCTCTACCGACTGAGCTAAGGCGGCGCGTTGCCCGGTGCCTGATCACGATCAGTCCGGGCAACCCGGGGAAGTATACGGACGGCCGCCGTGGGGAGCGAAACCGGCGGCGTCAGGCCGCGAGCGCCACCCTCGCGGGTCGCCCGGAAGCGAGACCGGTGGTGCTCGTCTGCTCCGTGCCGCACCAGCAGGTGAAGGTGAGGACGATGCCCTGGTCGGTGTTGGTGAGCGACGCGACCTGGCTCGGGAAGATCAGCTGGCGCTTGTCGCAGGCGGTGCAGTAGTGGTCGAACATGAGGTGACCTCCCTCAGAGATGGTGAATGTCTGCCAGGACTATTCTGGAGGGAGTCCAGTCATAGGGGTAGCCTCACTTTCCATCAGCACCTCAAGGAGATCCCTATGCTTTCGCTGCACCAGCTTCGCTGCTTCCTGGCCACCTACGAGCACGGGTCGCTGACGGCCGCAGCCGAGGAGCTCGGCTACGCGCAGCCTTCGGTCTCCGAGCAGATCCGGGCCTTGGAGAAGACGCTCGGCACGACGCTCTTCCGGCGGGTCGGGCGCGGGGTCGTGCCGACCACCGTCGGCGACTCGCTCCGTCCGCACGCCGAGGCGACACTCGCCGCCGCGGCCGAGGCGCGGAGGGCCGTGCAGAGCGTCGTCGCCCTGGAGACCGGCACGATCCGGTTCGGGATGTTCGGCACCGCGCGGCTGTACGCCGGAGCGGGGCTGGTCGCCGATGTCCTCGCGCGGCACCCCGGGGTGCGGGTCGAGCTGATCGGCCAGAACTCCTCGGACGTCCAGGACGAGCTGCGACGCGGGCGCCTGGAGGCGGCGATGATCGCCGTACCGACCGTCACCAGCGAGGGCATGACGGTGACGCCGGTGGCGCGCGACGAGCTCGTCTACATCAGCGCCGACCCGGAGCGGTTGAAGAGCCCCGTCACCGCACAGAAGCTGGCGGAGGCCTCGGTCGTGATGCCGGAGACGACGTGGCGCTCCGACGACTCGACCCGGATCGTGCTGCGGCGGATGCTCCACGAGACCGGCCGCAACCCGCAGACCAGGATCGAGGTCGAGGACGTCGAGACCGCCGTCGAGCTGGTCGGGATGGGGCTCGCCGACTCGGTGATCCCGCGCGGCGCCGCCGAGCAGCTCCTCCCCCGCCTGGCGCCGACGGCCGGCTGGGTCTCGCTACGGCCCCGTCAGTACGACATGCTCGCGATCGTGCACCGCGCCGGGGCCACCCTGTCGCCGGCAGCGAAGCTGATGATCGAGCTGGCGACCGCGCGGATCCAGTCCATCGCCGAACCCGTGAAGGTCAGCAGGTGAGGCCGTCGTCGGGGACGGTCTCCTCGATCAGGTAGGCCTCGATCGCCTCGTCGACGCACGCGTTGCCGGAGTTGTAGCCCGTGTGCCCGTCGCCGTCGCGGCTGACCAGCACCCCGGACTCCAGCTGCTCGGCCAGCGCCTCCGCCCAGCGGTACGGCGTGGCCGGGTCCCGGGTGGTGCCGACGACCACGATCGGGGCCGCGCCCTCACCACGCACCGTCAGCGGCTTCTCGGTGGACTCGACCTGGATCCCGGAGCAGCCGACCAGCCCCCAGGCGAAGACCGCGCCGAACGTGGGCGAGGCCTGCTCGAACTCCGGGATCGCTGCCGGCACCTGCCCGGCCGGGATGGAGTAGGGGTCGTCGAGGCAGTTGATCGCGTAGATCGCCTCGCCACTGTTGTCGTCGTACCCGTCCTGGCCACGCGACCAGTAGAGGTCGGACAGCTCGAGCAGGGCGGTCCCGTCGCCGTCGAAGCCCGCCTGCAGCGCCTGGCTCAGCACGAACCAGTAGTCCTCGACGTAGAGCGGGGCGACGATCCCGTAGAAGGCGTTGCCGACCGCGAGCTCGCGGTCGCCGGCGGGGAGCGGGTCGGCGTCGACGTCGTCGATGAACTCGGCGATGCGGGCCACCCCGGCGTCGACGTCGGCGCCGAGGAAGCAGGACTCGGTGAACTCGACGCAGTTCTCGACGTAGGCCCGGAGCGCGGTCTCGAACCCCTCCGCCTGCTCCAGGCTGAGCTGGCGCGAAGGGATGGAGAGGTCGACGGCACCGTCGAGCACGAACCGGCCGACCTGCTCGGGGAACAGCTCGGCGTACGTCGCACCGAGCTTGGTGCCGTAGGAGGCGCCGAAGTAGGTCAGCGTCGACTCGCCGAGGACGGCGCGGATGACGTCCATGTCGCGCGCCGCCTCGATCGTCGAGACGTGGGCGGCCAGGTCGCCCGACAGCTCGGCGCAGCCGGCACCGATGGCCTGAGCCAGCCCGACCAGCGAGTCGACCTCGTCGGGGCTGTCGGGTTCGGGGTCGCCGGCGATGTAGCCGTCGAGGTCCTCGTCGGACAGGCAGTCGACGGGGCTGCTGTCTCCGGTGCCGCGCGGGTCGAAGCCGACGATGTCGAACTGCTGGAGCAGGGGGTCACGGAAGACGAAGTCGGACTGGGCGGCGTACTCGGTGCCGGGGGCGCCGGGGCCGCCAGGGTTGACGACCAGCGAGCCGATCCTGCGATCCGGGTCGGACGCGGGGGCCTTGAGCAGCGCGAGGTCGATGGTGTCGCCGTCGGGCTTCGCGTAGTCCAGCGGCACCGTGACCGTCGCGCAGTAGAACGGCCCGCGGCACTCCTCCCAGGTCGGCTCCTGCTCGTAGAACTGCGCGAGCGCGGGGTCGGGCGCATCGGTGGAGCCGGGCTCCGGCGTCGGGGTGACGGCGACCCGCGGGTCGTCCGGGGCGGGCGACCCCTCGTCGGCGACCATCAGCGCGAGCGCGGCGATGCCGACGACCGCGAGCACCATCGCGGCGACGACGAGGACGACCACGAGGCGCTTCACCGGTCGGCCCCCTCGGGGACCTTGAGCGCGAGCATCATCGACTCGAGCGCGAGGGGGACGGGCACGTTGAACTCCAGCATCTGCTCGCGGGCGTCGAAGATCCAGCCGATCCGGCGCAGGTTGAGCTCGGGGGTGGCGGCACGGACGACCTTGTCGACGTCGGGCCGGATCTCCTCGTTGACCAGGGCGCCGGGGGCTCCGACCGCGATCGCCACGGCATCGCGGTAGACGGACACCAGGTCCATCAGGCTGCGGTCGACGACGTCGAGGTGGCGCCGCTTGGCCCGGGTCTTCTGGGCCTTCTCCATCGCGGAGAGCGCGGGGGCGTACTCGCGGGGGCGCCGGCCCCGCTCGACCACGCCGTACGACGCGTCGAGGTCGGACTTCTCCCGGGCGTCCAGCTCGCCGGTGATCAGGTCGGCCTCCTCCTTGGTCACCTCGTGGAGGTTGGAGGCGGCGTTCATGCAGGCACCGAGGGAGGTCAGCCTGGCCGGGATCGTCACGACCTCGTGGCGGCGGTTGCGGGTGGCCTCGTCGCGGGCCAGCGCGCGGGCCCGGCCGATGTGGCCCTGGCTGGCGCGGGCGGCGTACGCCGCAAGACCCTCGGCGACACCGTCGGTGCGGACGAGGAACTCGGCGACGTCGGCCGTGCTGGGCGTGGTCAGCGTGAGGAGGCGGCAGCGGGAGCGGATGGTGGAGAGGACGTCCTCGACGGTCGGGGCGCAGAGCATCCAGACGGTGCGGGGTGTGGGCTCCTCGATCGCCTTGAGGAGGGCGTTGCAGGCCTGGTCGGTGAGCCGGTCGGCGTCCTCGACGATCATGATCTGCCAGCGACGGCCCACCGGCGCGAGCGCGGCCCGCCGGACCAGGTCGCGCACCTCGTCGACACCGATCGACAGCTTCTCGGTGCGGATGACGTTGACGTCGGCGTGGGAGCCCTTGAGCGCGGTGCGGCAATCGTGGCAGGTGCCGCAGCCCTGCTGCTCGCACTGGAGGGCGGCCGCAAAGGCGATCGCGGCGTTGGAGCGTCCGGAGCCGGGCGGGCCGGTGAAGAGCCAGGCGTGGCTCATGCCGTGGCCGCCGGCCGCGGTGGCCAGGGCCGAGGCTGCGACCTTCTGTCCGACGAGGTTGTCCCAGACGGTCATCGGACGGCCTGCCCCAGGAGCGGCTTGACCCGGTCGCGGATCGCTGCCGAGAGCTCGGTGACGGGGGCGCGGGCGTCGAGGACGAGGTAGTGGTCGGGGTCGGCCTCGGCCAGTGCGAGGAACGCGGCGCGGACCCGCTGGTGGAACTCGAGGGACTCGCCCTCGATCCGGTCCCGCTCGGCGAACCGGCCCAGTCCCGCCTCGGGAGGCAGGTCGAGGACGACGGTCGCGTGGGGCCGCAGGTCGGTGGTCGCCCAGCGCTGGACCCACTCGACCTCGGCGCCGTCCAGAGCCCGGCCCGCACCCTGGTAGGCGAGCGACGAGTCGACGTACCGGTCGGTGATCACCACCTCGCCCCGGTCGAGGGCCGGACGGACCACGGTGTCGACGTGCTCGGCCTTGTCGGCGGCGTACAGGAGGACCTCGGTGCGGTGGGACAGCTCGCCGGTCGCCGGGTCGAGCACGATCTGCCGCAGCTTGCGGCCGACCTCGGTGTCGCCGGGCTCGAAGGTCAGCAGGGTCCGGAACCCCTCGCCGCGCAGCCACTCCTGGAGCAGCCGGCTCTGGGTCGACTTCCCCGACCCCTCACCGCCCTCGAAGCACACGAACACGCCCCGCTCGGCGTAGACGCCCTCGTAGTCCTGCACGAGGGTGACGCTACGAGGTCCCACCGACTTTCCCAACGCCGCACCCACGAAGTGGCAGAAACTCCCCCGCGAAGTGGCAGTTGTGATGGTCCGAAGTGGGAGTTGTGGCGACCACAACCCCCGCCTCGACCAGCGACAACTCCCACTTCGTGGTCAGGAGGTCGTCCGGCACTGCTGGGCGGTGTGGGTCTGCCGCGCCTCGTCGGTGCAGGTGTCCGGCGGCAGAGCGAGCAGGACCAGCGCGAGGACGGGGCACAGCACCACGGGCAGCGGCGCCAGCCAGCGCCAGCTGCCGCCCGCGCTCCAGAACGCCACCACGAGGACCACGGCCAGCACCGCGGAGATCGCGAGCGTCCAGACCCCGGGGACGTACCAGGCGTCGTCGGCGTTGACCCCGCACGCCCAGCCCTGCAGCGAGGCGTCCGCCGGGAAGGTGGCCGCGACATCGCTCACGCCGCAGGTCGTCGTCAGGAAGTGACCGAAGGCCGAGATGTGGCCGGCGAGCGAGCCGGCCACCGCCAGCACCATGCCGAACGCCGGGACGAGGAACTTCACCCCGTGAGTATCGCCCCGCGGACCCCGCCGATCGGTGACCTACGACTTCTTGGCGGCAGCCTTCTTGGCGGGCTTCTTCTTCGTCGTCTTCTTCGCCGCCGACTTCTTGGCGCCCTTCTTTGCCGACTTCTTGGCCGGACCCTTGGCACGGCGCTCGGCGAGCAGCTCGGCGGCGCGCTCGAGGGTGACCTCCTCGACGGAGTCGTCCTTGCGGAGCGTGGCGTTGTACTCGCCGTCGGTGACGTACTCGCCGAACCGGCCGGCCTTCACCACGATCGGCTGCCCGGAGACCGGGTCGTTGCCGAGCTCCTTGAGCGGCGCAGTCGCGGCACCGCGCCCGCGCTGCTTGGGCTGGGCGTAGATGGCCAGCGCCTCGTCGATAGTGATCGTCAGCAGCTGGTCCTCGGTGGTGAGTGACCGGGAGTCGGTGCCCTTCTTGAGGTACGGGCCGTAGCGGCCGTTCTGCGCCGTGATCTCCTCGCCGTCGGCGTCGGTGCCGACCACGCGCGGCAGCGACAGCAGCGTGAGCGCCTCCTCGAGCGTGATCGCGTCGAGCGTCATCGACTTGAACAGCGAGCCGGTCCGCGGCTTGGCCGACTTGGGCGCGTCCTCGGGCAGCAGCTCGGTGACGTAGGGGCCGTAACGGCCGTTCTTGGCCACGACCTGGAGACCCGTGTCGGGGTGGACTCCGAGTTCGATCTCCTCGCCGGCCGGGTTGGCGAACAGCTCCTTCGCCTTCTCGAGCGTCAGCTCGTCCGGCGGCAGGTCGTCGGGCACGTTGGCGCGCTTGCCGGTCGGGTTGCCCTCGTCGTCCGGCCCCTCGAGGTAGGGGCCGTAGCGGCCGACCCGGAGGTTGATGCCGGAGTCGGGGTCGCCGATCGGGAACGTCGCCAGCTCGCGGGCGTCGATCTCACCGAGCTCGGTGACCAGGGCGTGCAGCCCCTTCACCCGCTCGGAGCCGTAGTAGAACTCGCCGAGCTCCTCGGCCCGGTTCTTCCGGCCGCCCGCGATCTCGTCGAGGACGTCCTCCATCTGGGCGGTGAACTCGTAGGACACGTGCCGCGGGAAGTGCTCCTCGAGCAGCCGGATCACCGAGAACGCCAGCCAGGCCGGGACGAGCGCGTTGCCCTTCTTGTAGACGTAGCCGCGGTCCACGATCGTCTTGATGATCGAGGCGTACGTCGACGGGCGGCCGATCTCGCGCTCCTCGAGCTCCTTGACCAGCGTCGCCTCGGTGTAGCGGGACGGCGGCTTGGTCTCGTGACCGGACGCGGAGACCGACGCCGCCGAGACCGGTTCGCCCTCCTTGAGCGCGGGAAGACGGGTCTCGGCATCGTCCCTCGCCGCTGACGCGTCGTCGGTGCCCTCGACGTACGCCTTGAGGAAGCCGTGGAAGGTGATGGTGCGACCGCTGGAGGAGAAGACGACGTCCTCGCCGGTGGAGGCGCCGCCACCGATCCGGATCGTCACCGTGTTGCCGATCGCGTCCTTCATCTGGGAGGCGACGGTGCGCATCCAGATCAGCTCGTAGAGCCGGAACTGCTCACCGGTGAGGCCGGTCTGCGCGGGGGTGCGGAAGCTGTCACCCGACGGACGGATCGCCTCGTGCGCCTCCTGCGCGTTCTTCACCTTCGAGGCGTAGGTGCGGGGCGCGTCGGGGAGGTACTCCGCGCCGTACAGCTCACGGACCTGGGCCCGCGCGGCGTCGACCGCCGTCCCCGACAGGGTCGAGGAGTCGGTGCGCATGTAGGTGATGAAGCCGTTCTCATAGAGCCGCTGGGCGACGGACATCGTGGTCGACGCGCCCATGCCGAGCTTGCGGCTGGCCTCCTGCTGGAGGGTGGTCGTGCGGAACGGTGCGTACGGCGACCGCCGGTAGGGCTTGGACTCGACGGACCGGACGTCGTACGTCGTGTCGCGCAGGCCGTCGACCAGGGCCTCGGCGTGGCTGCGGTCGAGGTGGACGACCTTGCCGTCGGCGGTGGACTTGAGCAGCCCGTCGGGGCCGAAGTCGGAGCCGCGGGCGACCCGGGCGCCGTCGATGGAGTGGAGCTTGGCGGGGAACATCCGCTGCTCGTGCTTGCTGCCGGCGTCGAACGTGCCCTCGAGGTCCCAGTAGGACGCGAGCTTGAACTTGATCCGCTCCCGCTCGCGGTCGACGACGAGCCGGGTGGCGACGGACTGGACCCGACCGGCGGAGAGGCCGGACATGACCTTCTTCCACAGCACCGGCGAGACCTCGTAGCCGTAGAGGCGGTCGAGGATGCGACGCGCCTCCTGGGCCTCGACGAGGTCCATGTCGAGGTCGCGGGGATTCTCGGCGGCGGCCAGGATCGCGGGCTTGGTGATCTCGTGGAAGACCATCCGCTTGACTGGGATGCCCTTGGGCTTGAGCTCGTCGAGGAGGTGCCAGGCGATGGCCTCGCCCTCGCGGTCCTCATCGGTGGCGAGGTAGAGCTCGTCGGCGTCCTTGAGCAGGTTCTTCAGCTTGCGCACCTGGTCGCGCTGGCGGTGCGGCACGACGTAGTAGGGCTCGAAGTCGTTCTCGACGTCGACCGCGAGCCGGCCCCAGGGCTTGTCCTTGATCTTCGCGGGGGTGTCGGCAGCGCTGTTGGGCAGGTCACGGATGTGGCCGACGGAGGACTCGACGACGTAGCCCGAGCCGAGGAAGCCCCCGATCTTCTGGGCCTTCGCCGGGGACTCGACGATCACCAACTTGTGTGCCACTGCGCTGATTTCTCCTGCTGTTGAGCGAGATCCGTGGGCCCAGTTGGGCTCACGGCCGATCACGGTAGCGCGACCTGTCAATCCGGATCCCGACCGGCCCTCCCCCACGAAGTGGCAGGTTCACCCCCACGAAGTGGCAGGTTCTCCGCCTCGAGGTGGCAACTTCTCCGGCGGTACGGCGGCCCCAGCCCGGAGTTTCTGCCACTTCGGACCGCACTTTCTGCCACTTCGTGGGGGAGTTTCTGCCACTTCGTGGGTCAGGGGTGGGTGAGGAAGCCCTCGTCGAGGAGGTCGCGGACGACGGGGAGGTACGTCGTGTGGAGCTGCGCGGCGTCGCGGTCGAGGAGCTGGGCGAGGGCGTCGAGGATCTGGCCGAGGGAGAGCTCGCCGTCGCAGGCACCGACCAGGGCCGCCTCGACAGTGTCGGCCTTGCGGGCCCGCATCAGGCCGCGCTGCTGGCGCAGGACCAGGGTGCTCGGGTCCTCGGCTCCGGGGAGCCCGACCGTCTCCTGGACCACGTCGTCGCGGCGGACCAGGTGGTCGCCCAGGGCGACGGGCCGGTCGATCGCGCGTCCCCACGCGGCGATGGCGGGGGCGACCGGCTGCTCGACGGCGTGCGGCCACTCGAGGAACGTGTGCGTCCCGCCCCCGGAGTCCCGACGACGGAGGTTGACCCAGCCGAAGCCGACGCCCTCGATCCCCTGCTCGTCGAACCACGACAGCCAGGTGTCGTACCGCTCCAGGTAGTCGTGCGTCCCGTGCCGGCCGGCGTCCTTCAGCCACAGCTCGACGTACGCCGCCGGGTCGAGCACCTCGCGCTGCACGGTGAACGCGTCGACACCGTCGGTCAGCCAGGAGCCGAGCCGTTCGTCCCACGGACGGTCCCGGGTGATGACCCAGTCGGCGAGCACCTGGCACCAGCCACCGTCGGTCAGGTGGGCCGGGGCGGTGCGCACGATGTGCTCGACCACCTGGTCGCCGGGCAGGCCCGAGTCCCGGTAGACCAGCCGCTCCCCCGTCGCTGGCGAGATCACGAACGGCGGGTTGCTGGCGATCAGGTCGAACGTCTCCCCGGCGACCGGCTCGAAGAAGGAGCCATCTCGGACGTCGACACCGCCGATGTCGTTGAGGGCGAGGTTGATCGCCGTGATCCGCAGGGCACGGGCGTTGACGTCGGTCGCGACCACCTCGCGGCTGTGGCCGGCCAGGTGGACTGCCTGGATGCCGCAGCCGGTGCCGAGGTCGAGGGACCGGCCGACAGGTTCGCGGATCGTGAGCTGGGTCAGCGAGGTCGCGGCCGGGCTGATCCCGAGGACGTGGTCGGCGCCGACCCGGTTGGCGCTGCCGTCGAGCCCGGGCGTCAGGTCGCTGACGACCCACAGGTCCCGCTCGCCTGTGGCGTGCGGGCGTACGTCGAGCCGCGCGGCCACCTCGCCCACGGTGCGCTCGAGGATCCCCTCGGCCGCCAACCGGTCGACCAGGCCGGGCAGCGCCCGCTCGGCCGCGTCGAGGGACACCGGCGCCTGGAGGAGGAACAGCCGGGACAGGGTCTCGATGGGGGACCCCCCGTCCGTACGACGCAGGCCGGGCGCGGTCTCGTTGCGGGCCAGGGCGTCGTACGCCTGCTTCCCGAGTGCCTCGACCACGCCGTCGTACGTGAACTGGGCCGCCCGGAGGGCGTCACGGAGCCGGTTCGCCAGGTCTGGGTTCACCCGCCGACTCTAGGGACTGGTCGCCGACCACCGAAAATGACGCTGACCCGCCCGAAACTTTCGGGCGGGTCAGCGATGGAGCGGTGCTACTGGGTGGGCGGCTCGAACCGCTGGGTCGGCTCCGGTTCCGCCGGGGGCGGGGTCGGGGCCGACGGGTCGACCGCCGGAGCAGCCTGCGGCGCTGCAGCAGCTGCCACGGGCGCAGCCGGGGCTGCGGCCGGAGACGCAGCGTGCGGTGCGAACGACGACGAACCGGAGTCGTCACCGTCGCCGTCACCGATGGTGACCTCACGCTGCTTCGACACGTAGATCGCCACGACGATGATCGCGACCGCCACAACGGCGATCAGGATGCGCACCGCGTCGTTCTGGTCGTCGCCGACGCTCATGGAGACGACGGCGCTGGCGATCAGCAGCGAGACCAGGTTCATCACCTTGATCAGCGGGTTGATGGCCGGGCCAGCGGTGTCCTTGAACGGGTCGCCGACGGTGTCGCCGATGATCGTGGCCTCGTGGGCCAGCGATCCCTTGCCACCGTGGTGACCGTCCTCGACGAGCTTCTTCGCGTTGTCCCAGGCG
>JBKJUE010000053.1:0-25868 GCA_046590395.1 Nocardioides sp.
GGGATACTCGCGCGTGAAACCGTTGCCGCCGAGGATCTGCATCGCCTTCTCGGTGACGCGCACGGCGGTCTCGCCGGCGAAGAGCTTGGACATGGAGCCCTCGGCCTTGTCGAAACGCTTGCCCTGGCTGGCCATCCACGCGGCGCGCCACACCATCAGCCGTGCCGCCTCGATCTGCGTGGCCATGTCGGCCAGCGCGAAGGCGATCGCCTGGTTCTCGATGATCGGCTTGCCGAACTGCTCGCGTGTCTTCGCGTAGTCCAGGGCCACCTCGTACGCCGCGCGGGCGATGCCGATCGCCTGGGCGCCGACCGCGGGACGGGTGCGCTCGAAGGTCGCCATGCTGGCGTTGCTGCCGCCGGACTTGGCACCCTCGCGCGCCCGGGCCAGCCGGGCGTCGAGCTTGTCCTTGCCGCCGAGCAGGCAACTGCCTGGGACTCGCACGTGGTCGAGCACGACCTCGGCCGTGTGGCTCGCCCGGATGCCGTGCTTGGAGAACTTCTGGCCCTGGCTCAGGCCCTTGGTCCCGGGCGGCACGATGAAGCTGGCCTGGCCGCGGGTGCGCAGGTCGGGGTCGACGACCGCGGTCACGACGTGGATGTCGGCGAGGCCGCCGTTGGTGGCCCAGGTCTTCGTGCCGTTGATGACCCACTCGTCGGACGCCTCGTCGTACGTCGCCCGGGTGCGCATGGCTCCCACGTCGCTGCCCGCGTCGGGCTCGGAGGAGCAGAAGGCCGCGAGCTTGAGGTCGCCCGGCGAGCCGAACATCTGCGGCACCCACTCACCGACCTGTTCGGGAGTGCCGTTGGAGCTGACACCGGCGGCCGCCAGGGCGGTGCCGACGATCGAGAGACCGATGCCGGCGTCACCCCAGAAGAGCTCCTCCATGGCGATCGGGATGCCGAGACCGGTCTCGTCGAAGGACTGGGTGGCGAAGAAGTCGAGGGAGTAGAGCCCGATCTTGGCAGCCTCCTCGAGCACCGGCCACGGGAACTCCTCCTTCTCATCCCACTCCGCGGCGGCCGGACGGATCACGTCCGCAGCGAAGTCGTGCACCCACGCCTTCAGGTCGAGGTGGTCCTGGCCGAGCTCGAAGGATGGTGTCGTGGTCACGCGAGCGACCCTAACCGGGATAGTCCGCCACGAAAATCACCAGTCCACCCACCCGAAGTGATGATTTTCGTGGCGGACTACCTCGAGGATCACGGGTGCGGGGTGGTCTCGAACGGGTCGAACTCCTCCTCGACACCCTCGTCGCCGGCGTCCGCCCGGTAGTCCGCGGGCTGCGTCTGGTCGACGCCCTCGTCGACGTTCATCGCCCGCAGCACCAGGGTGAGCAGGAACGTCACCAGCAGGTTCAGGACGATCGCGGTGAAGCCGATGTAGACCAGGGTCTCGGTGAAGGGGAACACCTCGAGCGGGCTTCCGAAGTGGCTTCCCGGATCGCCGATCTTGGGATTGCTGTAGGCCGTCCACGTGCCGTAGATCATGCCCGTGGCCCAACCGGCCATGAGCGCCCACCGGTGGAAGAACCGGGTGTAGAGCCCGACCACGATCGCGGGGAACGTCTGCAGGATCCAGACCCCACCGAGCAGCTGGAGGTCGAGGGCGTAGGTCGTGGACACGAAGAGCACGAAGGCCAGCGCGCCGAACTTCACCAGCAACGACGCGACCTTGCTCTGCTTGGCCTCCTGGCTGGGCGTTGCGTCCCGGTTGAGGTACGCCTTGTAGATGTTGCGGGTCCACAGGTTGGCGGCCGCGATGGACATGATCGCCGCCGGTACCAGCGCGCCGATCACGATCGCGGCGAAGGCCACCCCGGCGAACCAGTCCGGGAACTCGTTCTCGAACAGCTGCGGCACCGCCTGCTGCGGGTTGCTCACCTTGACGCCGGCTGCGATGGCGATGAAGCCGAGCAGGGCGAGCAGCCCCAGCAGGAAGGAGTACGCCGGGAGCAGCGCGGCGTTGCGGCGGATCACCGAGCGCTCGCGCGTGGAGAGCACGGCGGTCACCGAGTGGGGGTACATGAAGAGCGCCAGCGCCGAGCCGAGGGCGAGCGACGCGTAGGCCCAGTGCAGGAGCGGCGGCGGGATCATCGTCTTGCCCGCCATCTCACCGGCCGCGATCGCGTCGGCGTTCTCGGTGTTGTGGGCCGTGAACGAGTCGTTGACGGTGCTGAAGATCTCGCCCCAGCCACCGAACTGCGTGGGCAGGTAGAGGATCGCCACGAAGATCACGATGTAGATCAGCGCGTCCTTCACGAACGCGATCAGTGCCGGGGCCCGCAGACCGGACGAGTACGTGTAGGCGGCGAGCACGGCGAAGGCGATGAACAGCGGCAGGTGGGTCGCGAACCAGTTGGCGGTCTCGGTGCCGATGCCCATCACCTCGAGCACCACCTCGATGCCGACGAGCTGGAGCGCGATGTAGGGCATCGTCGCGAGGATGCCGGTCAGTGCGACCACCAGTGCGAGCGCGCGGCTGTCGTAGCGGCCCTGGACGAAGTCGGCCGGCGTCACGTAGCCGTGCCGGTGGGAGACCGACCAGAGGCGGGGCAGGAACAGGAAGATCAGCGGGTAGATGACGATCGTGTAGGGCACGGCGAAGAAGCCGATCGCGCTGCCGGCGTACAGCAGGGCGGGCACCGCCACGAACGTGTAGGCGGTGTAGAGGTCGCCGCCGATGAGGAACCAGGCGATGAACGTGCCGAAGCCGCGGCCGCCCAGACCCCACTCGTCGAGGTTGTCGAGCGCCTTGGCGCGGCGCCAGCGAGCCGCGGCGAAGCCGAGGATCGTCACCAGGAGGAAGAAGAAGAGGAAGACCGAGAAGGTGATCGTGCTGACGTCGCTCATCGCTCGCCCCCGGCGTCGCGGGCGGTGCGGTCACGCCGGTCGGCGCCCTTCGCGAGGTAGTAGGCGATCACCGTCAGCACCACGGCCGCGGGGATCATCGCCATCTGGAACCAGTAGTAGAACGGGAATCCGAACAGCGTCGGGTCCGTCGAGTCGTAGAGCGGCACCAGCAGCGGCAGCACGATGGCCGGCAGCAGCAGGACGCAGATGAGGATCCACGTGCCGCGTGACCGAGAGGCCACCGGCGGGGGGGTTGGTTCAGGCATCGGGCACCTCCGAGTTGGTGAACGGCAGTGACCCTAACCACATTTGCCGCGGCGCGCACCCGCCGCCGGGTGGCATGTGGCTGGTCAACCGGGCGCTGGCACGCGGTCACGACGCCGAGGCGGTCGACCTGTACCTCCGTTTCGCCCTCGGCCCCGGTGGTCCGTCTGCTCCGCGTCGAGCACTGCCCGTGGCGGCACGACTACGGCCTGCGCTACCTCGGGGAGGACCTGCCGGCCGACGTCGCGGATCGCGTCGCGACGCTGGTGCCGGGCGCGGGCGGCGCCGACCTGCGCACGCAGTCGACCGCGGCGTACGCGTGGCTCGACGAGCTGCTGGCGCGCTGACGCCGGACGCCGGACGCCGGACGCGACGACGGACGCGACGATGGCCCGGCATCTCGCCGGGCCATCGTCGTGCTGCTGTCAGCTGTTCTTCTTGGTGCGCTTGTCGAAGCCCCAGACCGCGAGCTCGACGTTGCTGGCCGCGGGTCCGGCGTTCCAGAAGCGGAAGCCACGCACCTGGCCCTGGGCATCCTGACCGAGATAGGTCACCGTCGTCGGGTCAACGATGCTGAACGCCCCGACGTTGCCCTCGTCATGGGGCCGGGCGAAGATCCGGAAGTCATTCTGCTCACCGACCGGAACGGAACTCGCGGCAGGGGCGAGGGGCTGCAGGTCGGCATCCACGTCGTGGGTGTGTCCCGCAGCAGAACTCGTCGTCCGGTTGATGCAGCGCAGGTACGTCGTCACGTCACCGGGTGAGGTGACCTGGAAGGACCACTGCCAGGCAATCGGATCGAGGCCCGGGGCCGGGTAGCTCCGGTAGACCCGACCGGCCGCGCCGTTGGTGAACTTGAAGCCCGGCGAGACCGGGATCTGACCCGCTGAGCAGGTCCTCGTGTGGGAGGAGAGACCGGCCACGACCGGCTCCGCCACGGACACCGGGTAGTTGAACGTCAAGGTGGGCGCGTGCCCGTCCTGCTCACCCGTGCGGTTGTCGAGACAGGTGACGAAGAGCTTGACCTGGGCACGCCCTGGACCGTTGTTGACGAGCCGGAAGTGCCACTCGTTCTCCTCGCCGGCGTCGTCGGCGTACGTCGCGTTGGCGAAGACGGTCCGGTCGTCGCCGTCGTGGGCGTCGACCTTCCACATTCCGTCGAGAACGTAGTCGCCGTCGTCACAGTAGAGATGCGTGTGGGTCTCGGGCGCACCAGCCACCAGCTCCACCCAGGCCTCGCGCTTGTAGGTGTCCAGGTCGTGGCGGTGCTTGCCGTCGGCATCCGCGGACGCCGAGCCGGTGAGCACGGTCACCGCCGCAGCCGGGACGACAAGGACGGCGGCAGCGAGGGCCGCGAATGCCTTGCGAGAGCGGTTCATGTGGGGTCCCCCCGTGGGATCGGGCAGAGGCCGGACCCGAGACGGCCTACCGGGCGGGGGCCCGGTTCACCCAAGTTAGCCAGTCACGCGATCCAGATCTATCCGAATAGCGAACTCGTGTTGCCTGGTATGTACGACCAGTACAGACCAGCGGTCACGACCAGTGCGGGCGGCGCGAGGCATGCTGGTTCGCGCAGTGCCCCTTGCGGGCCAGCAGGAACCACGCGCCGAGACCGACCAGGATCAGCGGCAGGTGTGCGAAGACCGTGACCGCCACCAGCACGGCGACCAGGACGACGAGCGGGACCGGGAGACCCCGGATCCCCCGACGCCGCGGCGTCCGGGGCGAGGGGGTCGCGCCGGCACCGTGGCCGCCCCAGGCCGGAGCGGTCGACCGGGGCAGGTCCGCGAAGATCGGGCCGAGCTCGCCGCGGGTCCGGGCGGCCAGGATCCGGTCGAGCCGTTCGGCGTGCTCGTCGATGGTGAGCCTGCCCTGGGCATAGTGCTCGCCGAGCTCGGCGGCAGCGCGGTCCCGTTCGGCGTCGCTCATCCGGAGGTTCGGGTCGTTCATGGCCGCTCGCCCTCACGCCCGCCCTCGGCCTGGTCGCCGTCGGCGAGCAGACCGTAGAGGCGGCGCCGGGTGTCGACGAGGATCTCGATCGCGTCCCGACGCTGCTGCTCGGTGCCCGTCGAGACGATCTGCCAGACGGCGCTCATCACCTGCCCGATCTCGGGCTTGAGCGAGGAGTAGTCCGGGCCGGCCGCGCGCTCGGGCTCTGCGAACGGCGTCCACACGCCGGCGAGCTCCTCGGCGTTGGCCTCGACGTACGCTCGACCCTCGTCGGTGAGCCGGAGCACCCGCCGGCCGCGCGCATCGTCGCCCTCCACCAGTCCCTCGTCCTCGAGCTGGGACAGGGTCGGGTAGACCGAGCCGGGGCTCGGCTTCCAGGCGCCCTGCGTGCGCTCGGTGATCTGGGTGATCAGCTGGTAGCCGTTCATCGGCTCCGTCGCGAGCACGTCCAGGATCGCGGCGCGCACGTCGCCGCGGCGGACCCGCGGGCCGCGCTGCTGCTCGCCCTGGGCGAGGCCGAAGAGGCCGGCCACCCACGGCGGCGGACCGGTCCGGCCACGACCCCAGGGTGGCTCGCCCCACGAGCCGGACCCGTGGCCCTTGTGCTGGTTCCACTGCTGCTCGGCGTGCCGGGCCCACTGCCGGTTGAATCCGTGGGTCATGTCCACTCCCCTCCGGCCGACTGTCAGCGACCGGTCACGATATATCGGTGAGCGTACGCCGGCTGTCGGCCGCGTTCAAGGGTCTCGCTCAACCGGCGCCGCCCGAGCCGCCTGAGCAGGTCGGCCCGGGTCGCGTGCCAGGCGTGGTAGCCGGTGAGCCCGAGCCGGTCCACCGCGGCCAACGCCACCTCGGGCCCGTCCATCTCGGCCACGGCGATCGCCCGGTGGGGCCTCGCACCTTGTCCACGAACGGTCTCGGTCCGACACGACACCGGAACCCGAGATATTTCCAGACCGTCGATCGGTTGCGGTCCGGACCAGTCCAGCCAACCCCACCAAAATCGCTGCACCGTGCAGGCGGCGTCCCTAGCCTTGGCCGGTGTCCAGTGCGCCCATCAACGAGTGGCTGCGCACGGCCCTCCTGGCCCTGGCCGCAGCGCTGCTGCTGGACTACGTCGTCACGACCACGCCCGCCTCCGCGGCGAGTGGCACGCTGTCGGGCGCGAGCATCGCCGCCGCCGCCGCGGCTGCTCCCCCCGCGGAGCGACGCCGGGACCCGCGCCGGACCCGGGGACTCTTCGTCGACAAGCTGATGCCCGCGGCCCAGGCCAGCAAGTCCGACCACCGCCTCCGGGGGATCGGCAAGCGCCCGCAGGCCCTGTGGATCACGGACTACTACTCCACGAAGAAGGTGCGCAGGGCTGTCCGCGCCTACACGGACCGCGCGAACCGGGCGAACAAGACGCCGATGGTCGCGCTCTACGCCATCCCGGGCCGGGACTGCGGGCTGCACAGCGCCGGCGGCTTCAAGGCGAAGGTCTACAAGAAGTGGGTCGAGCAGGTCGTGCGCGGCCTGCGCGGCCAGCACGCCATCGCCGTCGTGGAGCCCGACGCCGTCGCGTTCCTCGGCGACTGCGACGGCCAGGGCAACCGGGCCAGGCTCCTGCGGACGACCACCCGCCAGCTCACCCGTGCGCACGCCTGGACCTACCTCGACGCCGGTCACGCCGGCTGGCACAGCCCCGAGGTGATGGCCAAGCGGTTGAAGCGCTCCGGCATCCGGCACGCGCGCGGCTTCAGCACCAACGTCGGCAACTTCGTCCGCACCGGCACCGAACGGAAGTACGCCGCCCGGGTCAACCGCGAGCTGCGCAAGCTCGGCATCCGCGGCAAGCGCTACGTCATCGAGACCGCCCGCAACGGCGCCGGCGAGGCCCCCGACCTCCAGGTCTGCAACCCGCCGCACGCCCGGATCGGCCGCAAGCCGAAGCTGGTGTTCCAGCGCGCGCTCGACGGCTACCTCTGGATCAAGCACCCCGGGGAGTCCGACGGCCCGTGCAACGGCGGGCCGGCCTCGGGCGAGTGGTGGCCGGACGGCGCCCTGCGCCTGCTCGGCCACTGACGCCGCCGGCTGACCGCCGTTCGAAACCTAGCGCGCGTTCTCGCGCAGGGTCGCGCCCCGGGCGCCGCGGACCGTGAGCGCCGCGCTGGCGAGGGCGACGACACCGAAGAGCAGCACCGCCGCCACGGCCAGCAGCGCGAGTCGCTGCCAGTCGACGGCGGCCACGAGGGCCGGGGTCTTCACGTTGTCCACGACCCCGAGCGTGACCGCGCGGAGGACGACGTACTGCGCCAGGGTTCCGGCCGCGAGACCGGCGATCGCCGTACCGCCGAGCACCACGCCGAGCTCGCGGACCACCGCCGAGACCACCGACCTGCGGGGTACGCCGACCACCCGCAGGGAGGCGGCGTCCCGGCGCCGGGCCGGGAGCTGGACCGCGGTGCTGACGAACAGCCCGGCCAGCGCCATCAGCAGCACGAGCAGCGCCACGACGGCGTACAGGCGGAGGGCCAGCGCGTAGGCGCCCTGGTCGAGGGTGCGCTGGGTGCTCGCGAAGGTGGTCGAGACCGAGGCGCCGCGATCGAGCAGCTCCTCGCGCATGTCGGCCGGGGTGTCCGCGGCCGCGAGGACGTAGACGGGGACGTCCTGCGGGTAGATCTCCCGGTCGGTCGTCAGCATCGTGTAGTCGATCATCACACCGGAGGGACCCAGGAGCGGCACGCTCGCACCCAGGGTCACCGGGTCCGTCTCGAACTCGGTGGTGCTGGTGCTGGCGCCGAAGGAACCCTTGTTGGCGCCGGTCGGGGCGTCGACGCCACGCACCACCGGCAGGGCGAACGGCAGGGCACCGGAGGTGAGCTGGACGATGACGTGGGACGTGCCCGACGACAGCTCGGTGGACAGCACCCCGTCAGCGGTCTCGAGCCCCGTGATCATCCCGGCGCCCGAGGCGGTCGGGGAGACACCCCAGCCGGCACCGTCGATGCCACCCGCCAGCGACTCCCCGTCGACGGTCACGTCACTGATGTCGACGGTGCCGTTGATCGCCAGCGGCAGCGCCGCGGGTCCGCCGAGGGTGAGGCCGCTGAGGCTGCACCCGTCGCGGCAGTAGGGCATGGACCCGCTCAGCGTCGACTCCCCCCGCGGGAACGGGCCGAGGAAGACGAAGTGTGGCCGCTGCCCCGGGACCGCGAGCCGCACCCGGACGTGGAGGTCATTGTCGGTCTCGGCCCGGTTGTCCACGGTGATCGCGATCTCGCGTCCGGCGAGCGCCGGGATGTCGGCCTGGGGGCTCAGCCCCTCCGCGATCTCCTCGGGCCCGATGCCGGGTGTCCACTGGTCCGGCCACGTCGCGACGCTGGCCAACCGGGGGGTGTCGAGGATCGAGTACGTCGGCCCGAGCGTGCTGATCGTCGACGCGGCCATCAGGTAGTCACCCTCGGGGTCGAGCTCGTGGGTCAGGGCGACGGTCTCGTTGAGCTGCTGCGGGGACAGCCACACCTCGGCGGCCGGTGCCGTCGTGGCCGCCACGCTCTCCCGCCAGGACGCCGCGGAGTCGTAGACACCGGCGCCGAACACGCAGACGGCGATCGCCGCGGTCACCGGGAGGATCACCAGGGTGCCCTCCTGCCGGCGACTGATCGCGCGCGCCGCCACGAACGCCGCGAGCGATCGGGTGCGCCGGCGGCGCCGGGTCCACCACGTCGCCAGGCTCGCGGTGGCCCGGGTGGCCGCGATGCCGGCCACGATGGCCAGCAGCACGGGGAGGACGAGGTCGGTGAAGTCGGGCTCGCCGGGGGCTCCGCCGGACAGCTTGCTGACCAGGACTGCCACGGCGGTGGCGACGACCACGAGCTGGATGATGATGCCGGCCCGGCCCGACGCCTTCGGACGTCGTACGCCGGTGAGCTGCTCCGAGAGGGAGACCCGGAGCACGAGCGCCACGGCCAGGATCGCCACCAGCACGGACGCGACCGCCACGACGAGCCCGGACACCAGCGACGCGACGGGCAGCGGCAGGGGCATCTCGGGGACGAGCCACCACCGGGCCAGCGTCAGGGCCATGCCGACGCCGAGGGCCCCGCCGACCGGGACGGAGAGCAGCAGGAGCGCGAGCGGTTCGGACAGCCCGAGGCCCCACATCTGGCGACGGCCGAGGCCGCGCAGCGACGCGAGCGAGAGCTCGGGGAGGCGCAGGTCCGCGGCCGCCATCAGCAGCCGCAGCAGCAGGGCCATCGCGACCAGGACGAGCGAGATCACGGCCGGGCCGATCGACGAGCGCGCCGTCGCCTGCTGGTCGCGCGTCTCGACCGAGATCAGCGCGAGGTCGTTGAGGGTCTCGCCGCGCAGCCGGCCGCCCTCGACCTGCGCTGCCCGGTCCTCCTCCACGACCTGGGCCGTCGCGAGGGCGACGTCGAGGTCGTCGAGGGTGAGGTCGGGCGGCGCGACGAGGAGCCGGGCGACCTTGACGTGCCACGCCGAGGTCGGCAGCTCCGTGAACGCCTCGGGCACGGTCACGAACGGAGCGGGCTGGTAGGGGATGACGATGCCGGCCGCAGTCTCGAAGCGCGGCAGGCTGGAGAACTGCGAGAGGTCGAACCAGAAGTCGCTCTCCGTGGACGGTGCCCGGTAGGTGCCGACGACGGTGACGGTCCCGATCGGTCCGGCGACCTCGACCTCGTCGCCGATCTCCAGCAGGTTGCGGTCCAGGTCGCCGGCGAGCATCAGCACCTCGCCCGGCTGCTCGGGGCAGGCGCCCTCGACGGTGAGGTGGGCGCAGGCGTCCTCGGCGGCGAGCACCTTGGCCAGCCCCTCGAGTGAGGGAAACCGGTCGCTCTCGAGCTGGGTCGTCGGCGCGCCGAACGGTCCGGCCGCGTCGGCCACTGCTGTCCTGGCCCGCTCCTGCGCCTCGACCGGCTCGGAGGCCGTCCCGGCCGACGGCTGGTAGACCCAGCTCAGCCCGGTGAGCTGGTTCGGCGCCTCGTTCAGCCGGGTGACCAGGTAGGAGTTGGTGACCGCCTCCTGGAAGATCGGGCCCAGGACGGCCGAGCCGATCGCCAGCGCGGTCAGCAGCACCGAGCCAGCCGACAGCAGCGCCCGCTCGCGCAGCCCCCGCAGGACCGTGCCGAGCATCGTCCGCATGCCGCTCACGTCGACGCCTCCTCTCGGAGGATGGCCGGGCGTCCCGTGCTCGCGCGCACCCCTCGACCCCGGCCGCTCACCACGACCACCAGGACGGCCACGACCAGCGCAGCGCCGATGATCGGGCCGGCGTCGACGCCGATCTCGAGCGGACCGGCGTGGGGCGGCTCGGTGACCAGGGACAGGTTCTTCAGCAGCAGGTGGACCGCCGCGACGCCACCGGCGGCGGCCGCGGCCATCGCGCCCAGCGTGACGGCACCGATCTCGACCCGTCCCGACCGGCGCAGCGTGGGCAGGTCGACACCGACGACGCGCAGCGCGGCGACCTCGCGCTGGTAGACCTCGCGCTGCCGGGCGATCGACGCGGCCACGACGAGTAGCGCGACCGCGAAGCAGAAGAACGCGACCAGGGCGTAGACCCGGGCCTGCAGGGCGCCGACCTCGAGCGCGGTGGCATTCCGGATCTGCTCGCTCGTGCGCGGCTCGGTGCCGGTCCGCTCGACCAGCGCGGCCAGGACGTCGTCCGGGGTGTCGGCGGCCACGAGCACCATCACCTCGGCGGCGGGCACGGTCGGCGGGGCGCCGGCCGCGGTGAGCGGCAGGTCGGCCAGCACGCCGTCGGCCTCGACCAGCGGGAGCGCCGGCACCCAGGCCAGGACCTCGGCCGGGCGCTCGTCACCGCCGGGCGAGTCAACGAGGGGCGGGCCGTCGGGCCAGACCGCCGTGTCGGTGGCCAGGACCGGGGTGCGGGGTCCGGCGGAGTCGGGCACCGCGGTCTGGGGCCGCTCGGTCGCGATCGCCATCAGCCCGTCGTCCACGGTGACCGGGCCCCGACCGGAGCCGAAGTCGCCGGGGCTCGTGCTGCGCCACGACCCGGCCAGGGCGTCGGCGCCCGCGAAGTCCAGCGTCGTCAGGACCCATGGCAGGACGATGTCGCCCGGCGCACGGTGCAACCTGAGGCCGGTGACCAGGCATCCTCCGCGGCAGTCGTCGACCGGAGTCGAGGTCTCGACCGGCGCGCCGCTCAGGTCGAGCGAGAGCTCGAGCTCCACCGACTCCGGCTCACCCTGGTCGTTGTTGTAGGTGACCGTCACCTGAGGGTTGAGGTCGCCCCGGAGCCGCCGGCTGACGCCGCGGGCCGCGACCACGACCGTGTCTCCGGTGGCCAGGGTGACTCCCTCGCCCTTGGACAGCTCGGCGAGGTGGGCGGTGACCTCCGAGGACGCCGTACCGGAGAGAAAGCTCCCGACCACGGCCTCGTAGCGCTCCGTGTCGACGAACGCCCGGCGGGCCTGGACGCTACCCGTGCCGGGCACGAGGGCGGCGGCCATCAGCCACTTCCCGTCGGGGTCGAGCTCATGGCTCAGACCGAGGGCGTCGTACACGTCACCCTCGACCGGCACCTGGATGGGGGCACCGGCCCGGATCCGCGCGGTGTCGTCGGACCAGTCGCCGACCTGCTGGGCACCGGTGACCGACACGGCCCCGACGACCGCCGCGGCGACGACGAGCCGGATCGGCGTGGCGGCCTCGGCCACCCGGGCCAGGCGCCGCGAGGCGAGGAACCCGGGCAGTCCGCGGTTGGTGGTCGCCCCGACCGCGAGCCGGGCGGCGAGCCTGATCAGCCACACGGCGACCTGCCCGACCGCGAGCCCCACGAGGGCCGGGCCCGCGAGGACGACCCAGTCGGCGTCGTCAGCCGCGGAGACCGAGGACCGGTAGACGGCCACACCGGCCGCCACCAGGAGCAGGATGCTCATGAACAGGGCCACGGTGGAGGCCGGGCGCGGTCGTTCCGCGATGCTGACCTGCTCCGAGAGCGGCTCACGGAGGGCGCCGGCCATGCCGACGAGGACGGCCACCAGCCCGATGACGACGATCGAGGCGACCCACGGCAGGACGGTCACCCCGACGGCGCCCGAGCCGGTGTCGATCCAGGTTCGGCCGGCCACCCAGGCGACTGCCCCACCGAGCACGACGCCGAGGACCGAGCCGGCCACGAGCACGAGCATTGGCTCCACGGCCAGCACGGTGTACAGCTGCCCGCCGGTGATGCCGCGGAGGCGGGCGAGGGCGATCTCGCGCCGGCGCACGGTGGCCAGCTGTCGACCGGTGGCCGGCACCGCCACGATCCCCAGCAGCAGCAGGGGAACGGCCACCGCGACCGAGGTGTCCGCGCTGTCGGCGAAGCCGATCACCGCGACCACACCGGCCACGACGACCGTCGTCAGCAGGAGGAGGGGGAGCAGGGTGCCACGGCGGGCCCACGCTCCCCGGAGGGTGCGGATCATGCAGGGCCGCTCGGGCGCCGGAACGCGGAGTGGTCCGGGTGGTCGGGGTGCTCCGGGTCGTCCGGGTGCAGCCCGGCGTGCCGGCCCCGCGCGACCGGCACCGGCTCCTCGTCCGCACTGGTCACGGCGTGGGACTTCGTGCGGGGCTCGGCGGGCTGCGGCACGGGCTGTGGCACGGGCTCCCGGGTCTGCTCGCGGCTCTGCCGGCTCCAGGCGCCCAGGTCGACCTTGGCGACGCGGTCGACGAGCGCGCCGTCGTCGAGGACGTAGTGCCGGTCGCAGGAGTCCACGACCGCCGGGTCGTGGGTGGCGACGACGACCACCGCCCCGCGCTCGGCCTCGAGCCGCAGCTCGGCCAGGACCAGGCCGCGGTTGCCCTCGTCGAGCTCGCTGGTCGGCTCGTCGGCGAGCAGGACCTCGGACCCGACGCAGAGCCCACGCGCCAGCGCCACCCGCTGCATCTGCCCACCGGACAGCTCCTCCACCTGGCGGTCACCGAGGTCGGCGATGTGGAACCGCCCCAGTGCCGCCTCCGCACGCTCGTCGGCGTCGCCGGGCTTCATCCCGCGGGCACGGAGGGCGACCGACACGTTCTCGCGCGCGGAGAGGATCGGGATCAGGCCGTAGACCTGGAGGACGAAGGCCACCTCGGGCCGCGGGTCGCCGGTCCCGAGCCACATCGAGCGGCCGTCGTAGGACGTCGTGCCGGTGGTCGGCTCGATCAGCCCACCGGCGATCGACAGCAGGGTGGTCTTGCCCGAGCCGCTCGGCCCGGACAGCGCCGTCAGCTCGCCGGCGCGGAACTCCAGGTCGATGCCGTCGAGCAGGGTGCGGGAGACGACGTACGAGACGCCACGGACCTCGAGTGACTTCACGGTCGTGCCTCCTCGTGCCCGTCGGCCGGCCGCGACACGACCAGCCGGTCGTGCTGCTCCGGCTCGATCCGGACCAGCGTGCCCTGGGGCCACTCGGCGGCCAGGTGCGTCGGCAGGTGGACGACGCCCTCGGCGCCGATGACGACGTACTCCGCGCCGTCGCGGCCCTCGGCGCCGACCCGGCCGCCCTTCATCGTGACGGTGCGGGGGAAGGTCGCCGCGACCTCCGGTTGGTGGGTGACGACGACGATCGTGGTGCCGAGGTCGTCACCGATCTCGTGCAGCAGCTCGATGACGTGGTCGCGATCCTCGTGGCTCAGCTGGCTGGTCGGCTCGTCCGCGAGCAGGAGCCGGGGGGACGTGGAGACCGCGCAGGCAAGGGCGAGCCGCTGGCGCTGGCCGCCGGACATGGTGGAGACGACCTGGTCGGCCTGATCCTCCATGCCGACCCGGCGCAGGAGGTCGCGGTCCGACAGCACCTCGCGGCGGTCGGAGCCCTTGAGCGCGAGCCGGGCGAAGCCGATGTTCTGCCGGGCGGTCGCGTACGGGAGCAGGTTGCGGGTCGCGCCTTGGAGCATGGTGCTGACGAACCGGGCGCGCACACGCGCCAGGTAGCGCTCGCCCATCCGGGAGATCTCCTCCTCGCCGAGGAAGATCCGGCCGGCGCTGGGCTTCTGGATGCCCCCGAGCAGGGTCAGCAGCGTCGACTTGCCGGAGCCGCTCGGGCCGAGGAACGCCACCCGCTCGCCCTCGGAGATGGCCAGGTCGACGCCTTGGAGGGCGACCACGTCGTGGCCCTCGAAGGTGCGGTAGAGGTGGACGACTCCCTGACACCGGACGCCGATGCCGCCGGGGCGGCCCAGCTCCCCGATGTCGAACGCCTCGCTCACTCCACTCCCCCGTCATCGGCCCTCGCTGGGCCCTCTCCCTCGAACCGGCTCCGGTCCACCGGACAGCAGACCGTAGACCGTAGACGTTCGGCAACGTGCTTGGCGTGTTCGTTAGCGCGCTGTGACGTTCGGCCGCGGGGTCCGGACCCGAGCGTGACACGCCGGTCCCAACCCACGCCCTAGCCTGTGCCCATGCCCACCGTCCCGACAGCCGGCGTCACGGTCCTCGTGATCGGCGGCGCCAACGTCGACGTCCTGGCCCGGAGCGGAACCCCGGTCGTGGACGGCACCAGCAACCCCGGCGCCACCACGGTGGGCAACGGGGGGGTCGGTCGCAACGTCGCCGAGAACCTGGCCCGCCTCGGCACCCGCACCTTGTTGCTCGCGGCCGTCGGCCGCGACGCGCTGGGCGAGCGGCTGCTGGACGACACCGCTGCCGCGGGGGTCGACGTCTCGCTCGTGCAGCGCACCGACACCCCGACCGGCACCTACACCGCGGTCCTGGACGCCGACGGCGAGCTGGTGGTCGCGGTCGCCGACATGACGGCCACCGACGAGCTCACGCCGGACGACGTACGCCGTCTGGGCACGGCGGTCGCGGCGGCCGCGCTCGTGGTCCTGGATGGGAACCTCTCGCCCGGCACGGTGGCCGCGGCGGCCGACCTGGCGGCGGAGCACGACGTCCCGGTCGTCCTGGACCCAGTCAGCGTGCCCAAGGCCGAGCGGCTGCGACCGGTCCTGGCGGGTGGCTACCGGTGGTTCGTCCTCACCCCCAACCGCGGCGAGCTCGCGGCGCTCACCCGGCAGCCCGTCGACACCGACACCGAGCTGGCCTCCGCGGTCGGCGCGCTCCACGACCTCGGGGTCGAGCACGTCTGGGTCCGGCTCGGCGCGGAGGGTTCGTTGCTCAGCAGCGCCGGTGCCGCTGGTGCCGCTGGTGCCGCCGCGACGGTGCGGCTGCCGGTGGTCCCCGCCGACGTCGTCGACGTCACCGGTGCCGGGGACGCGATGCTCGGCGCCTTCTGCCACGCGGTGCTGGCCGGGCGGACGCCGGCCGACGCCGCCCTCTTCGGCCACGCCGCGGCCGCCCTCACCGTGGCCGTCACCCATTCCGTCCGACCCGATCTCAGCGCCGACCTCGTCGCAGCGCTGGGCCAGAGGAGCACCCGATGACCGCACCGCACTCCTCACTCGTCCTCACCGACGAGGTGGCGACCGCCCTGCAGGAGGGCGCAGCCGTGGTGGCGCTCGAGAGCACGATCATCAGCCACGGCATGCCGTACCCGCAGAACGTCGCGATGGCCCGCGAGGTGGAGGGGATCATCCGCGACCTCGGTGCCGTGCCGGCCACCATCGCCGTGCTCGACGGGCGGCCGCGGATCGGTCTGCCCGACGACCAGCTCGAGCTGCTGGGCAGCAGCCCGGACGTCACCAAGGTCAGCATTCGGGACCTGCCGTTCGTGATGGCGCAGGGCACCCACGGCGCGACCACCGTCGCCTCGACGATGCGGCTGGCCGCACTCGCAGGGATCCGGGTCTTCGTCACCGGTGGCCTCGGCGGCGTCCACCGCGGCGCGCAGCAGAGCTTCGACGTCAGCGCGGACCTCACCGAGCTCTCGACCACCGACGTGGCCGTGGTGTCCGCCGGCGTGAAGAGCATCCTCGACATCGGGCTCACCCTGGAGACGCTCGAGACCCTGGGCGTCCCCGTGCTCGCGGTGGGCACCGACGAGTTCCCGTCGTTCTACTCCCGCTCCAGCGGACACGCCGCCCCGATGCGCGTCGACTCCGCCGCAGAGGTCGCGGCCGTGATGCGGCACAAGTGGGACCTCGGCCTGCGCGGTGGCGTCGTCGTCGCGAACCCGATACCCCTGGAGGACGAGATCCCCGCCGACCGGATCGGCGCGATCATCGACCGCGCGCTGGCCGACATGGACGGGCTCGGCATCCGCGGCAAGGACGCGACGCCGTACCTGCTCGGGCGGATCGTCGAGATCACCGGCGGCGAGAGCCTCACCGCCAACATCGCGCTGGTCCGCAACAACGCCCGTCTGGGCGCGGCCATCGCCACGGCGTACGCCGGTGGATGAGGTGCCCAGCAACCCGGGGGACAACCGGAAGCCGCGCGCGTGCGTCGTACAGGCATGACGAGGAGCCTGGGTCCCTGTTCTCGGCGGTGCAGAGGTGCGGCAACCGCCCTGCTCGCGCTCGCCCTGCTGGCCGGTGCGTCCGGATGCAGCGACGCCCCGGCCACCGACGCCGATCCGGCGGTCGCGCGCACCACGAGCGCCTCTGGTGCACCGACGAAGGAGTCGCCGACCGCGACCAGCACCGCGACCAGCACCGCCACCCCCACAGCCGAGGCGAGCACCTCGCCCTTCACGGCCGACACCCGACCCGACGACGGCGGCCACGGTTCGGGCAACCGGCTCGGGCTGACCGGCGTGCGCACCGCCCGGCACGACGGCTACGACCGCGTCGTCTTCGACCTCGGCGGCACCGGGACGCCGGGCTGGCGCGTGTCGTACATGACCAATCCCGTCGCCGAAGGCTCCGGCAACCGAGTGACGCTGCAGGGCACGGTGTTCCTCCAGGTCATCCTGCGCGGTGTCGGCCTGCCCTTCGACACCGGTCTCGAGCCGTTCGGCGACGACACCACCCGCGTCCCCGGCACCGGCACCGGCACCCAGGGAGTCGCCGAGATCGCGCCCGGAGGTGTCTTCGAGGGCGAGCAGGGTGCGTTCATCGGCCTGACCGGCGCCAAGCGGCCGTTCCGCGTCTTCACCCTCGCCGACCCCACCCGGGTGGTCGTGGACGTGCTGCACGACTGAGCCTGCAGTCGTCGGTCGATGAGGTGGCGCAGCAACCGTCCCGAAACCCGGTGGAATGTCCCCCCACCCTCGCTACGGTGACCGCATGCGTGGAGCAGTCGCGGTCGCCGGCACGGTGCTGGTGGTCGCCCTCGCCGGCTGCGGTGGGGACGACCCGTCGGCGACGCCGCGGACCGCCGACGAGCCTCCGTCGCCCTCCATCTCGACCCTGAGCCCGCTCCCGATGCCGAGCATCGGCCCGCCGCCGGGCGAGATCGTTGCCGACCTGCGGCAGTCCTCGCGGGACTCGGCTCTGGGCCGGTTCCAGGTGTGGATCGGCAACGGCCTGGCGCGTGACGTGAACCCGACCTCGATCTCCTACGTCGACCCGCGCTTCCCCGAACCGATCCCGGGCGAGCGACTGCGGCTCAACCCATCCGGGTCGGAGCGCGGCTACCCGCTGGCCCTGCCCGCGCGACCGGACTGTGACGACGAGGGGACCCGCGGCGAGGTCACCCTGGCGCTCGGCGACCGCGAGGTGACCCTGCGCGTCGAGGACGAGGCGGACGTAGTGGCGCGGTACGTCGCCACCCGCTGCTTCGAGCTGGCCGTCGCCGAGGTGGCCGAGCTGTCGTTCGCCGACGAGGTCCCGGTGGACCAGGCGGGCGAGGGCAGCGTCGGGACCCTGGTCCTCGAGGTGCGGCCCGCGGCGCGCGGCGACGGGGTGCTCCGGATCGACTCGGTCGGAGGCACCCCGCTCCTGACCCCGGACGGCCAGCCCGTCTGGCGACCCGACCTGACCGTCCGTGCCGGCGACCCTCCGGAGACGGTCGAGCTGCCCATGGTCCCCGCCCGCTGCGACGACCACGTCTTCATGGAGTCCGGTGGGGCGACGGCGTTCCGGATCAAGCTGCACCTCGGCGGCGAACCCGGCGAGCTGGTGCTGCGGATGTCGCCCGCCGGTGCCTCCGCCGCCATCGGCTTCGCCCGTGACTCCTGCGGTCTCGGCTGAGCCCGGGGTCGGCAGCATCACCCGTGGGACCGAAACCCGCTGGCGACGTCCGGGGGTCCGTGACCTACTAGCACCATGGACTCCGACGCCGTGACCAGCGACCTGTGGGATGCAGAGACGGCCGAGCACTACGACGAGACATCTGCCTTCATGTTCGCACCGGACGTCCTGGAGCCGGCGGTCCGCTTCCTGGCAGATCTGGCAGGCGACGGCACCGCGCTGGAGTTCGCGATCGGAACGGGACGGGTGGCCATCCCGCTCGTCGAGCGTGGCGTCCCGGTGAGCGGCATCGAGCTCTCGCAGCCGATGGTCGACAAGCTCCACGAGAAGCGGAGCGACATCCCGGTCGTGGTGGGCGACATGGCGACGTGCGCGGTGCCGGGGCAGTACTCCCTCGTCTACGTCGCGTGGAACAGCATCGGCAACCTGCGGAGCCAGGCAGAGCAGGTCGCCTGCTTCCGCAACGCAGCGCGGCACCTCGCACCGGGTGGCCGGTTCGTCATCGAGCTGTGGATCCCGGGCATCCGCCGCTTCCCGCCGGGTCAGGCAGCGGTGCCGTTCCACGTCGGGGAGCACCACCTCGGCGTCGACACCTACGACATGACCACCCAGCAGGGGACGTCGCACCACTACCGACGACACCCTGACGGCAGCGTGACCTATGGCGCCAGCAACTTCCGCTACATCTGGCCGGCCGAGTGCGACCTGATGGCACAGCTCGCCGGCATGGTGCTCGAGCGTCGGGTCGCCGACTGGCACGGCAACCCCTTCACCAACGACAGCGAGAGTCACATCTCGGTCTGGCGCACCTCGGGAGCCCGCGACAGCCGGTAGCGCACGAACGCCGGCACGGCGAGGGCTGCGATGACCGTGCCGACGACCACGAGGACGCCGCCACCTGCGGCCGCGGCCGAGGCACCCACCATGGCCGCCGCGCTGCCGTGCGCGACGTCGGCGATCCGCGGTCCGCCGGCCACGACGACGATGAAGATGCCCTGGAGCCGACCGCGGACGGCGTCCGACGCGGCGGACTGCAGCATGCTCATCCGGAAGGCCGCGGAGACCATGTCGGCTGCTCCGCCCACGATCAGCATCGCCACCGCGAAGCCGAGCATCACGCCCGGCGAACCGCCCGCGAGCGCCGCCGCCAGACCGAAGCCGGCCATCGCCAGGCCCCAGACGAGGATCGAGACGATCACGGCGAGACCCTGCCGCTCGACCCTGGACACCCACCCCGAGAACACTCCGCCGATGACAGCGCCCGCGGGGATCGCCGCGAACAGCAGGGCGAAAGCGAGACCCCCCTCGTCGGGACCACCGAAGCTCGTGTGCGCCATCTCCGGGAACAGCGCCCGGGGCATCCCGAACACCATTGCGATGATGTCGACGAGGAACGACATCAGCAGCACCGGCTGGTGTCGCAGGTAGCGGAAGCCGTCGATCACCGACCGCAGCCCGGGGGACGTGATCTCGCCCTCCACCGGGAGTCGGGGCAGCGCAATCACCGCCCCGAGCGTGGCGAACAGCGTGATGGTGTCGATCAGGTAGAGCCACGAGAAGCCGATGAAGGGGATCAGCACCCCGGCCACGAGCGGGCCGGCGATCGCGCCGGCCTGGAAGACCGTCATGTTGAGCGAGTTCGCCGCTGGCAGCAGGCCCGGCCCCAGCAGCTTGGGCAGGATCGCGCTCCGCGTCGGCTGGTTCACCGCGAAGAACGCCTGCTGCACGGAGAACAGGCCGAACAGCAGCCAGACGTCGGTGTTGCCGAAGGCGGCCTGCGCGTAGAAGAGGCCACTGGTCACGATCAGCCCGATCGTCGTGATGATCAGCAGCGTCCGCCGGTCCATGGCGTCGGCCAGGGCGCCGCCCCACAGCCCGAACACCACGAGCGGCACCAGCCCGAAGACTCCGGTCAGCCCGACGTACGCCGACGAGCCGGTGATCGCGTAGATCTGGGCCGGGACGGCGACGACGGTGACCTGCGCGCCGATGACGGTGACGATGTTCGCCTGCCACAACCGACGGAAGTGCGGGTCGGCCAGCGGACGGGTGTCGGCCAGCAGGCCCCGGAGTGCTGCAGCCACGAGGCGTGACGCTACCCGGGTCCTCCACCTCGCTGGACGCGGGCCGCCTTGCGGTCCGTGGCGACGATCCACACGGCGAGCGCGACACCCGCGAGCACCGCGAAGCTGAAGAACACCATGGCGATCGCGGGGTATCCCAGCACCCGCTGCTCGGTCTCGACCCTCATCATCATCGCGGCGCCCACGAGAGTCGCTGCGATCACGATGCCCAGCGTGACCCGGTTGGCGACGCGCTGCAGGATCATGTGCAGCTGCTCCTCGTCGATCGCGCGCACCCGCACGGTGAACTCACCCTCGGCCAGGCTGTCGAGGATCCGGTTGCCGCGCTTGGGCAGGAGGGACGCGAACTCCTTGGCCTCGAGCGCGGCGGCCATGACACCGGCCGGACTCACCTTGAGCCCGCTGGTGAGCAGGTCGCTCACGTTGGCGCGGATCGCCTCGGTCGGGTCGAAGTCGGGGTCGAGGTGCAGTGTCGCCTGGTCCAGGTTGAGTAGGGCCTTGCCGATCATCGACATCTCCGCGGGCGGGCGCAGGCCGTGCGACCCGGACAGCCGGCTCAGCTCGACCAGCACGGTGCCGGCCTGGACGTCCGAGCCACTCCCCGCTGCCTCGGACACCAGGTGGGAGACCTCGGCACGGAAGGCCGCCGCGTCGTACTCCTCGAGTGGGTGCCCCATCCCGGCCAGGACCAGAGCGGCTTCCTCCCCGTCGCCGTCCCCGATGGCGAGCAGGAGCTTGGTGACCCGGTCCTGCAGCCTCGGTGACACCGAGGCCACCATGCCCAGGTCGATCAGGGCCAGGCGTCCATCGTCGGTCAGCATCAGGTTGCCGGGGTGCGGATCGGCGTGCAGCACACCGTGGTCGAGCATCAGGACCAGGTAGCAGCGGAACAGCTGCTCGACCATGGGTCGGGTGTCGACGTCGAGCAGCCCGAGCTGCCCCACGTCGGTGACCTTCCGGCCCTCCACACGCTCCATGGTCAGCACCCGCGAGGTCGACAGCTCGGTCACCGGCTGCGGCACGACGAGGAGGTCGTACGGCTGGGTGAGCTCGGCGAACCGGGCCAGGTTGCGCGCTTCGCGGCGGTAGTCCAGCTCGCCGGCGAGCGACCTCCGGAACTGGCTGAGAAGCTCCTCGAAGCCGTACCGCCGCCCGGCCACGGTGTGCTTGTCGGCCAGCGCCGCGAGACGGGCCAGCGTCTCCATGTCACCCCGGGCCAGGTCCCGGGCCTCGGGTCGTTGGAGCTTCACCACGACCTGCCTGCCGTCGCGCAGGGTGGCTCTGTGCACCTGACCGAGCGACGCCGCCGCCATCGGCTCGGTCTCGAAGTCGGCGTACAAGTGGCGGATCCGGCCCCCGAGCTCGGTCTCGATGATCTCCTCGACGACGTCGAACCCGAACGGCTCGGCATCGTCCTGCAGCCGGGCCAGGGCCGTCGTGTACGCCGGCGGCAGCAGGTCGGAGCGCGTGGAGAGCAGCTGGCCGAGCTTGACGAACGTCGGGCCGAGCGCTTCCAGGTCGTGCGCGAACGCCTCGGCCATCTCCTCGTCACCCAGCGGCGGGTCGTCGTCGAACGAGAACTCGTCGAGTCCGACCCCCGCGAGCAGGTCGGAGCGTCCGTGCCGGACGAGCAGCCGGGCAAGGGCGGCGTACCGGCTCATGTTTCCGGGGGTCACCTTCATGGCCACAGCATGCCGGTCGGCCCCGAATTCCTCGCAGGTCCCCTTGCGCGATCCGGCCGCATGGCTTATGTTCAACCTACTAGTTGCACAATGCAGAGGTTGAGTACGATGTCGAAACCCGGGCACAGCGAGGACCAGCTCGACCGTGCCTTCGCCGCGCTCGCGGACCCGGTACGCCGCGCCATCATCGCGCGCCTGAGCCGGGGTCCGGCCACCGTCAACGAGCTGGCAGAGCCGTTCGAGATCACCCTGCAGGCGGTGTCGAAGCACATCGCCGTCCTCGAGCAGTCCGGACTCGTCACCCGCAGCCGGGACGCCCAGCGCCGACCGGTGCACCTCGACGCCTCCGCCCTGGAGGCCCTCACCGCGTGGATCGACCGCTATCGGCTGGTCCACGAGGCACAGTTCCGACGGCTCGACGCCGTCTTGTCGAAGGAGAAGAAGTCATGACCACCGACGTCACCATCACTGCCCCGGAGGGCCTGCCCTTCGTCGAGATCGAGCGCGAGTTCGACGCCTCCGCTGCTGCGGTCTTCCGGGCGCACCAGGATCCCGAGCTCAACAAGCAGTGGGTCGGACCCGACGGCTACGAGATGACCATCGAGCGCCACGACTTCACCTCGCAGGGCAGCTACCGCTTCTGCCACACGACCCCCGACGGCAACGACTACTGGTTCAACGGGGTGTTCCACACCGTGCGCGAGAACGAGTTCACCATCCGCACCTTCGAGTTCGAGGGCGCCGCCGACCAGGTGGCGCTGGAGTTCCTCACGTTCACCGATCTCGACGACGGCCGCTCCCGGCTCACCGGTCGGAGCGTCTTCCCCTCGGTCGAGTCCCGCGACGCGATGGTCGAGAGCGGCATGGAGCGCGGCGTCGTCCAGGGCTACGCCCGTCTCGACGCACTCCTGGCGAGCGCTCAGCGGAGCTGAGCGCACACCGAGCACCGCCAGGGACCTCGGTGGTCGTCAGCTGCGACGGCCGAGGTAGACCGCGCACAGGTAGCTCTCGACGACCGTCTCGCCGCAGGCCCGCGCCGCCGCCTCCACCTCGTCGAGGCGCCCGGGGTGCTCGCCCCAGGTGGGGAACGTCGTGAACAGCGCGCGCACCCCGGCGGGGGTCATCTCGTGCGTCCAGCGGAGCACGTGCGACTCGACGTCACCGAACCAGCCACCACTTTCGAGCTCGGCGGCCCGTTCCCGTGTCCGGAGCGGGCGCGGTGTCGCGTCGTCGGCCATCCCGTGACGGCGGGCGATCTCGTCCATCCGCTGCCGGAACGGCGTCCGGGACTCGCGGTCGGCGAAGACCGCCCACCAGACGCCCAGCCGACCACCGGGTCGCAGCGCCGCGTGCAGCCGGGGGAGGGCGACCGCGGTGTCCACCCAGTGGAGGCTGGTCGCCGCCAGGACCGCGTCGTACGTCGAGTCGGGGAGCTCGACGTCCTCGACGGTGGCCTCGATCACCGTCAGCCGGTCACCGGCGAAGCGCGCCCGCAGGTCGGCCGACAGCGCCGGGCCGGGCTCGACCGCGTCGACGACGCAGCCGCGCCGCAGCAGCTCGGCCGTCGCCTGACCCGAGCCCGCGCCGACCTCCAGGACGCGGAGCCCGGGACTGATGGCGCCGTGCGCGGCGAGCAGGTCGTAGACGTCGGCGGGGTAGTCCGGCCGGGCATGGCGGTAGGTCGCCGCCACCCGGTCGAAGTGCAGCCCCGGCTCGGTCACGCGTCGGCGACCAGCTTCTCGATTCGCGCCCGCAGCGCCGGCTCCCGGTGAGCGTTGCCGCGCAGCTCGACGTACTTCTCACCGAAGGCGGCCAGCAGCGCATCGTCGAGCCGGCGGACGGCGCCCGGCGGGTAGCGGTAGCCCATCCGCTCGGTGAGCGCGGCGGCGTCGATCGGCCGCAGCGCCTCGCCGAGTTCGACCAGCGAGGTGATCCCGAGCTCGAGCAGGAGCCCCGAGATCCAGGCGTAGTGGTCGGTGCGCGACCAGCCGGCGTCGGCGTACTGGCCGGCGAGAAACGCGGCCAGCTCGCGCGCGCTGATCCGCGGGTCGTCGTCCTCGTCGGTAGGGAGCTGCTCGGTCATCCCGGCCTGGAGTCGGTCCCGGATCGTCGAGAACTCCCGGTCTGCCAGCTCGAGCAGACCGGCAGCCAGGGTGAACCGGCGGTCGAAGTCGGGCACGTGCTCGTCGGGGATCGTGCCCTTGTAGCGGATGTCGTGCTCGAACTCCGCCCACGCGTGCTGCAGGACGGTCCGGATCTGGACCTGGGCCCGCCGGCCACGCAGCAGCGCGTACGCCGGCTGGCTCTCGCGCGCCGCGTCGAGCCCGACGTGGAGGTGGCGGCTGGCGTAGCCGAAACGGCCCTCGCTCGCGGTCTCGCGGCCCATGTCGCGGTCGTCGATGACGACCACCTGGTCGTCGAGGAGATCGGCGACGGCGGCCACGTCGCTGTGGACGTAGGTGATCACCCGGAGCCCGATCTGGTCGGTGATCTGGGTCAGCGGGTCTGTGAAGGCCGGGACCCCGTCGATGGTGCGCGCGGCCTTGGCGGCGAACGACGTCACGCTCTTGGCCCGGCCGACGACGCTCAGGTAGTTGATACCGGCGTCGTCGAGCACCGAGGTGACCAGCGCGACCCAGAGCTCGGCCGTCTGGGTCAGCAGCGGTTGCTGGGCGGCGTACTCGCGGACCGCTGCCTGGATGGGGTCGACCTGCTCGGCGCGGACCCGCTTGCCCCGCGGCGTCGGCGCCAGCTCGGTGGGCAGGGTGGGGGTGACGATGTAGCCGGTCTCGAAGTCGCCGTAGGTCGTGGTCTCGTCGGGTCGTCGCTCGGCATGCAGCGCGACGTAGGCGCAGAGCACCGCGTCCACCTGGTCCTCGACCACACGCAGCTCACTCTTGCGGACCGCACCCTCCACCGCGGCGCGCAGCTCGCGCCACGCACTCGAGCCGGGCACGTCGGGTCCGTCGAGGAGCAGCGGCGGCTCGGCGGCCACCATGGCCTCGAGGAGGCCGACGAGCACCAGCAGCTCGCTCCGGAGGTCGGCGACGTCGCGACCCGCCTTGTTCTTGTACTTGAGGGTCCGTCCGAGCCGGAACAGCGCGACGGTCGCCGGGTGCGGGTACACCTCGATCGCCCGGCGCGACCGGCCCGAGCGCGGGTTCATGTCGAGGCCGAGACGAGCCGCGACCCGGGCGCCCCGGGTCCCGTCGCGGAACTCGGGCTTCCCGGTGTTGGACGGGTGCGCACCCGCGTCGAAGCGCGCGAAGTCCGCGTTCAGCAACGCCTCCGCCGGCCGGTTGCCGGTCGGGTTGGTGACGATCAGCGGTGCATCGATGGCCACCAGGCAGTCGCCCTCGACGTACGCCGCGAGCCGCTCCGCGACCTCGTCGTCGGTCCGTGCGGCCGACACGTGGACCAGCCGGCCGTCGGCGTCGAGGACCGCGAGCCCGGTTGGCTTCCGGTCCCCCCACGCGAGGTCGACGCCGACGAAGTACATGTGCGCAGCCTGCCCTATCCCCACGAGGTGGCAAGTTCTCCGGTTCGAAGTGGCAGTTTCTCCGGCCATCGGCAGAGAAGTTGCCACCTCGACGGGTAGTTTCTGCCACTTCGTGGGGAGGGGGGCGGGGCTAGGTTGGGCGGGTGCGGGTCATCGAGACGACAGGGCTCAGCAAGCGGTACCCCCGCGTCACCGCCCTCGACGACCTCGACGTCGCGGTGGGCGACGGCGTCACCGGCCTGGTCGGCGCCAACGGTGCGGGCAAGTCGACGCTGATCAAGATCCTGCTCGGCCTGGTCCCCGCCACCAGCGGCACGGCGCAGGTCCTGGGCCACGACGTGGCCACCGACGGCCGGGCGATCCGCTCCCTCGTCGGCTACATGCCCGAGCACGACTGCCTGCCCGCCGACGTCTCCGCGAGCGACCTGGTCGTGCACATGGGGCAGATGTCCGGACTCCCGTACGCCGCCGCGCGCGAGCGCGCCTCCGACGTGCTGCGCCACGTCGGTCTGGC
>JBKJUE010000115.1:0-13357 GCA_046590395.1 Nocardioides sp.
GCGATCCGGAAGTTCGCCACGGCTGCACCCGAGGGGGTGAAGCGCAGCTCCGGGTCGTCGACCAGGTTGCCGACCACGGTGATGACGGTCTCGCCTGCCATGTCAGGTCTCCCTACTGATCCATTGGTCTGTCGGGGCAATCAAAGCCGTTGCCGCCGACAAGGGGAAGGTCTTCTCCACAGCGCCTCAGCGGGCGCCGGGGCGGATGACCTTCGTGCGGAGGATCGACTCGTTCAGGTTGATCTGGCGGTCGAACTCCTTGACCGTGGCCGGCTCGGCCGCGATCGTGATGACGGCGTAGATGCCTTCGGTGTTCTTCTTGACCTCGTAGGCGAGCCGGCGACGTCCCCAGACGTCAACGGACTCGACGGTGCCGCCATCCTTGCGGATGACGTTGAGGTACTTGTCGAGCGAAGGCTCAACAGTGCGCTCTTCGAGGCTGGGGTCGAGGATGACCATCACTTCATATGCACGCAAAGCGGTCTCCACCTCCTCTGGACTTGGCGGCCACGGACTCTCCGTGGCAGGAGGGCGTTGCGTTCCCACCGGCCGTGAGGCGTGTGGTGAGCCGTTCGTGCGACGGACCCGTCGGTGGGTCCAGGCGCAAAGAACGCCCAAGGCTAACAGCGCCGGAGCGTGACCACCCAATCCGCCCACAGGGGGTCCGGGCGACCGGGAGTAGGGTCGCCCGGTGCTCACCCAGGACGACCTCGCACAGGCGCGGGAACGGGTCGCTCCCCACGTCCCGCCCACCCCGGCCCTGCGCTGGCCGCTGCTCGAGCAGGCCACCGGGACCGAGACCTGGGTCAAGCACGAGAACCACAACCCGACGGGTGCCTTCAAGGTCCGCGGCGGCGTCACCTTCGTCGCCCGGCTGCTGGCGGAACGGCCCGACGTGCCCGGGCTGATCGCCGCCACCCGCGGCAACCACGGGCAGAGCGTCGCGCACGCCGGTCGGCTCGCCGGGCTCCCGGTCGTCATCGTCGTCCCCGAGGGGAACTCGCCGGACAAGAACGCGGCCACCTCGTCGTACGGCGCAGAGCTGGTGGTGCACGGCCGCGACTACCAGGCGGCCCGTGAGCACGCTGTCCGGCTGTCCGAGGAGCGCGGGCTCGTGCCGGTCCCGCCGTTCCACCCCTGGCTGGTCGAGGGCGTGGCCACGGCCGCCGCCGAGCTGCACGAGGACGTCCCCGGGCTCGACACGGTCTACGTCCCGGTCGGCATGGGCAGCGGCATCTGCGCGCAGATCGCCGTCCGGGACCTGCTCGGCGCGGCCACCGAGGTCGTGGGCGTGGTCTCCGACCGGGCGCCCGCCTACGCGCTGAGCTTCGAGGCCGGGCACCCGGTGTCCACCGATGACGCCGACACCTTCGTCGACGGTGTCGCGTGCCGCACCCCCGACCCGGCCGCCGTCGCCGCGATCGTCGCCGGAGCGACCCGGTTCGTCCGGGTGTCCGAGGAGCTGGCCACGGAGGCGATGGCCCTGATGTACCGCGCCACCCACAACCTCGCCGAGCCCGCCGGCTCGTTCGCCCTGGCCGGCCTGCTCGCGGACCGCGAGGCCGCGGCCGGACGTCGGGTCGCCGTCGTGCACACCGGCGGCAACGCAGACTTCGACGTGCTCAGGCGCGCCCTCGATGGTTGAGGTGCGAGGAATGCCGGCGACGGGCCTCGGCCTCCCGCACGATCCATTCGGCTGCTAGATGGTTCCCTGGCGCGCGATCTGCCATCCCGGCGTGGTCGTGTTGGGTCAGCACGCGGGGGACGGGTACTCACCGAGTCAGGGTGAGCCGAGGCGCAGGGCCACGCCGCGTACCCGGTCCTGGGGGTCCAGGAAGAGGGTCACCCCCCACCACTCCATGCACGAGCTCGTGACGTCAGCGGGGGCGGTCAGGCTGATGGCGCGCGCATCGGCCAGGTGCGCGGGCGGATCAGCGTTGCCTTCTGGGCACGTGGCGGCGATGCCACGGCGGAGCTCGTAGTAGCCACCGCTCGCGGCCAGGGTGTCGAGCGCAGAGAACGGCCCAACTGCTTCGGCATACCCCGCGTCGAGTTCCCACGCCTCCAAGTGCTGCCGCTCGGTCTCATCGAGGGTGATCGAGGTCGGTCCGGCCTCGATGCCTACCCAGGTCTCATCGCCGGCGAAGGGGGCGTCGAGTGAGGGGTCCGCGGCGAACCGGTAGAACTCGTGCGCCAGATGGGCGTCAGGTCCGCGCAGTGGCCCGAGCTCTCCGTCTGGCGGGCTACACGGTCCCCGGAATACGTCGAGGTTCAGCGCTGCGGTGCGCACACGGACGTCGACACGAAGGGTCATCGGAGTGCCGGGCGGGGGCCGCTGCCACGCGACTGTTCGTGGCCGGGTCCCGCAGCGGACGTCGATCGGCCGTTCCCAACTGGAAGAGAGCTCGAGCTCGCCGAGTCGCCGACCCGCCTCACCGGACGACAACCCGGTGAGATCGGGCATCGCCACCACCGACGGAGACGCCGATCCCGAAGGCTCAGGCGTCCCTGGGGAGTCTGCCGCCGAGAGCTGCGCTGCTGGACTACCCGACCCATGGCTCATCCCTTGGCAACCTGTGGACAGGGCGAGGCCGGCCACCAACGCCACCACCGCGGCGCGGCACCCCCGAGAACACGCCCGAAGGCTCCGCGTCATGCCTGTACGACGCGAGAGGGCGGCTTCCGGTTGTCCGTGCCCGATGCCGGGCCGCAGGACCGGAAATCGTCCACAGGTGAAGCACCACAGGCCGTCTTCCACAGGGTCGGCTTCGCTCGATCGGGTGTCGGTGCGCGCCTCTAGAGTCAGTTCATGGCAGCAGTCCCCACCGAGTTCGAGCACCCGATCGTCGGCTGTGTCCGCGCGATCGACGCGCTGCTCGACGGCGTCGCGGACCTGGACCCGAGGTACCTGCCGACGGCGGGCAAGGCGGCCGAGCTGAGTCGGGTGAGCGACCGCCTGTGCGGCCTGAAGTTGCGGGTCCTGGCTTCTGCCGGCGACATGGCGATCGAGGACGGTGCGCGGTCGGCCGCGGACTGGCTGGCCCACCGGTCCCGCCGCGACCGCGGCCCCACGGCAGCCGGTGCCCGACTGGGCAGTGCGCTCGAGGAGCGGTGGCACCAGACCCGGACCGCGGTCCTGGCCGGGCGCGTCAACCTCGAGCAGGCCCGAGTCATCGTTGCCGCTCTGGATGCACTCCCGTCGGATCTGGATGCCGAGCTGCTGGGCAAGGCGGAGGCGCACCTGGTCGCCGAGGCCGCCCACTTCGATCCTCGGCGGCTCAAGGTGCTCGGCCGGAGGGTGCTCGAGGTGATCGCACCCGACCTGGCCGAGGACCACGAGCGCAAGGCTCTGGAGGCCGAGGAGCGCAAAGCCCACGAGGAGACCCGCCTGGCCATGCACCGCCGAGGTGATGGGACCACGGACATCAAGATCAGGGTTGCCGACGCCATCGCGGCTCGGTTGCAGACCTACCTGGAGGCCTTCGCCTCACCACGTCGGGGACACCTCGACCCGACGCACACACATACCGACCCCGAGTCCGGGCAGCGGATTGCCTACCCCGTGTTGATGGGTCGCGCGTTCTGCAGCCTCCTGGAAGCCGTCCCGACCACGAAGCTGCCCGACCACGGCGGGTCGGCCACCACCCTGGTGGTCACCATCGACTTCGACCAGCTTCGCGGACAGCTCGGCGCCGCCGGACTCGCCACCGGCGACCACATCTCCGCGTCCGAGGCGATGCGACTGGCCTGCACCGCCAACCTCGTCCCGATGGTGCTCGGCGGGAAGGGACAGCCGCTGCACCTGGGCCGCGCTCGCCGTCTGTTCAGCTCCGCACAGCGACTGGCGATGGGCGTCCGTGACGGCGGTTGCCGCGCCGAAGGCTGTGAGATCCCGGCAGCCTGGTGCGAAGCGCATCACGCCAAGAACCCCTGGACCGCAGGCGGGAAGACCGACCTCGAGGACGGGGCACTCCTCTGTTCCTGGCACCACCACCGAGCCCACGACCCGTCGTTCTCCAGCGACCGCATGCCCAACGGCGACATTCGCTATCACCGTCGCTGCTAGGCCAACGGCCCCGGAGGAGTTCAGCGCTGATCACGGAGGTCCGACGCGCAAGGAAGAGACTCTTCCGCAGTGCGATCCGGTCACCCCCCGTCGTACTCCCGGCAGGGTTGGCTGCGCAGCGCGGCACAGGACGGCGCCCGCTTCGGCACCGTCACGCCGGGCACCAGCGGCAGCACCAGCCGCGAGCGGTGCTGGCGATCGGTCGCGATCTGCACCTCCTCGCCGTCGGCGATCGTGTCGAAGGCCCAGAGCGGGCGGGCACCACCGGGAGCGTCGACGGTGATCCGCAGCCGCGAACCCGTGCGGAACGGCTGGGCGAAGGGGAACAGACCCACCCGCACCCGGGTGAACTCACCGGCCGGGAGCGGGCTCGCGTCCTCCTCCCGGTTGGTGTGCACCGGCGAGATCTTCGTGGACTCCGCATCGTCGAGCGTCCGGTGGCTGGCCCGGAGCCAGCCCGACTGCACGTAGACCTCGGTGCCGTCGGGGCGCACCTCGGTGAGGGTGACCTCGAGGTCGGTGTCGGCCGCGGAGGTGCGCACCCACAGGTCCACGGACCCGGTGCCGATCGCGACGACGGTCTTCCGCAGGGGTGCGGAGACCCAGCCCAGACCGGTGCCCTCGGGGATCTGCCGCCAGTCGTAGTCCGGGTCGGCCTTCCAGATGCCCGAGCTCGATCCGGTGTAGTTCGTCTCCGGAAGGGCCGCCGGGTCTGCCTGGTAGCTGCGGTACCGCCCGGGTGCCGCGGTCGCCGGCCGGCCGGCCAGCTTCCCACCGGCCCGCAGGAACCACGTGGACGCCTCGGCCTTCCGGATCGGCCAGGAGTCGAAGGAGTGCTCGAAGCGCGGCAGGGGCGCACCCGACGGCTGACCCTTCGCGGCGCCCTCCTCGAACAGGATCCGGATCGGCGCCGCGGACTCGTAGGTCTCCAGTGCCTGGCGGAAACCCATGCCCGCGTAGGTCTCACCCGCCGGGAGGCTGAGGCCCGCCACCCCGGTGATCGTCTGGGCCAGGAGTGGAGCCACGAAGGCCTTGGCCTGGCCGGGCACCCGCCGGCCGACGTAGAGGTCGAGGAAGTCGGCATACCGGCCGAACATGCCCAGGCTCAGCGACTCGGTGTGCGAGCCGTTGGTCATCGTGGCGTAGAGGTGGGGTGCGCCGGTGAAGTCGTCCAGCATCGCCGGGAAGTGGCCACCGGTCTGCTCGTCCTGCCAGGCACCGGCCAGGAAGACGGGCACGGTGATCTCGTCGACGAAGTGGCTCTGGTTGAGCGGCTCGTACCACCGGTCGACGTAGAACGGGTTGCCCTCGATCAGCTGCAGGGGGTCCGGGTTCTGCAGCCGCAGTGCCTGGTTGGCCGCGCACTCGGAGTCGCCGGCGTCGACGAGCGGCTGCTCCCAGCCGCCGCCGTACGGCGCCGCCTGGCTGGATCGGTCGGCGGCCCACGGGACGGCGAAGCCGGTGTTCAGGATGCCGCCCGGGTAGAGCGTCCCGCGGTAGGTGTCGTCGATGACCGACAGCGGCGTGATCGCGGACAGGCTGGGCGGCTGCGTCCGGGCGACGTAGAGCTGGGAGATGCCCGGGTAGGAGATGCCGACCATGCCGGCCTGGTGGAACCTGGCCCAGGGCTGGGCGGCGACGGTCTCGATCACGTCGTAGCCGTCAAGGCTCTGGACCGGCTCGAAGTTGAGGAACGAACCTCCCGAGCAGCCGGTGCCGCGCATGTTCACCCCGACGTAGGCGAAGCCGAGCGTCGTGAACAGCTGCGCCATCCTGGTGTTGGCCGGGTTGCTGGGGTCGTAGCCGGAGTACTCCACGACCGTCGGGAAGGGGCCGTCGCCCGAGGGCAGCGTGACGTTGGCCGACAGCGTGGTGCCGTCCCGGGTCGTGATGTAGCCGAACCTGGACCCCAGCGACTGCCCGTCGTAGAGCGACTGCGCGGGCGGCGGATCGTCGAAGTCGGACACGGTCGCCTCCGCCGCGACGGCCGGAGCGTCGGCGTCCCGCACCGTGTAGCTGCCGGCACCGAGCTCCCGCCACACGAGGCTTCCTGCCGGGTCCACGGTTCCGGCGCCGACGACCACGTCGCCCTCGTCCACCAGCTCCAGCTGCTGGCCGGGCTCGGCATCCAACACGTAGAGCTGGTTGACGCTGCCGCGGAGGGTGAAGCCGGCGGGGTCGGCGGCGGTCGCCACCTGCCCTGCGGCGAAGGCGGTGACGACCAGAGCGAGGGCAGGGACGACGGCGAGGGCTCGTCCGGGACGGGGCACGACGTCGATGCTGCCACCGAGGGGGCCGCCCGTCCCGGGCAATGCGAATTCACGTCCTACTCTTGCGCCATGTTGATCGGAGCCCACGTCGACCAGACCGACCCGCTCGCGGAGGCGGCCGCCCGGCAGGCGCCGCTCGTGCAGTTCTTCCTCGGCAACCCCCAGAGCTACAAGGGACCGGTGCTGGCCTACGAGGGCGGCGCCGCGAAGCTGCGCGGTGACGCCGACGCGGCCGGCGTCGACCTGTACGTCCACGCGCCGTACCTGATCAACGTCGCCACCACGAACAACCGGCAGCGGATCCCGAGCCGCAAGCTGCTCCAGCAGCACATGGACGCGGCCGCCGAGATCGGCGCGAAGGGGCTCATCGTGCACGGTGGCCACGTGACCGACGAGGACGACCCCGCCAAGGGCTACGACAACTGGCGCAAGGCGGTCGAGGCCACCGAGCTCAAGATCCCGCTGCTCATCGAGAACACCGCCGGCGGCACCAACGCGATGACCCGCTACCTCGAGCGGATCGCCGGGGTCTGGGCGGCCATCGAACCCGCCGAGGGCGCCGACATGGTCGGGTTCTGCCTCGACACCTGCCACGCCCACGCCGGCGGCAACGCCCTGGAGACCGTCGTCGAGGACGTCCTCAGGATCACCGGCCGGATCGACCTGGTCCACGCCAACGACAGCCGCGACGAGTTCGACTCCGGCGCCGACCGGCACGCCAACTTCGGGGCCGGCAAGATCGACCCCGACCTGCTCGCCGCCGTGGTCCGCGACGCCGGTGCGCCGGTCGTCTGCGAGACGCCCGGTGGCGCCGAGGAGCACCGAGACGACTTCGCCTGGCTCCGCGAACGGCTCTGACCCGTGCGGCCGGGCCCACCCGATAGCCTCGGAGGGTGACTCCCCCTTCCCCCTCAGGCCTCCTGACCGTCCGCGTGCTCACGGAGTCGGAGCACCTCGACTTCGTGCGCAGCCGCCGGTCCGCGAGCTTCCTCCAGACCCCGGCCTGGGGTGCGGTGAAGTCCGAGTGGCGCCACGAGTCCCTGGGCTGGGTCCGTGACGGCGAGGTCGTGGGTGCGGCGCTGGTGCTCTACCGCCAGCTGCCCAAGGTGAAGCGCTACCTCGCCTACCTGCCCGAGGGCCCGGTCATCGACTGGGAGACCGACGAGCTGTCCTCCTGGCTGACGCCGATGACCGCCCACCTCAAGGCACAAGGCGCGTTCGGTGTCCGTATGGGCCCGCCCGTCATCACCCGCCGCTGGAGCGCCGCCCAGGTCAAGGCCGGCATCGCCGACGACGCCGTACGCCGCCTCGGTGACGTGCCGCCGCTCGCCCGCAACCACACCGGCGCCCGCGTCGTCTCCCAGCTGCACGAGCTCGGCTGGAAGCAGCAGACCACCGACGGTGGGTTCGCGGCCGGCCAGCCGCAGTACAACTTCGTGATCCCCCTGCGTGACGAGGACGGCAACCCGCGCACTGAGGACGACGTCCTCAAGGGCATGAACCAGCAGTGGCGACGCAACATCAAGAAGGCGACCAAGGAAGGCGTCGAGGTCACGACCGGCACCGGCGACGACCTCAAGCTCTTCCACGACCTCTACGTCCACACCGCCGAGCGCGACCACTTCACCCCGCGCGGGCTGGCCTACTTCCGGACCATGCACGACGCCCTCACCGCCGAGGACCCGGCTCGGTTCCAGCTGTGGTTCGCGCGGCACGAGGGCGACCTCGCGGCAGCGACCATCTCCATCCGGGTCGGCGGCCACGTCTGGTACTCCTACGGCGCGTCCGCCACCGAGAAGCGCGACGTCCGCGGCTCCAACGCCATCCAGTGGGCGATGATCCAGGACGCGCTCGCGGCCGAGGCCGACGTCTACGACCTGCGCGGCATCACCGACACCCTCGACTCGGACGACCCCCACGTCGGCCTGATCCAGTTCAAGGTCGGCACCGGCGGCGAGGCCGTCGAGTATGCCGGCGAGTGGGACCTCCCGCTCAATCCCCTGGTCTACAAGGCCTTCGACCTCTACATGAGGCGCCGCGGATGAGCCTCACCCTCACCGTCGACGGCGACCGCTGGCGACGCCACCTGCGTGGAGTCGCCGCGGACAACCCCGGCCTGGTCCCGGTCGCCAAGGGCAACGGCTACGGCTTCGGGCTCGGCCGGCTCGCCCGCAAGGTGCAGTGGCTGGGGGCCGACACCCTCGCCGTCGGCACGTACGACGAGCTGCCGGAGGTCGCGCCCCGGTTCGACGGCGACCTGCTCGTGCTCACCCCCTGGCGGCCGTTCGGTACCGCCCTCGAGCTCGACCCTGCCCTCGAGCGCCGGGTGATCCACACCGTCGGCCGGCTCTCCGACGTCGAGGCCCTGCTCGACCACGACCCGGACGCCCGCTTCGTGCTCGAGCGGCTCACCAGCATGAACCGGCACGGCTTCTCCGCACGCGACCTGCGCGCCGCCGGAGACCTGGTCCGCGCGAGGGGCCGCCTCGATGCCGCGCACCTGGCCGGCGTCGCCCTGCACCTCCCTCTGCAACAGGGGTCCCATCTCTCCGAGGTGCACCGGCTGCTCAACGACGTGGTCGCCGCCGAGCTCGGCACCACCACCATCTGGGTCAGCCACCTCACCCGCGAGGAGCTGGTCGCGCTCCGGACGGCGTACGCCGACTTCACGATCCGGCCCCGGATCGGGACGAGCCTCTGGCTCGGCGACCGCGGTGCCCTGAAGGTGACCGCCACCGTGCTCGACGTCCACCCGGTCGAGCGCGGCGACGCGTTCGGCTACCGGGCCCGCACGGCGCCCAAGTCCGGCCACCTGCTGGTGGTCAGCGGCGGGACCGCCCACGGCATCGGCCTGGAGGCGCCGACGGGTGAGTCGTCGATCAAGGCGCGGGCGGCGACCCTGGCCCGTGGCGGCCTGGACGCGGTCGGCTTCGTCCGTTCACCGTTCACGATCGAGGGCAAACAGCGGCTCTTCGCGGAGCCGCCGCACATGCAGGCCTCGATGCTGTTCCTCCCGCACGGCCCGACGGTGCCCGAGGTGGGCGACCAGATCGGCGTCCGGGTCCGCTACACCGCCACGACGTTCGACCGGGTCGACCTGGACTGACCGGGCTCGCGGGCCGGGTCGTGGTGCGGCCACCAGATGTCGCGCGCCACGATGCCGACCAGGTAGAGCTCCGCCAGCATCCGCAGCACGATCGCCAGCCAGTAGAAGCCGGAGTCCTCGCCACCGCCCGCGTCGAGGTGCCCACCGAGGTACCACCACACCGAGGCGAAGTAGAAGATCTCGCCCGCCTGCCACACGACCTGGTCACGCCACCGGGGTCGGGCCAGGACGGCCAGGGGCAACAGCCAGAGGACGTACTGCGGTGAGTAGACCTTGTTGACGAGGAGGAAGCCCGCGACGACCAGGAAACCCAGCTGCGCGAGGCGCGGTGTCTCGGGTGCCCGCAGGCCGAGGACCAGGACGCCCAGGCACCAGAGCCCGAAGAAGACCCACGACAGGTCGTTGATGGTGCCGGGGAGGTAGTCCGTGTCCAGCGACTGCTCCAGCATCAGCCAGACCGAGCCCAGGTCTGCCCCCCGCTCGGCGTTGAACTCCCAGAAGACCCGCCACTCGTCGCGGCCGGTGAGGTACGCCGGGAGGTTGGCGACGACCCAGCTGAGGGCGGCCGCCGACGTGGCGAGGAGGAAGTCCCGGATCCTGCGATCGCGCAGGCAGATCACGAGGAGCCCGCCCAGCAGGAAGAGCGGGAAGAGCTTGGTGGCCGTGCCCAGCCCGATCAGGATGCCGGTCAGGAGCGGCCGGTCGCGGGCCCAGGCCCACAGCGCCCCGGCCACGAAGACCACGGCGAGCAGGTCCCAGTTGACCAGCGCGCTCAGCGCCAGGGCCGGCGAGAGCGCGAAGATCGCCGCGTCCCACGGGCGACGCGGATTGACCCGCGCGAGGAACCAGGCGGCCAGCAGCGTGACGAGGGCGAAGCCGACCGCGTTGACGATGACGTAGTAACGCACTTCCTTGCCGACGCTGTCGCCTCCGAAGAGGGCATCGGCCCGCTGGGTGTAGCGGTAGGACAGGTCGGGCGAGCCGTTCAGCCAGTGGGTCGCCCACGCCGTGGCCCATGCGTAGTAGGAGATGACGACGGGGTACTCCATGACGTCGTACCGGTCCCGCACCTCCGGGTCGTCGGAGTAGGGCCAGTTCAGCTCGGCGAACCCGCGGCCGGTGTAGAGGTAGGGCAGGTCCGAGTAGCACATGTGGGTGTACCGCGCCTCGCCGTCGCGCCAGGAGTCCTGGAAGCACGAGGTCTTCTGGACCATGCCCAGGGCGAAGCAGAGCGCGGTGAGGGCGAGGACCACCCGGACCGGTGTCCACCACGGGTGCCGGCCCGTGTGCTCGCCCGCCGGACCGCCGACCCCCTCGCTGAGCGCCGTGACGACCGGGTCGTCGAGCGTCGGATGGACGCGCTCGTCCCCGGTCGCGGGGGTCACCTTCGCCGCTCCACGACCGCCTCCGGCCGGGCATCGGCGGAATTCCCGTTGCTGGGGCTCGGGTTCTGCGGGGTCGGGGACGGCGAGCCCGTGGGCGACGAGGACGGCGAGGGCGACGGGCAGGTGAGGACGTCGCAGGAGTCCGTGGGGGACGGCGGCGCGGTGGTGGGCGGCTCGCTGGTCGGCGGGGCCTCCGTCGTGGGCTCCTCGGTCGTGGGCTCCTCGCTGGACGGCTGCTGGCTCGGCGGCGGGGCCTGGGTCGTGGCCGGCGCTGTGGGCACCGGCGCGTGGCCGTCGGTCGGGGCCTCACCGTCGACGTACACCGGCTCGGGGAAGTCCTCGACCGGGAGGCCCTCCATGGCGATCCTCATGACAGCCGTCCAGGTCTCGGCGGGATAGGCGCCGCCGAAGTACGACGGGAGCCAGCCCTGCAGCTGTTCGTTGCCCTTGCCGCGGACATACATCACCGAGGTCGCGAGCTGCGGGGTGTAGCCGGTGAACCAGGCCGAGGAGACCTCGCCCTGACCGTTGGTGGCGGTGCCGGTCTTGCCGGCGACCGGGCGGTTGAGGGCGAGGGCAGCGGTGCCCGAGCCACTCTCGACGACCTGCTGGAGCGCGTAGGTGACGTCGGCGGCGATGTCGGGGTCGACCGCCTCCCTGTCGGAGACCTTGTGGGAGTAGACCGTCTCGCCGCTGGCGTCGACGACCTGGTCGATGATGTAGGCGTCGGCCGCCCGGCCCTCGTTGGCCAGCGTCGCGTAGGCGTTCGCCACGTTGATCGGGCTGACGGTGGCGCTGCCCAGCGCGACGCCGGTGAACGGCTCGAGGCCGGGCGAGGAGTTCGGGAAGCCCGGTGACTTGCGGGAGGGCGCCGTGGCCGGCGGGATGCCCATGGCGTTGGCGGCATCGATGACCTTCTGCGGCCCGTCCTCCATGCTGTCGGTCATGTCGATGAACGCGGTGTTCACGGAGTTCTCCGTCGCCGTGATCATCGAGATGGCGGAGCCGTAGTCGGTGTCGCCCTGGTTCTCGACGTCGGTGCCGTCCTGCAGAACGAACGGCGAGTCGCCCTCGAAGGTGTCCTTGAGTGAGAAGCCGTCCTTGATGGAGGCCACCAGTGCGGCCACCTTCATCGTCGACCCGGCCTGACCGCCGGCCGAGGCCCAGTTGAGCTGGGAGTCGAGATAGTCCTGCCCGCCGTAGAAGCCGCGCAGGGCGCCCGTGCCGACCTCCACCGTGGCAGCACCGATGTGCAGTTGCTTGTCCGAGAAGCCCTCAGGGCGCTGCTCCAGCACGCCCTGCTCGACGGCCTCCATGGCCTGGGGCGTGAAGGTCGTGGTCACGCGCAGGCCACCTCCGTCGATCTCTGTGTCATCGAAGCCGAGCTCACTCAGCTCGTTCTTGACCAGCTCCAACATGTGGCCACGCTGGCCTCCGTATTGGCTCTGCGCGGCGATCTCGGGGAATTTCGGCAGTCGCTTCTGTGCCTTGTCCACCTGATCTGCTGACGCCGTGCCCATTTCGGCCATGCCCTCGAGCACGTACTGGTAGCGGACCTTGAGGTCCTTGCGTGCGTCTCGGCCGTTGTCGGGGTCATAGCGAGAGGGATTGTTCAGTGTCGTGGCCAGGACCGCGCTCTCGCGCAGGCTCAGGTCCTTGGCGTCCTTGTCGAAGAAGGCCTGGGCGGCAGCTTGAATGCCATAGGCGCCCCGACCGAAGTAGATGGTGTTGAGGTAGCCCTCAAGAATCTCCTTCTTGCCCAGCTGGCTCTGGATCTTGAGCGAGACGATCGCTTCCTTGGCCTTGCGCTGGTAGCTGCGCTCGCTGGAGAGGTAGAGGATCTTGACGTACTGCTGGGTGATGGTTGACGCACCCTGCTTCTGATTGCCCCGCGCGTTGGAGAAGGCGGCGCGCAGGATCCCCTTGGGGTCGATCCCCTTGTCGGTCCAGAAGGTGCGGTTCTCCGCGGCGACCACGGCGTCCTGCATCGTCTGGGGCATCTGGGTGAGCGGGATCGACTCGCGGTTCTGGTCGTCGTAGAAGGTGCCGAGCTCGACCTTGCCTCCGCTGTAGTAGACGAACGTCGTCTCCGCCTTGAACGCGTCGTTGGGGTCGGGGATGTCGATGGATTTGTAGAGGACGAAGAAAGCGCCGACACCCACCAGCACACCGATGAGCCCGAAGATGAGCAACACCTTGAGGACGCCGCGCACCCGCTGGCCGGCCGTCTTCTTGGGTTTGTTGGGTCGTCGGGTCACGGGGGGCCCGTCGGCTCTGCGCTTTGTCACGCGGGCAAGGTTACGGGGAGGGGCAGGATCTAGACGACTTCGACGCCGTTTCGCGCAGCGCGGATATATCGCTACGATAGGTCTATGGCACGTCGCGCAGAGACCATCGAGTTGGCAGTCCTCGGACTGCTGCATGAGGGGCCCCTGCACGGCTACGAGCTCCGCAAACGGCTCAACCTGATGCTCGGCTGGGGCCGGGTGCTGTCCTACGGCTCCCTCTACCCCGCACTGAAGAAGATGCT
>JBKJUE010000028.1:0-17104 GCA_046590395.1 Nocardioides sp.
TCGACGAGCGTCTCGACTGCCGCCCTGGTGTCCGCTCGCACGGTGTCGGCTCCGTCAAGTGCTTCGCCGACTACTACCGGATGCCGGTCGCGGACACCAGGGCGGCGGTCGAGACGCTCGTCGAGGCCGGCGAGCTCAGCGCCGTACAGGTGCAGGGGTGGCGCAAGCCCGCCTTCCTGCACGCGGACGCCAAGCTGCCCCGACGCGTCGGTGCCCGAGCGCTGTTGAGCCCCTTCGATCCGGTGGTCTGGGAGCGAGACCGGGCCGAGGCGCTGTTCGACTTCTTCTACCGCATCGAGATCTACGTGCCCGCCGCGAAGCGGGTCCACGGCTACTACGTGCTGCCGTTCCTGCTGGGCGATGCGATCGTCGCGCGGGTCGACCTGAAGGCCGACCGGGCGACCGGTCGGCTTCTCGTGAAGGGTGCGTACGGCGAAGCGGCGGCCCCCGCCGAGACGGCCGAGGAACTCGCGGCCGAGCTGATCAGGCTGGCCGGATGGTTGCGGCTGACCAGCATCGTGGTGGAGCCGCGAGGGGATCTGGCGTCCGCGCTCGCTGCCACTTCGGCCGCTGCTGGGTGGCGTGGGTAGCATGATCGACGGCCATCCGGCCGCCCCATTCTCACTTCATACGGAGTCGCATCACCGTGCCTGCCATCATCGACAAGCTCCTCCGCATCGGCGAAGGCAAGATCCTGCGCCAGCTGGAGACGATCGCCAAGGCGGTCAACGCCATCGAGGACGATTTCGTCAAGATGACTGACGCCGAGCTCCAGGCCATGACGGGGGAGTTCAGGGAGCGCCTGGAGCAGGGCGATACCCTCGATGACCTGATGCCCGAGGCGTTCGCAGTGGTCCGCGAGGCCTCCAGGCGGGTGCTGGGCATGCGCCCCTTCGACGTCCAGCTGATGGGCGGAGCCGCGCTCCACCTGGGCAACATCGCCGAGATGAAGACCGGTGAGGGCAAGACCTTGGTCGCGGTGCTCCCGTCGTACCTCAACGCCCTGTCCGGCAAGGGCGTCCACGTCGTCACCGTCAACGACTACCTCGCTCAGTTCCAGTCCGAGCAGATGGGCCGCGTCCACCACTTCCTCGGTCTGACCGTCGGCGTGATCCTGCCGTCGATGCGCCCGGCCGAGCGTCGCGTGGCCTACGCCGCCGACATCACCTACGGCACCAACAACGAGCTCGGCTTCGACTACCTCCGCGACAACATGGCCGACTCCGTCGAGGAGTGCGTCCAGCGGGGCCACAACTTCGCGATCGTCGACGAGGTCGACTCGATCCTCATCGACGAGGCCCGGACCCCGCTGATCATCAGCGGTCCGACCCAGGACGAAGTCCGTTGGTACGCCGAGTTCTCGAAGATCACCAAGCCGATGGTGCGTGACACCGACTACGAGGTCGACGAGAAGAAGCGCACCATCTCGGTCCTCGAGCCCGGCATCACCAAGGTCGAGGACCACCTCGGCATCGAGAACCTCTACGAGTCGGCCAACACCCCGCTCATCTCGTTCCTGAACAACTCCATCAAGGCCAAGGAGCTGTTCCGCAACGACAAGGAGTACGTCGTCATCGAGGGCGAGGTGCTCATCGTCGACGAGCACACCGGCCGCATGCTCGCCGGTCGTCGCTACAACGACGGCCTGCACCAGGCGATCGAGGCCAAGGAGGGCGTGACCGTCCGCGAGGAGTACCAAACCCTCGCCACCGTCACCCTGCAGAACTACTTCCGCCTCTACGAGAAGCTCTCCGGCATGACCGGAACGGCCATGACCGAGGCCTCCGAGTTCGACAAGATCTACAAGCTCGGCGTGGTCCCGATCCCGACCAACAAGCCGATGCTGCGCGCCGACCAGGCCGACCTCGTCTACCGGACCGAGGATGCCAAGTACCTCGCCGTCACCGAGGACATCGCGGAGCGCAACCGCATGGGCCAGCCGGTCCTCGTCGGCACGGTCTCCGTCGAGAAGTCCGAGCTGCTCTCGGGCCTGCTCAAGAAGCAGGGCATCCCGCACAGCGTGCTGAACGCCAAGGTCCACGCCGACGAGGCCAAGATCGTGGCCATGGCCGGGCACAAGGGTGCCGTCACCGTCGCCACCAACATGGCCGGTCGAGGCACCGACATCATGCTCGGCGGCTCGGTCGACTTCCTCGCGGACGAGGCGCTGCGCAAGCAGGGGCTCGAGCCCATCGGCGAGACGGCCGGCGAGTACGAAGCCGCCTGGCCGGCTACGGTCGAGCGGATCAAGGCCCAGGTCGGCGCGGAGCACGACGAGGTCCGCGACCTCGGCGGCCTCTACGTCGTCGGCACCGAGCGCCACGAGTCCCGCCGTATCGACAACCAGCTCCGTGGTCGTTCCGGCCGCCAGGGCGACCCGGGCGAGTCCCGCTTCTACCTGTCCCTCGAGGACGAGCTGATGCGCCTCTTCAAGTCCGACTGGGTCGACCGGGTCCTGCAGATGCTCAAGATCCCCGACGACGTCCCGATCGAGAACAAGCGGGTCACCGGCGCGATCGCCAACGCGCAGGGTCAGGTCGAGTCGCAGAACTTCGAGTCCCGCAAGAACGTCCTCAAGTACGACGACGTCATGGACCGCCAGCGTCAGGTCATCTACGGCGAGCGCCGTGAGGTGCTCGAGGGTGCCGACCTGCACGACCAGATCCGCACCTTCATCGACGACGTCGTCACCGGCTACGTCGCCGGTGCGACCCAGGGCCTGCCCGACGAGTGGGAACTCGATGGCCTGTGGACCGGCCTCGGCCAGATCTACCCGGTCTCGATCGACCTCGACGTGCTCGAGAAGGAAGCGGGCGACCGCGCCAACATCGACGCCGACGAGCTCGTGACGCTGCTCAAGAAGGACGCCCACGAGGCCTACGACCGGCGTGAGGCCGAGGTCGGCGAGGAGGTCATGCGGGAGCTCGAGCGCCGGGTGCTGCTGTCCGTCCTCGACCGCAAGTGGCGCGAGCACCTCTACGAGATGGACTACCTCCGCGAGGGCATCGGGCTGCGCGCCTACAGCCAGCGCGACCCGCTCGTCGAGTACCAGCGCGAGGGCTTCGACATGTTCGCGGCGATGATGGACGGCATCAAGTCCGACGCCGTCGGCTTCCTCTTCAACCTCGAGGTCCAGGTCGAGGACGACGAGGACGACGAGGTCGAGGAGGAGGTCCTCGAGCCGATGCGCCAGCCGGTGCCCGACGGTGACCGGCCCCGCGAGGCTCCGCACATCCGGGCGAAGGGCCTCGACCGGCCCCAGCAGCCCCAGAACCTCTCCTACTCGGCCCCGACCGAGGACGGCGACGTCGAGGTGCGCCAGGACGCGGCCGCGGCCGACGACCCGTACGCCGGGACCGGCCGCAACGCGGACTGCCCCTGTGGCTCGGGCAAGAAGTTCAAGAAGTGCCACGGTGCACCGGGAGGCCCCACCGGCCTCACCGCCCGCATCAGCTGACCACCCCGCCGAGTCGGCAGCAGTTCACGCTCACGCGATGAACTGCTGCCGACTCGGCGCATTTCTGGGGTGAACTGCTGCCCACTCGGCGTCACGCGAACTCGAGGGCGACGCAGAGCCAGCGGTCGCCGCGGCGCTCGAACCGGATCGCCAGCGCCCGTGACCGCTCCCCGTACCGGACGTGGGCGCTGACCTCGGCGGCGTCCCGGTCCACGAAGCTGGTGTGGACGCCGAGGACCTGGGGCCGCACGGGTTGGGCCCGGCCGTGGCCGGCCCGCTGCCCGGCGGACCGGGCGACCAGCTGGGCGCGGCGGGCGAGGTCCTCGTAGACCCGGGGGCTGGTCCAGCGGAGCAGCTGGCTGACCGGCCGGTCGCCGCCGACGATCTCGACCGCCGCCTGCGCGTACCGCCGGGACCACTGCTCCAGCCGGGACCGCAGCCTCCGGTCGATCGGCACCACGTCGCCGCCGACGCGGCAGCGGGCAGGTGCGGGCTCCGGGGGGTCGTGGTGGGGGAGCAGGTCGAGGGCCAGGGTGCCCTGGACGCTGGCCGCCGGCACGGGGGGACGCAGCGGGACGACCTTCTCGTGGAACGGGGACATGCTGGCTCCTCTCATCGCCGGGGCAGGCGCAGACGCTGGGTGGGCTGGATCAGGTCGGGGTCGGGGCCGATGACGCGGCGGTTGGCGCGGTAGATCTCCTGCCAGCGACGCGAGACCTCGCTGTCGTCGGCTCTCTCCGGGAGGTCCGCCGACGCCAGGCCCCAGAGGGTGTCGCCCGGGTGGACGACCACGGACGGCTCGGCCCGGTGTGGGCGGTCCTGCGCCGACCGGACCTGCCGGGCGAGCAGGAGACCGACGTGACCCGCCGCCGTGGCCCGGTCGGGCAGCGGCAGGCCCTGGACCACGGCGGCGGGGGCAGAACGGTCGGCGGAGGACTGCCCGGGGTCCGCGTGGACGGGCGAGGCGAAGGTGCCGGCGAGGGCTGCGCCGCACCCGAGCAGCACCAGGCGGTGCAGCGTGGCCGGCACGCCGACCCGGGGGAGGGTCCGACCGCGGGCGGCGTCGGCGCTGACGATGCCGGTGACCACCCACAGCCACGCTGCGCATCCGAGCAGCACCGCCTCGCAGAGCCGGACCAACGTCTCGTCGAAGCGCACCGGCAGACCCTGGGCGGTGGCCGTCGCGGCGACGGTCAGGTCCGGCAGCAGCCACCCGCCCAGGGCGACGAGGGCGGTGGAGGTGAGAACCCACACCGTCAGGCAGCGGTGGAGTGGAGCCGATCCGAGATCCCGAGTCATCGATTAATGCTTTCGTTTGCTTACGTTTGCTTCAGTCAACGACTCTTTACCTTCGATGGCAACCCCTTCTCCACAGCTCGCGGCCACCGCCGTGTGGCAGGGTCGTGGGGTGGCCTGGGAGGACGAGCTCTTCGCGCTGCTCGACGACCTCGAGCAGCAGGCCGAGGCGCTGTACGGCGCCGAACGGGATGCCGACCTGGCCGACCGGAGCCGCGCCGAGTACGCCCAGGTCACGCTGGCCAGCCGGCTGATGGCCTCCGTCGACCGGGAGCTGACGCTGGAGCTGCGCGGCGTCGGTCAGGTGACCGGCACCCTCCAGCGGCTGGGCGCCGACTGGTGCCTGCTGCACGGGACCGGCCAGGACTGGGTGGTGCGGGTCCCGGCGATCACCCGGGTGCGCGGAGCCTCCGACCGATCCGTCCCGGAGCTCGCCTGGTCCCCGCTGGCAGGGCTGGGGCTGGGCTCCGCGCTGCGCCGCATCGCCGACACCAGATCACCGTGCCGCGTGCACCTGGCCGACGGTGCGCAGCACGAGGTCGTGCTGTCCCGGGTGGGTCAGGACTTCGTCGAGGCCCTGGGGCCGGACGGTCAGCCCCTGCTCATCCCGTTCGGACACCTGTCGGCCGTGCAGAGCCGCGAGTAGCGGCTACGTCGCCTCCGCGTCGTACGGCGGGACCTCGCCCTCGGCGAGCGGGCGCAGGCCGCGTCGCTTCGGCGCCGTGTCGGCCTCCGCGTCCTCCATGGCCTCGACGATGTGCCGCCGGACGATGGTGCGCGGGTCGAGGTCCTGCAGCTCCAGGTCGGCGTACTCGGGGCCGAGCTCGTTGCGCAGCTCGTCGCGTGCCGACACGGCGAAGGACTTGGCCTTCCGCAGGAACCCGCCGGCCTGCTTGGCGAGCTCCGGCAGCTTGTCGGGGCCGAACACGAGGACCGCGACGAGCGCGATCAGCGCGAACTCCGGCAGCCCGACCCCGAACACGGGCTAGAACTTCGCTGTGGGGGTGAGGCCCAGCTGCATGCCGGCGAGGCCCCGGCCGCGGCCCGAGAGCCGCTCGGCGATCGCGGTGAGCACGCCCGCCGCCGGGGCGGTCGGGTCGGCGTCCACGATCGGCTTGCCCACGTCGCCGCCCTCGCGCAGCGAGAGGTCGAGCGGGATCCGGCCGAGCACGGGCACGTCGTAGCCGAAGCGCTGGGAGAGCGTGGCAGCGACGCGGTCGCCGCCACCGCTGCCGAAGATCTCGAGCTGGTGCTCGGGCCCGCAGTGCGGGCACTCCAGGAAGCTCATGTTCTCGACGACGCCGATGACCCGCTGGTGCATCATCGAGGCCATCGTGCCGGCACGCTCGGCCACCTCGGCGGCGGCCTCCTGCGGCGTGGTGACGACGACGACCTCGGCGCCCGGCAGGTGCTGCCCGAGCGAGATGGCGACGTCGCCGGTGCCCGGCGGCAGGTCGAGGAGGAGCACGTCGAGGTCGCCCCAGTAGACGTCGGCGAGCATCTGCACCAGCGCCCGGTCGAGCATGGGGCCGCGCCAGGCGACGACCTGGTCGCGGCGGGGCTTGAGCATCCCGATCGAGATGACCGAGACACCGCTGGGCGTCGGCACCGGCATGATCATGTCCTCGACCTGGGTGGGCCGGTAGTCGGCCACCCCCAGCATCGCGGGGACCGAGTGGCCGTAGATGTCGGCGTCGACGATGCCGACCTTGAGGCCCTGCTTGGCGAGGGCCAGCGCGAGGTTGACGGTCACGGACGACTTGCCGACACCGCCCTTGCCGGACGCGATCGCGAAGACCTTGGTCAGGGAGCCCGGCTGGGCGAACGGGATCTCCTTCTGGGCCTGGCCCCCGCGGAGGACCTCCTGCAGCCCGGCCCGCTGCTCGGCGCTCATCACGCCGAGCTCGATCCCGACCGAGGTGACGCCGGGTACGGCGGAGACGGCGGCGGTGACGTCGCGGTTGATCGTGTCCTTCATGGGGCAGCCGGCCACCGTGAGGAGGACCGTGACCTGCACCGCGCCGTCGTCGGCGATCTCGACCGACTCGACCATGCCGAGGTCGGTGATGGGGCGCTTGATCTCGGGGTCGTTGACGCCGGCCAGGGCGGCGTCGATCTGCTCACGGGTGGGGGTGCTCATGATGCCCAAGCCTAGTTGCCGCACCCACAGGGACGACTCTCAGGCCTCCGTGACCTTGGCCTCGCCCTCGGGGGCGCCCTTGGAGCGCTCCTCGATCTCGCTGAGGAGGCTCCGCAGCTCGGACCGGACGAAGTCGCGGGTGGCGACCTCACCGACGGCCATCCGCAGCGACGCGACCTCGCGGGCGAGGAACTCCATGTCGGCGTGGGCCCGGGCGTTCGCCTGGCGGTCCTGCTCGGCGATCACCTTGTCGCGGGTCTCCTGGCGGTTCTGGGCGAGCAGGATCAGCGGGGCGGCGTACGACGCCTGGAGGCTGAGCATCAGCGTGAGGAAGATGAAGGGGTAGGTGTCCCAACGGAACTCGCCGGGGACCGCCCAGTTCCAGGTGACCCAGATGACCACGAACAGCGTCATGTAGATCAGGAACCGGGCCGTGCCCATGAACCGGGCGAACTGCTCGGCGAAGATGCCGAACGTGTCGGAGTCGTACGCCGGCCGGCGCAGGACCACCCGGCGGGCGTCGTGAGGGGTGTCCAGCCGCGAGCCGGACCGCTTGCGCTCAGCCACGCTTCATCACCCCGAGGTGGGGGTCCTGGGAGCGGACGGCCTGGTCGCGCCAGCCGTCGGGGAGCATGTGGTCGAGCAGGTCGTCGACCGTGACCGCGCCCAGCAGCCGGCCCTCGTCGTCGACGACCGGTGCCGCGACCAGGTTGTAGGTCGCGAGGTGCGCGGCCACCTGGCCGAGGGTGGCGTCGAGGCGCAGCGAGTCGATGGACGAGTCGAGGGCGCCCGCGACCAGGGTCGACGGGGGCTCGCGCAGGAGACGCTGGATGTGGGCGACACCGAGAAGCCGACCGGTGGGGGTCTCGAGCGGCTGCCGGCAGATGAACACCATCGCGGCGAGGGACACCGGCAGGTCAGGGTTGCGGACGTGCGCGAGCGCGTCGGCCACGGTCGCGTCCGGGGGCAGGATCACCGGCTCCGGGGTCATCATGGCGCCCGCGGTGTTCTCGACGTACGACATCAGCCGCCGCACGTCCTCGGCCTCGTCGGGCTCCATCAGCCCCAGCAGCGTGGCCGCGGTCTCGGGCGGCAGGTCGGCGATCAGGTCGGCCGCGTCGTCGGGCGACATCTCCTCGAGGATGTCGGCGGCGCGCTCGGAGTCGAGGTGGCCCAGGATCTCGACCTGGTCCTCCTCCGGCAGCTCCTCGATCACGTCGGCCAGTCGCTCGTCGTCCATCGCGGCGATCACGGCGGTACGCCGCTCGGGCGGCAGGTCGTGGATCACGTTGGCCGCGTCGGCGGCCCGCATCTCGTTGAGCGCGGCGATCAGCTGGGTCGCACCCTGCGCCTCCTCGCGGCGGGTCAGGCCCTCGACGTCACGCCAGTCGACGATGTGGGTCTGGCCCTTGCGGCGGAAGCCCTTCGAGGGCTCCTGCACGGCAACCCGGCTGAGCACCCAGTCGCGGTTGCGCTCCTGCTCCATGGCGACGTCGTAGACGGTCCCGGTGACGCCGGTCGACGGGATCGTGACCGTCCGGTCGAGCATCTGGCCGATCACGAGGGTCTCGGTCTGCCGGCGCTCGAAGCGCCGCATGTTGAGCAGGCCGGTCGTGTAGACCTGCCCGCTGTCGATGTTGGTCACCCGGGTCATCGGCACGAAGATCCTGCGCCGGCCGAACACCTCCGCCACCAGCCCCAGCACGCGCGTCTGGTGCCCCTCGGTGCGCAGGGCCACCACGAGGTCGCGGACCTTGCCGACCTGGTCGCCCTGGGGGTCGAAGATCGGCAGGCCGACCAGGCGGGCGGCGTACACGCGGGGAGGGGTGGTGCTCACAGGGAGTCACGCTACCGGCCGGGGCGGGCCCGGTCGCGCAGGTTGCCGGTAGCCTCTGGCGCATGTCCACCAGACCCGGTCGTGCCGCCACCGCCGCGGTGACCGGGATGAGGGTCGACGACCAGGGGATCCGGGCCACGAGCAAGGACGAGGCCGTCCTCGACGTGCTCTTCGACGGTCGCCGGGTGTGGTCCTTCTGGTTGCACCGCGACGGCGAGCCGCAGGCAGACGGCACGGTGCTCGTCACCTGGCCCCGTCCCCTCCAGAAGTTCCTCGACGGCCACTCGCGCCTGTCCGTCGTCGTGCACGGCAGCGACGACCCGGTCTTCGACGAGGAGCTCCACTTCGGCTCCTCCGACGAGCGGATCGCGGTGGTCGACAAGCAGGGCAACGAGCTGGCCACGGACAAGTCCCAGAAGCTGGTCAAGACCTTCGCGACCCGCAGCTCGGAGCACGTGGCGCCGCTCATCGACGCCGTCGCCGAGGTGCTGGCGGCGCTGAAGGAGGCCGGGGTCGACGCCTTCCTGGCCTACGGCACCGCCCTCGGCGCGGTCCGCGAGGGCAAGCTGATCGGCCACGACAGCGATGCCGACCTGGGTTACGTCAGCGAGCACTCCCACCCGGTGGACGTGATGCGGGAGTCGTTCCGGCTCCAGGCCCGCCTCTCCGAGATGGGCTACCCGACGTTCCGCTACTCCGGCGCCGCGTTCAAGGTCAGCGTGCGCGAGGGTGACGGCGCGCTGCGCGGGCTGGACGTGTTCGGCGGGTTCATGAACGACGGCCACCTCTACCTCATGGGCGAGATCCGGGTGCCGTTCCGGCGCGACTGGGTCTTCCCGCTCGGCACCGCCACGCTCGAGGGACGCGAGTTCCCCGTCCCCGCCAACACCGACCGGTTCCTCGCCGCGACGTACGGCGACAGTTGGCGGCAGCCGGACCCGGCGTTCAAGTTCGAGACGCCGGCCACGACGTACCGCCGCCTCAACGGCTGGTTCCGCGGCATCCGGGTCAACCGCGGTCTGTGGGACAGCCTCTACGCCCGGGCGGGGGAGCCGGCCGACCTGGCGCCCTCCGACGTCGCCCGCTGGGTGCTCGAGCGCGAGGGCGCGGGGACCGACGTCGTCGACCTCGGGTGCGGGTTCGGTGTCGACGCCTGGTGGCTGGCCACGCAGGGCGCCAGCACGACCGGGTTCGACCGTTCCCCGCAGGCGTACGCCGCCCTGGCGGCGCGGGCGGAACGCGACGGCGTCGACGCCCGCTTCCGCACCCTGAACCTGCTCGAGATGCGCTCGGTCCTGTCCGCCGGAGCCCTGGTCGCGGCCCGCCCCGGCCCGCGGGCGGTGATGGCGCGCCACCTCGTGGACGCGGTCGACGCCGGCGCCCGCGAGAACCTCTGGCGAGTGGTGTCCATGGCCCTGCGCGACGGAGGCTCCCTCTACCTGGAGTTCCTGTCCCGCCGCGGCGACGACAAGTACGCCGGCCGCCACCACGTCAAGGCTCGACCGGCCGGCCTGATCGCCCGTGAGCTGACCGCGGCCGGAGCCACGATTTCGCACCGGGAGTCCCTGCTAGCCTCGGATTCGGCCGGCACGGGGCCGCAGGGGACCAACCCCTCCAAGATCTGTCGAATGGTGGCTTCGTGGGAGCGTTGAGAGACCGGATCCGGGACAAGGGCGGCATGTCCACGGCGATCGACCTGCGCCGCCGGGTCAAGGTGCTCGAGGACGAGGTCCAGGAGTGCCGCGCGCTGAGCCTGCGCCTGGCCGAGCTGACCGACATCGTGACCGAGCTCCTGCTGCCCGTCGCCCAGCGCGACGAGGCGAAGCTCGAGGAGCTCCTGGAGCGCTACCACCGGTCCCTCTGAGCCATGGCCTCCACCGTCTTCCTCCACATCGGCCTGCCCAAGACCGGCACCACCTACCTGCAGGACGTCCTGTGGAGCCAGCTCGACGTGCTGGCCGACGAGGGCGTGCTGATGCCCGGTGCCGGGCACCGTGAGCATCTGTGGGCCGCGCTGGAGGTCATGGGCCGTCCGGTGGGCAAACGCCACCCCGACGCACCGGGCGCCTGGTCGCGGCTGGTCGAGGAGGTCCGCGCCCACCCCGGGACGGCCGTCATCTCCCACGAGTTCCTGTGTGGCGCCGCGGTCAAGCAGGCTAGGTCGGCGATCGCCGACCTCGCGCCCGCCGACGTCCACGTGGTGGTGACGGCCCGGCACGCCCTCGGCATGCTCACGGCCGGCTGGCAGGAATCGGTCAAGAACGGCGGTCGCAAGACGCTCGAGGAGATCGCCACCCAGCCGGGCAACAAGAAGTCCGGTGAGTTCAGCTGGCGCACGTGGGACCTCGGCGGCGTGCTGCGGCGCTGGGGCGACCACGTGCCCGCGGAGCGCGTCCACGTGCTGCCGGTGCCCGGAGCGGGTGAGCAGCCCGACCAGCACTGGCGCAACTTCGCCGGCGTCCTCGGCCTGGACGCCGACCGCTACCGGCTGCCGGAGGGCGCGACGAACACGTCGTTGGGGGTGACCCAGGTTGAGCTGCTCCGGCGGGTCAACGCCCACCTCGGCGACTTCCGCAGCGCCGCCGACCGTGGGGTGTGGATCCGCGGCTACCTCGCGGAGGGACACCTGGTCCGCCAGGAAGGTGAGCGGTTCGGTCCGCGCGACGAGGAGGTCGCCGACTGCCGGGAGCGCAGCCAGCACGCGGTCGACCTGATCCGGGAGCACGGGTACGACGTCGTCGGTGACGTGGCGAGCCTGCTCGTCCCGGCCGATCTGCCCGACCTCCCGCATCCGGACGAGGTGAGCGACGCGACGTTGCTCGACGCGGCGACGAGCCTGGTGGCTGTTATGCTCGACGATGTTCGCACGATGAAACGCGCGCTCGGCACGTCCGGTTCCGACCGAGGTCCGGACGCTTTCGGGAGCAGGCCCGACGGCCGGAGGCGAAGGCGGCAACGAGGCCGCTAGTCGTGGAGAACAGGTGTTCCGAGGGCACGAACGACAGCCCGGACGAGATCACCCGCCAATCAACAGTTGACGTCGATTCCCTTGGGGGGCCTTCTCGTGCAGTGGCGCGTCGCAGTCGTGAGCGCAACGCTCCTCGCGACCATCCTGTCCGTTCCCGCGGTCGCTGATGACTCCCGCGCGCCGAACCCGGTGGCCGAGCAGCTCGGTTCAGTGGGCCAGGCGGAGCCGGTCAAGTCCGTGGCCGGCCAGGACGCGAAGAAGTGGCGCCCCCGCGTCGGCCCCGTGTTCAACAACCCCTACGGCGGTGACGACGCCCGCTTCCGGATCGAGCGCCGGATCCTCGAGGCGATCCGCCACAGTCGCAGGGACGACAAGATCAAGATCGCGATCTACTCGTTCGACCGCGTCGACATGGCCAAGGCCCTCATCAACGCCCGCAAGCGTGGCGTCCAGGTGCAGGTGCTGCTCAACGACCACCAGGTCACCCGCGCACAGCGGATGATGAAGCGAGCCATCGGCCGCAACCCCAGCAAGAAGAACTTCGTCTACGAGTGCGTGGCGAGCTGCCGCGGCAGGCGGGACAACCTGCACACGAAGTTCTACCTGTTCAGCGGCCCGGGTGCCGCCACCGACGTGGTCATGCTCGGTTCCCACAACCTCACGCTCAACGCCGTGAAGTGGCAGTGGAACGACTTCATCGTGATGCGCAAGAAGCCGCGGCTGTATGACGAGTTCCAGCGCGTGTTCAACGACATGCGCCGCGACTGGAGCAAGAACCGCCCGTTCCTCACGTTCTGCGGGAACCCCGAGGGCGTGCCCTGCCGCCGGACCGTCAGCAACCACTACACCCAGGTCTTCCCGATCAACATCAAGCGAGACGGCGACCCGGCCATGGAGGCCCTGAACTCGACCCGCTGCGCGGGCGGCACCACGGTGCGCCTCTCCATGCACACCATGCGCGGACCGCGCGCCGAGAAGATCGCCGAGCGCCTGCGTGCCATGTACGCCCGCGGCTGCAACATCAAGGTGCTCTACGGCCTGATGGGCTTTCCCGTGAAGCGAAAGCTCGGCGCGCCCACGTCGCGTGGCCGGATCCCGCTGCGGTCCACCGGGTACGACTACAACGAGGACGGCGACGTCGACCGTTACACCCACCAGAAGTACCTGACCGTCAAGGGCAACTGGGCCGGCCGGCCGGGTGTCAACATCGTGTTCAGCGGGTCGTCGAACTGGAGCAACAAGGGCCTGGGTGGCGACGAGATCGTCTTCAACACCTACGGGGCGGGCAACGTGGCGAAGTACAACGCCAACTTCGACTTCATGTGGGACAACCACTCCCGGAACTCCTACACGACGACGTCGTCCGAGTACCGCACCGTCGTCCCGACCTGGCAGAACGGCGTCCTCCGGCCCACCGTGGTCACGAAGACCGTCACCCGGACCGAGGTCCTGCCGGACCGCTTGACGGCTGGGTCGCCGACCTTCGAGAGCGACTGAGGCAGCCGGCCTTGTCCGAACCCGCGGTGCTCCTGCACATCGGTGCGATGAAGACGGGCACGACGTACGTCCAGAACCTGTTGAAGGCGAACCGCAAGGCACTGCGCACGCAGGGCTGGCTGGTGCCCGGCGGACCGCTCGTCACCGGCGGCGTCCGCGAGGTCATGGGCCTCACGGACGCGGGCGCCAAGGCGAAGGCCGGCACGCCCAAGTGGGACAAGGTCTGCGCCCAGGTCCGTGACTGGGACCGTGCGGGCTCTCTGATCTCGATGGAGTTCCTGAGCTACGCCGGTCCGGAGCGGGCCCAGCGGGTGCTGGACGGGCTCGGCCCCGACCGGGTGCACGTGGTCCTCACGGTCCGTGACGCTCGGGGCGCGCTCCCGTCGCAGTGGCAGAGCTACTCCCGCAACGGCGGCGAGCTCGCCTGGCCGGAGTTCGCGGCTGAGCTGACCGGCGCCGGCCGCCGCAAGGGTTCGCCCGCCGTCAAGACGTTCCATCGCACCCAGGACATCCCTCGGATGCTCGGGGTGTGGGGTGCGCTCCTCCCGCAGGCGCGACTCACGGTGGTGACGGTCCCGCCGTCCGGTTCCTCGCGCGACGAGCTCTGGCAGCGGTTCTGCAACGCCGCCGGGGTCTCCGTCGAGGGGACCACGGTCGAGGACTCCGCGTTCGGCAACCCGGCCCTGGGCTACGGCTCGGTGGAGCTGCTGCGCCGGATCAACGCGGCCGGCCTCACGCAGGTCCGGCCCAGCGCCTACCGCAAGGTGGTCCGCTACGTCGCCCGCAACCACCTGATCCCGCTGCGTGCCGGCGAGAGCCGCCCCCAGCTGGACCGGGCGACCGCGGAGTTCGCCCTCGACCTCAACCGCCGCACCCTGGCTGCCGTCCGCGAGCGGGCCGTCCTGGTCGGACGCCCGGAGGAGCTGCCGACGGACGTCGACACCTCCGGCCTGCCTGACGTCCCGCCCCCCGTGCCGGAGTCCGAGGTCGCCGTGGCCGCCGAGGCGGCCCGCACGGGCATGCTCGGATGGTTCGCCGACCACGGGGTCGAGGCGCCGGCCGACCTGCTCGACCGGACCGACGACGTCGACCTGGCCGTGTCCCGCCTGGCCTCAGCGATGCGCGGGGCCGCGGGTCACTAGGAGCGGGCGGTGTCAGCCGTCGGAGCCGTCGCCGACGTTGACCACCATCTCGGCGGTCAGCAGCAGCTTGGTGAGCTCGAGGACGTCGGCCTCGTCGGACCCGGAGACGACCACGGCCGTGTTGGCGAGACCCTGGGCGAGGGCGTAGGCACCGCCACCCTCGTAGGCCGCCCACGTGCCGGTGCCCCAGCGCTTGAGGTTGACGCTGCCCGCCTTCTCGGGGCTCCCGAGGGCCGAGCGCAGACCGGGCTCCAGGTCGTCGCCGGAGCGCTGGTCGATCACGACGGTGCCACCCGACGCCGAGGTGAGCTCCATGCGCCAGCGGGCGTCCTTCTCGTACGACGCCACGTCGACGGTCCAGTCGCGGGGCACCTCGGCGGGCACGAAGGCGGGGTAGCCGTCCTTGGCCGCGCGGACCGCTTCCGCGACCCAGGCCTCGTCAGGCTCGCTGCTGGGCGAGGCGGACTCGCTGGGCTCGTCGTCCGAGGGTGACGGGCTCATCGTGGTGCCGCTGGACGCCGTGGGCTCGCCGCCGGCCGGGTCGGTGTCGTCGGAGGCGACGCCCTGCTGGACGGCGACCACGCCGAGGACCACGAGCAGGATCGCGGCGGCGCCGGCCAGGGCGCCTGTCGTCGCGGTCAGTCCGGTCTCACTCCGCGTTCCGGTCATGTCCCCAGTGTGTCACTCCTGACCGGATCCGGCCCCGGGTCAGGCGGGTGGGCAGAAGATGAACGGGCTCGACTTGCTGCGCTGCAGGCACTTGCCGACCCGCACGACCGGCCCGATGACCGCGTCGGCCGACACCAGGGCGTGGTCGGAGGTCCGGGCCGCCAGCCCGCTCCTGTTGGCGAGGTAGTTGCTGAACCCCACGGCCTCGGTGCCGACGATCCAGTCCACCTGCATCTGCGAAGGCGGGCGACAACCGGCGGCGTCCGCGTAACCCCCGTCGGCGGAGTGCATCGCCGCGCCGCTCGCCACCCGGCAGAGGTATTCCTCGCGGTCGTTCATGTCACCGGTGGCCACCACGGGGTAGCCGGTCTCCGCCTGGAGCCTGTTGAACAGGGAGATCTCGAGGCTCACCGCCCGGTCGCGCAGAGCTTGGGCCGGCCCTCGCGCGTCGGCCGGGTTGTGGGAGTTGGCGAACCACACTCGCTGCCCGGTGCCGACGTGCTCGAGCAGGATGTAGGGCATCGGGAGAGGCGATCCGCCGAAGTAGGGGATCGGGGTGGTGTTGGCTTCCACCAGGGTCCACTCGGCGCGGCGCCAGGCGATCGAGTTGCGCACGCCCGAGCGACCACCGGCCGCGCCCGGGTAGACCGCGAACTCACCGCCGGCGAGGGCGTTGAAGGTCGAGAACTGCTGGATCTGGAACTCCTGGAAGCCCACGACGTCGACGCCTCGGGCCCGCAGCAGGCTGGTGGCCCAGCCCATCCGGGTGCGGCCGTCGGCCCACCCCTTGCGGTTGCCCCCGCCCGCTGTGTGTCCGTAGCCGAGCACGTTGTAGGAGCTGACCGTGAAGGTCGTCGGGAGCAGGGCATCCCGGGTGGTCCGCACGTAGCTGTCGGGGATCTGCGGCTTCGGGATCTTCACGAAGGCCGTCGACGGGATGATCTCGGCGCGGAACGCGAGGTCCTTGCGCTCGGCGGGGGAGCGCTTCTGCTTCTTGCCGTCGCCCGACGGGCTCTCGGACGTCTCGGCGGAGGTGAAGTTGCCGTCGACGACCTCCTCGTCACCGCCGCGCAGGGCGGGTGAGGCGATCGCGAGGACCCCCACGACGAGCAGGATGGCGACCGGCAGGGCAGCGTTCTGGAGGACCTGCAGGGGGCTCCGACCAGGGGCGCGTCGGGTGGCCTTGCGCTTGCCCATGGAACGAGGTCCCTTCGATGGTTGGTGCCCGATCACCAGGCCGGAATCCTATCCCAGTAACGAGCAGTGTCCGAATGCGTCACATCGCGTCGATGCCCCGCCCTCTGGCCGTCATACTTGTGCCGCCCCGAACGCTGAACCGGAAGGACGTGACCCATGGGTCGCCTGTGCGAGACCGACGGACTGACCGAGGACCAGACCGAGATCCTGAAGGCGGTCCGGACCTTCGTGGAGGAGAAGATCCTCCCGGTCGCCACGGAGCTGGAGCACAAGGACGAGTACCCCACCGAGATCGTGGAGGGACTCAAGGAGCTCGGCATCTTCGGGCTGATGATCCCCGAGGAGTACGACGGCCTCGGTGAGTCGCTGCTGACCTACGCGCTGGCGGTCGAGGAGATCGCGCGCGGCTGGATGAGCGTCTCCGGCATCATCAACACCCACTTCATCGTGGCCTACATGCTGCTCCAGCACGGCACCGAGGAGCAGAAGAAGAAGTACCTGCCCAAGATGGCGACGGGCGAGGTGCGCGGCGCCTTCTCGATGTCCGAGCCGGGCTGCGGCTCCGACGTCGCCGCCATCAAGAGCAAGGCCAAGAAGGGCGACGACGGCAACTACACGATCGACGGCCAGAAGATGTGGCTGACGAACGGTGGGTCGTCGAACCTGGTGGCCGTCTTGGTGAAGACCGACGAGGGATCCGACTCGGTCTACAAGAACATGTCAACGTTCTTGGTGGAGAAGGAGGTCGGCTTCGGCGAGACAGCTCAGGGCGTCACCGTCCCGGGCAAGATCGAGAAGATGGGATACAAGGGCGTCGACACGACCGAGATGATCTTCGAGGGCCACCAGATCTCGGCCGAGCAGATCCTCGGTGGGGAGCCCGGCAAGGGCTTCTACCAGA
>JBKJUE010000029.1:0-20985 GCA_046590395.1 Nocardioides sp.
TGGCCAGGTCGTCGTTGGAGATGACCGGGAACGGCAGGACGACCTGGCGACACGACGAGGGCGTCGGATCGAGAAGGTTGGCCTCCGGGCCGATCGACCCGCTCAGCGACGTGACGAGCTCCTCGCGGATCGCGTCGAGCGGCGGGTTGGTCACCTGCGCGAACAACTGAGCGAAGTAGTCGAAGAGCAACCGCGGCTTGTCGCTGAGGGCAGCAATGGGCGTGTCGGTGCCCATGGAGCCAAGCGGCTCACCGCCGGTGTTGGCCATCGGCGTCAGCAGCACGCGCAACTCCTCCTCGGTGTAACCGAAGATCTGCTGGCGGCGCGTCACCGACGCGTGGGTGTGCACGATGTGCTCGCGACCCACGATGTCGTCGAGGTGGATGAGGCCGGCGTGCAACCACTCGTCATACGGGTTCTCACGCGCCAGTTCGGACTTGATCTCTTCGTCCTCGACGATGCGGTGCTCGTCGGTGTCGATCAGGAACATGCGGCCCGGCTGGAGCCGGCCCTTGCGGACGATGGTGGACTGGTCGAGATTGAGCACGCCGACCTCGGAGGCAAGCACGACGAGGCCGTCGTCGGTGACCCAGTAGCGGCTGGGGCGCAGGCCGTTGCGGTCCAGCACGGCGCCGATCTGACTGCCGTCGGTGAACACGACGCACGCGGGCCCGTCCCACGGCTCCATCATCGAGGAGTGGAACTCGTAGAACGCACGGCGCTCGGCGTCCATCTCGGCGTGGTTCTCCCACGCCTCGGGGATCATCATGAGGACCGAGTGCGGCAGCGACCGCCCGCCCATGTGGAGCAGTTCGAGCACCTCGTCGAAGGACGCGGAATCGGAGTGGCCCGGCGTGCAGATCGGGTAGAGCCGTTCAAGGTCACCGGGGATGAGGTCGCTGTCGAGCAGCGCCTCGCGCGCCCGCATCCAGTTGCGGTTGCCCATGACGGTGTTGATCTCGCCGTTGTGGGCGATGAACCGGAACGGGTGTGCCAGCGGCCAGCTGGGGAAGGTGTTGGTCGAGAACCGGGAGTGGACGACGGCCATCGCCGAGGCAACGCGATCGTCGGTCAGGTCCGGGAAGAAGTTGTCGAGCTGGTCGGTCGTCAGCATGCCCTTGTAGGCGAGGGTCCGCGACGAGAGCGATGGGAAGTAGACGTCGGTCTCGCCCTCGGCCCGCTTGCGCAGGCAGAACGCCAGGCGCTCCAGCGCCATGCCGGCCACCCGGGAACCGGCACCGGCCACGAACAGCTGGCTGAACGCCGGCATCACGCCGCGGGCCGTGGCCCCGAGGATGTCGGGAGAGATCGGGACCTCGCGCCAGCCGAGGACCGCCAGGCCCTCCTCGGCCGCGATCTCCTCGATCCGGCGACGGGTCTTCGCGATCGCCTCGTCGTCGCCGGGCAGGAACGCCGTACCGACGGCGTAGGCGTGCTGCGGGGGAAGGTCGAAGTCGACGACGTCGCGCAGGAACGCGTCGGGAACCTGCATCAGGATCCCGGCACCGTCACCGGACGTGGGCTCGGCGCCGGCAGCACCGCGGTGCTCCAGGTTGCGCAGGGCAGTGAGTGCCTGGGCCACGATGTCGTGGCTGGCAACGCCGGTCAGGGTCGCCACGAAGGCCACACCGCACGAGTCGTGCTCGTGGCGGGGGTCGTAGAGCCCTTGGGGCGGCGGGAACGCGTGCATGGGCATTCTCCCGTCGTCGTCTGCGTCGGCCAGCGCGCCGCGAGGCGTGCAGGTCCGACGGAATCGGCAAGGCAGTGCTGCTGTGCAGGGGACGACGTTGGCCCGAGCGGAGGCTTCACGCTACCACCCGGTCACCTCGATGAGCAGGGGCTGACTACGGGACGGACATCGTCCTAGACCGGGTCCTCCGAGGGGTCGTCCTCCGGCTCCGGCTCCCTCACGTAGACCGACTCCTCGCGACCCGGATGGCGCCGCCCGGCGATGACGAAGTACGCCGTCGCCAGCACGAACAGCACGATCGAGGTCCAGACGTTCAGCCGGAGGCCGAGCACGTCCTGGAGCTGGACGTCGTCGATGCGCAGCATCTCGATCCAGCCGCGTCCGGCGGTGTAGACCATGACGTAGAGCGCCAGGACCCGCCCGTAGCCGAGCCGGAACCGCTGGTCGGCCCAGATGACCAGGCCGAACGCACCGAGGTTCCAGATGAACTCGTAGAGGAAGGTCGGGTGGAACGTCGCGTCGGCGTAGTAGCCCTCAGGGCGGTACGCGGGGTCGATCTCGAGCGCCCACGGCAGGTCGGTCGGGCGGCCGAACAGCTCCTGGTTGAACCAGTTGCCCCACCGACCGAGCGCCTGGGCGACGAGCACGCCGGGGACCATCGCATCGAGGACGGGGAGCAGCTTGATGCCCTTGACCTTGGCGCCCACGACCACGCCGAGCGCGCCCATCGCGATGCCGCCCCAGATCCCGAGGCCGCCCCGCCAGAGGTAGAGCGCCGTGACCGGGTTCTGCCCGTCGCCGAAGTAGAGCTGCCAGTCGGTCGCCACGTGGTAGAGCCGGGCGCCGACGAGGCCGAAGGGCACCGCCCACACCGCGAGGTCGCTGACCTCGCCGGAGCGACCCCCGCGGGCCACCCAGCGCCGCTCACCGATCCAGATGGCGACGACGATGCCGAGGATGATGCACAGGGCGTAGCCGCGGATCGGCACCGGACCGAGGTACCAGATGCCGTTGCTCGGGCTCGGGATGGACAGGATCGTGGTCATCTCAGCTCTCCTCGCCCAGCAGGGTGTGGATGTCCTCCGCGAAGTCGCTCGCCGACGTGCCCTGGGTCCACACGACGGGCACCCGGTCCTGGTGGTCGATCGCGGTCACCTGGGTGCCATGCGTGACCTCGTAGCCACCGCTGGGGAGCTTCTCGCCCTGCTCCACGGCCACGGCCAACGGCTCACCGATGTCGATGATCGTGTCGAGGTCACCGGTCAGGCCGATGAAGGACGGGTCGAAGCGGTCGAGGTAGGTGCGCAGGGTGTCCGCGTCGTCGCGGGCCGGGTCGGTGGTCACGAAGACGACGTCGACCTGCTCCCGCTCGGACTCGTCGATGCGAGTCAGCGCGGAGGCCAAGGACGACATCACGACCTGGCAGATGTCGGGGCAGTGCGTGTAGCCGAAGAAGACGAGCGTGAGGCGCTTGTCGGTGTCGCCGGCCAGCGAGTACGACGCCCCCTCGGTGTCGGTCAGCGGCGTCTCGGGGACGACGTACTGCTGCTCGAGGACGGCGCCGTGGAACTCGGCGTCCGGCTCGTCGTCGCCGCACCCCGCCAGGAGTCCGGCGCACAGCGCCAGGGCGACGACGGCGCTACGCACGCCTGACTCCGTCGGCGAGGTCCTCGGTGAGCGCGCGGAGGGCGCGAAGGCCGGCGGTCCGGTCGTCGGGGTGGTCGAGCAGGGTCCGCACGAAGGCCGAGCCCACGATCACGCCGTCGGCGTACGCCGCGACCTCGGCGGCCTGGTCACCGTTGCTGACACCGAGGCCGACGCCGATCGGCAGCTGGGTGGTGGTGCGGGCACGGGCGACGAGCGGGCCGGCGAGGTCGCTCGTGGTGGTCCGGGCGCCGGTGACGCCCATGACGGCGGTGGCGTAGACGAACCCGCGGCAGGCGGCGGTGGTCATCGCGATCCGCTCGTCGGTGGACGACGGAGCCACCAGGAACACCTTGTCGAGGTCGTGGGCGTCCGCGGCCGCGATCCAGTCCTCGCCGCTGTCGGGCGTCAGGTCGGGCGTGATCAGGCCCGCTCCCCCGGCCGAGGCGAGGTCGGCGGCGAACCGCTCGGCGCCGCTGTGCCCATGGCTCCGCCCGCTGACGCGGCCGTAGTGCTCGACGGGGTTCCAGTAGGTCATCACGAGCGTGGGCACGCCGGTCGCGGCGACCGCCTCGACCGTGCGCAGGACGTCACGGGTGCGGACGCCACCGTCGAGTGCCTGCTGGGCGGCGGCCTGGATCGTGGGCCCGTCCATGACCGGGTCGGAGTAGGGCAGGCCGATCTCGATCACGTCGCAGCCGGCGTCGACCATGACCCGGAGCGCCTCGATGCCGCCGTCGACGTCCGGGAACCCGGCGGGGAGGTAGCCGATCAGCGCGGCCCGGCCATCGGCCTGTGCCTTGGCGAACGCGTCCGCGGTGGTCATGGCGCGGTCTCCTCGGCGCGGGCATCGGTGTCGGGGTCGCCGACGGGTTTCTCGGTCACCTCGTCCGGGTCACCGAGACCGAACCACTCGATGGCGGTGTCCATGTCCTTGTCGCCGCGACCGCTGAGGTTGATCAGCACCGTGGCGTCGGGACCCTTCTCGGCGGCGAGGCGCTCGGCCACCCGGAGGGCACCCGCGACGGCATGGGCGGACTCGATGGCGGGGATGATCCCCTCGGTCCGGCTGAGCAGGGCGAGGGCGTCCATCGCCTCGGCGTCGGTGACGGGCAGGTAGGTGGCGCGGCCGACCGCGGAGAGGTGGGCGTGCTGGGGGCCGACGCCGGGGTAGTCGAGCCCGGCGGAGATCGAGTGGGACTCGATGGTCTGGCCGTCCTCGTCCTGGAGCACGTAGGTGCGGGCGCCGTGCAGGACGCCGCGGTCACCGGCGTGGATGGTGGCCGCGTGCCGGGGGGTGTCGACGCCCTCGCCGCCGGGCTCGAAGCCGTAGATCTCGACGTCCTCGTCGTCCAGGAACGCCGTGAACAGGCCGATCGCGTTGGACCCGCCCCCCACGCAGGCCGCGATCACGTCCGGCAGGACGTCGTACCGGTCGAGGCACTGCTGGCGGGCCTCGTCGCCGATGCTGCGCGTGAAGTCGCGGACCATGCTGGGGAACGGGTGCGGTCCGGCCGCCGTCCCGAAGAGGTACGCCGTGTGGTCGACGCTGGAGACCCAGTCGCGGAGTGCCTCGTTGATGGCGTCCTTGAGCGTGGCGCTGCCGGAGTCGACCGGGACGACCTTGGCGCCGAGCAGGTTCATCCGGGCGACGTTGAGGGCCTGGCGGCGGGTGTCGACCGAGCCCATGTAGACGGTGCAGTCGAGGCCGAAGTAGGCCGCGGCGGTGGCGCTGGCGACGCCGTGCTGGCCGGCGCCCGTCTCGGCGATCACACGGGTCTTCCCCATGCGGCGGGTGAGCAGCGCCTGGCCGAGGACGTTGCGGATCTTGTGGGCGCCGGTGTGGTTGAGGTCCTCGCGCTTGAGCAGGATCCGGCAGCCGACCTTGTCGGAGAGCCGCTCCGCGAAGTAGAGCGGGCTGGGCGTGCCGGCGTACTCGCGCAGGATCTGGTCGAACTCGGCGGTGAAGGCCGGGTCGGCCATCGCCTCGTGCCAGGCGACGGTCAGCTCGTCGAGCGCCTTGATCAGGGCCTCCGGCATGAACCGGCCCCCGAAGTCCCCGAACCAGCCGAGCTCGTCGGCGTCGTACTTGGTCATGCCCCCACTCCCGTCATCGCCCGGACCGCGGCCTCAGGATCTCCGTCGCGGACCAGCGCCTCGCCGACGAGCACCACGCGGGCGCCCTCACCCACGAACCGCTCGACGTCCTGCGGGCGGGTGATGCCGGACTCGGCGACCAGGACCCGGTCGTCGGGTACCAACGGTGCCAGGCGACCGAAGGTGCTGTCGTCGACGGCGAGGGTCTTGAGGTTGCGGGCGTTGACGCCGAGCAGCTCCGCGCCGAGCGCGACGGCGCGTTCGGTCTCGGCCTCGTCGTGGACCTCCACGAGAACGGTCATGCCCAGCTCGCGGGCCTCGTCGTGGAGGCGGCGCAGCTCGTCGTCGCCGAGGGCGGCGACGATCAGCAGGACCAGGTCGGCGCCGGCAGCGCGGGCCTCGACCAGCTGGTAGCCGGTGACGATGAAGTCCTTCCGCAGGACCGGGACGTCGACGGCGGCGCGGACGGCGCGCAGGTCGTCGAGGCTGCCGCCGAAGCGACGTTCCTCGGTCAGGACGCTGATCGCAGCGGCGCCACCGCGCGCGTAGGCGGTGGCGAGGGAGGCGGGGTCGGGGATGTCGGCGAGGTCGCCCTTGCTCGGGCTCCTGCGCTTGACCTCCGCGATCACGCTGCTGCCCGGAGCCCGGAAGCGGGGCATCGGGTCATGCGGCGGGGCCACGTCGGCCAGGGCAGCGCGCAGGTCAGCGACGCTGGTGCTCTCCTCGCGGCGAGCGAGGTCGATCCGGACGCCCGCGACGATGTCGTCGAGGACGGACATCACTCAGTGGCCGGAGTCATGGAGGCCCATCTTCGCCATCACGGCGAACACGACGAGCGAGCCGAGGCCGATCGCCACGCCGACCCAGAACAGGGTCATGCTGACGGGGTCGAGCATGAGCGCCACGCCACCGACCACGAAGCCGAGCATCGCGACGGCGACGGCGGTCCAGGCCGCGGGGGTGTTGCCGTGGTTGTCAGACATGGGTGCTCCTCAGAGGGCGGGTTCGACGTGCGGGGACAGTCTATTCAGGAGCTCAGGCGGTGGGGTCGCGACCCTCGTCCATGGCCTTCCAGAGGTCGAGGCTGCTCGCGTCCTCCGGCTCCGGTGGCCTGTCGGCACCCGGCGCGTCGTACCGGCTGCCCATCTCGGGCCAGTGCGGCACCCAGCGCGCCGCCAGGGCGGTGGCGACCAGCGACACGAGGGCGCCGACGGCCGCTGCCCAGAACCAGGCGGTGGTGTCGGTGGCGACCGCGTCGCCCGAGCCCCGCTGCTCCGCGATGGCGTCGGTCACGGCGTCGGGCAGGGTCGTCCACCCCACGACGACCGTCGCCACCAGACCCGCGGCGGCGAGCAGGCCGAGGACGGCGACCACGCGTCGTACGGTCCGGCGGGTGACGAGCAGGACGCCCCAGCAGGCCAGGACGACCAGGCTCAGGGCTGCGGCCAGGGGCATCTCGCCTGCGTCGGCGACGACCCCCAGCGGGTCGCTGCTGTGGGCGCTTCCGGCGGCGTCGACCACCCAGGCGCGGTTGCTGGCCACTGCGGCGAGGATCCCCGAGGCGATGCCGACGAGCAGGACCGGCCCGAACGTCTTGCGGGGCTCGCTCATGCGGTGCCGTCGGGCTGCTCGGCGCGGACGTCGTCGGGAAGCAGGACGGTGGCGTCGAAGCAGGTGCGGTCGCCGGTGTGGCAGGCCGAGCCCTCCTGGTCGACCTTGACCAGCAGGGTGTCGCCGTCGCAGTCGAGCCGGACCTCCTTGACCCACTGCCGGTGGCCGGAGGTCTCGCCCTTGACCCAGTACTCACCCCGGGAGCGGCTCCAGTACGTCGCCCGCCCGGTCGTCAGCGTCCGGGCCAGGGCCTCGTCGTCCATCCAGCCGAGCATCAGCACCTCGCCGGTGTCGTGCTGCTGCACCACGGCTGGCACCAGCCCGTCGTCGTTCCGCTTCAGCCGTCCAGCCAGCCCGGGCTCCAGTGAGGTCACCCCCCCAGTATCCCGCCCCCACGAAGTGGCAGAAACTCCGGTCCGAAGTGGCAACAACTCCGAGCCGCCCGGAGAAGCTGCCACCTCGAGGCGGAGAAGTTGCCACTTCGTGGGGGACTTTCTGCCACTTCGTGGTCAGGCCTGCTGGGAGATCCAGGAGGCGTGGAGGCCGGCGTAGGTGCCGGGCTGGGTGACGAGGGTGGCGTGGGGGCCGCGCTGGACGATCACACCGTCGTCGACCACGACCACCTCGTCGGCGTTCTCGGCGGTGGACAGGCGGTGGGCGATGGTGACCGACGTCCGGCCGCTCATCAGCCGCTCCAGGGCCCGGCCGATCCGCATCTCCAGGGCCGGGTCCACGGCGCTGGTGGCCTCGTCGAGGACGAGCAGGTCGGGGTCGACGAGGTGGGCGCGGAGCAGGGCGACCAGCTGCCGCTCCCCCGCGGAGAGCGAGTCACCGCGCTGGCCGACCCGGGTCTCGAGACCCCGCGGCAGCCCGGCCACCCAATCCCCCAGCCCGAGCTCGTCGGCGCTGGCGAGGATCTCGTCCTCGGTGGCGCCCAGCTTTCCGTAGCGGACGTTGGCGGCGAGGGTGTCGTCGAACAGGAAGCCTTCCTGCGGCACCAGCACCACGCTGCGGCGCAACGACCCCGGCGCGATCTGTCGTACGTCGATCCCGTCGAGCAGGACGGTGCCCTCGGACGGGTCCATCAGGCGGGTCAGGAGCTTGGCGAACGTGGACTTGCCGGAGCCGGTCTCGCCGACGATGGCCACCCGGGTGCCGGCGGCGATGTCCATCGTGATGTCGCGCAGCACGGGTGGGCCCCCGGGGTAGGCGAAGGTCACGTGGTCGAACGTCACGTCGATCGGTCCGCGCGGCAGGTCCTGACCCTCGGGGCCGGGGTCGACGAGGTCGGCCGGGGTGTCGAGGATGCCGATGACGCGCCGCCAGCCTGCGATGGCGTTCTGGGCGTCGGTGAGGATCTGTGTGCCCATCTGCACCGGGCCGACGAACAGCGTCACCAGGAACGCGAACGCGAGCACCTCGCCGGCCGTGATGTCACCGCCGAAGCCGAGCCACACACCGACGATGAGCACCCCGGCGTTGGCCAGCCCGGCCGAGATCCCGCCCAGGGAGAACGAGAACGCGGTCAGGCCCTGGGCCCGGGTGCTGGCACTCCGGTGCCGGTCGATGGCGAGGTCGATCCGCTCCTGGGTGCGCCCCTCGATCGCGTAGGAACGGACGACGGCCGCGCCGACGACCGGTTCGGAGATCGCGGAGAGCAGGATCCCGACCTGGCGCCGGACCATGCCGTAGGCGTCGGACAGCCGGCGCTGGAAGAAGCGCAGCGACAGGAACAGCGGCGCGAAGCAGAGCCACACCACCAGCGCGAGCTGCCAGCTGTAGATCACCATCACGACGGTGGCCACGAGCATCTGCCCGATGCTCACGACGAAGATCAACCCACCGAACACGAGGAACTGGCTGACCTGGTCGACGTCGCTCGTGACCCTCGCCACCAGGGCACCGCGGCGCTCGGTGTTCTGTGTGAGTAGCGGCAGGTCGTGGACGTGGCGGAAGGCCTTGATCCGCAGCGTGGCCAGGCCGCTCTCGGAGGTGGTGAACAGCCGGTTCGTCATGGCGTACGACGCGATGCCGGTGCCGATGATGCCCACCGCCGCGAGCAGCCCCATCAGGACGGTGAAGCCGACGTCGGGCCCACCGGGAGCTCGCAGCCCGTGGTCGAGGGTCTGCTGGACGGCGATCGGAACGACCACCTGTCCGAGCGAGGCCAGGACGGCGAGCACGAGGGTGAACCCGATCCCCTCGCGGAGCTCCGGGGAGTAGTGGACGCCGCGGCGGATCGTCTCGAAGGCCTTGATGTCCTCGCCCGTCTCCATCCGGGTGCCGCTGACGTTGCTGGTGCTCATTCGGTCACCGCCTCGGACTCCTGCTCGTAGGCGTTCACCAGGTTGGCGTAGGCGGGACTGCGGTCGAGGAGCTCGGCATGGCTGCCGATGTCGGCCACGCGTCCGTCCTCGAGGTGCACGACCTCGTCGGCGAGGCCGATCGTGGCCTTGCGGTAGGCCACGACGAGCAGCGTCGGGCCGGAGCCGCCCTCCGGGTCTCGCAGCGCCGCCAGGATCCGGGCCTCGACCTCGGGGTCGACCGCCGACGTGGCGTCGTCGAGGATCAGCAGACGCGGACGGCGTACCAGCGCACGGGCCAGCGAGATCCGCTGGCGCTGCCCGCCGGAGAGCGACGTCCCGCGCTCCCCCAGCCGACTGTCGAGCCCGTCGGGGAGGGCGGCCACGAAGCCGTCGGCCTGGGCCGCCCGGAGAGCCGCCCACACGTCGTCGTCGGGGATGCCGGAGCCGAGGGTGACGTTGCCGCGCACCGTGTCGTCGAAGAGGAACGCGGTCTGCGGCACGATCGAGACGGTGCTGGCGAGCTCGCCCCGGCCGAGGTCGGGCAGCGGGATGCCGTCGAGGAGGATCCGGCCCCCGTCCGGGTCGACCAGGCGGGTCAGCAGCGTCGTGAGCGTGCTCTTGCCCGAGGCGGTCGCGCCGACGACGGCGACGGTGCGACCGGGGGCCACGGAGAAGCTCACCCCGTCGAGGACGGGCTGGCTCGGGTCGTAGGCGTAGGCGACCCGCTCGAGCTCGAGCCGGGCACCGGTGCCGTCGAGGACGGCCGAGCGCGGCCCGAACTGCATCTCCCCCGTCGCGGCGAGCACGGAGCTGACCCGGCGATAGCCCACGACGCTGCGCGGGAACTCGCCGAGCAACCAGCCCAGGGAACGGATCGGGAACGACACGATGGTCAGCAGGTAGGCGATGGTGACGACGTCACCGGCGTCGGTGTGGCCGTTCAGCACCCGCGAGACGCCGACGGACAGCACGACGAGGACGCCGAGGCCGGGCAGCGCGGCCAGGGCCGGGTCGAACGCGGCGCGGACCCGGCCGGCCTTGATGTTGACATCGCGGAGCTCGTGGGCGCGAGCGGCGAAGCGCGCCATCTCCTCGCCCTCGCGGCCCAGGGTCTTGACGACGAGTGCGCCGTCGAAGGACTCGTGGGCGATCTCGCTGACCTCGGCCCGCAGCTGCTGCGCGCGGGTCATCAGCGCCTGGGTGAAGTGCTGGTAGACGAGGTTGACCACGATCACCGCAGGGAAGACGAGCAGCCCGATCAGCGCCATCACCACGTCGGCGGCCAACATCTGCGCGATCGCGATCACCATCATCGCGACGGTGCCGACGGCCATGGGCAGCGGTGCGATCGGGCCCCAGGCCGCCTCGACGTCGGAGTTGGCGTTGGAGAGCAGCTGACCGGTGGGATGGCGCTGGTGCCACTCCATCGGGAGGGAGAGGTACTGACGGGTGACGGCACGGCGGTAGTGCGCCTGCATGCGGTACTGCATGACGCCAGCACCGAGCCGGCGCGCGACGATGCCGACCGCGCGCAGGATCGCGACGCCGAGGAACAGCGCGAGGATCGTGACCAGCAGGCCGTCCTCGATCTCGCCGTCCCGGAAGGCAGGGAGTACGACGTTGTCGGTCGACCACCCGAGCACCCAGGCGTCGGCGACGGTGAGGGCACCGAAGAGCAGGCTCCCGACCGTCGAGAGGGCGAAGATCCACGGCTCCCGCTTGATGGCGACGAGGAGGACGGAGAAGCCTTCGCGCGTCGTCGAACCGCGCACGTCCGCCTGTGCTTGCGTCACCTGATCGGTTACCCCCTCCGGCCCTCGATGGCCGGAGCCAACCCTATGCTCCCACCCATGACGACAGCGCTCCTGGCCCGACGCGAACGCCTCGCCCTGTGCGACCTCGCGCTGGCCCTCGGCGAGGACGCGCCGACCCTCTGCGGCGACTGGACGGCCAAGGACCTGGTGGTCCACCTGCTCGTCCGCGAGTACGATCCCGTCGCCGCCGCAGGACTGGTGCTTCCCCCGCTCGCCAAGGTCACCGACTTCTCGATGGCGCGCAAGTCCCGCAAGGACTTCGGGGTGCTGGTGGAGCAGCTCCGCAAGCACGGGCTGACCGTCTACTCGATCCGTCCCGTGGACAAGCTGCTCAACACGTTGGAGTACTTCGTGCACCACGAGGACCTGCGCCGCGCCCAGCCGGGGTGGGAGCCACGCGTCCTCGCGCGCGAGGACGAGGACCTGATCTGGTCGTCCCTCAAGGTCGGGGGCCGCGGCCTGGTCCGGCCGGCGGGGGTGCCCGTGAAGATCCGGCGTACCGACGCCGACAAGACCGCCACCCTGCGCCGCGGCAGCGACCCGGTCTTGCTGTCGGGGCTCCCGTCGGAGCTCGCGTTCCACCTGTTCGGCCGGCAGGGACACACGCGCGGGCTCAGCGCTGAGGGCCCCGAGGACCGGATCGCCCAGGTCTGGTCCGCCGACCTCGGGATCTGAGCCCCAGTCGTTCCCGATTCGTGACCGGGTTCCGGTCCGACCGCCGAGGTGCCCGACGGCGTGACCGTCACCGAAGTGCCCGAGGGACCGGAGGTTGCTGGCGCCCTAGCGGGTGGGGTGCCCGCTCGCCGCCAGCGCCTGCTTGACGTCGGTGATCCGCAGTGTGCCGAAGTGGAAGACGGTCGCGGCGAGCACGGCGTCGGCGCCTGCGTCGACAGCCGGCGCGAAGTGGTCTGCCCGCCCCGCGCCACCGGACGCGATGACCGGGACGGTGACCTCACGGCGTACCGCCGCGATCAGGTCGAGGTCGAAACCGTCCTGGGTGCCATCGGCATCCATGGCGTTGAGCAGGATCTCACCTGCGCCGAGGGTGGCCGCACGCGACGCCCACTCGATGGCATCGAGTCCGGCGGACTTCCGGCCGCCGTGGGTGGTGACCTCGAACCCCGAGTCGGTGCCCGGAGCCCGGCGGGCGTCGACGGACAGCACGAGCACCTGGCTTCCGAACCGGTCCGCGATCTCGGCCACCAGGTCGGGGCGGTGGATGGCGGCAGTGTTGACGGCGATCTTGTCGGCGCCGGCGCGCAGCAGCCGGTCGACGTCCTCGACCGAGGAGACCCCGCCACCGACGGTGAGGGGGATGAACACCTGCTCCGCGGTCGCGGAGACGATCTCCATCGTCGTCGCCCGGCCCTCGTGGGAGGCGGAGATGTCGAGGAAGGTCAGCTCGTCGGCGCCCTCGGCGTCGTAGGTCTTGGCGAGCTCGACGGGGTCACCCGCGTCGCGAAGCTCCTTGAAGTTGATCCCCTTGACGACGCGCCCGGCGTCGACGTCGAGGCACGGGATCACCCGCACGGCGAGGGTCATCGCCGGTCCTCCGGGAGGGTGAGCGCGAGTGCGTCCTCCAGCGTGAACCGGCCCTCGTAGAGGGCGGTGCCGGCGATCGCGCCCTCGACGCCGTCCGGCACGAGCGCCATCAGCGCCTCGATGTCGGCGAGCTCGGTGACCCCGCCGGAGGCGATGACCGGGCGGTCGGTGGCGGCGCAGACGTCCTTCAGCAGCTGGAGGTTCGGGCCCTGGAGCATGCCGTCCTTGTTGACGTCGGTGACCACGTAGCGCGCGCAGCCCTCGGCATCGAGCCGGGCCAGCACCTCGTAGAGGTCGCCACCCTCGCGGGTCCAGCCGCGGGCGGCGAGGGTCCGGCCCCGGACGTCGAGCCCGATGGCGATCCGGTCGCCGTGCTCGGCGATGACCTTGGCGCACCACTCCGGCTGCTCGAGCGCCGCGGTGCCGATGTTGACGCGGCGGCAGCCCGTGGCGAGGGCGGCCGCCAGCGACTCGTCGTCGCGGATGCCGCCGCTCATCTCGACCTGGATGTCGAGCGTCTTCACGATCTCGGCCTGGAGCTCCCGGTTGCTGCCGCGTCCGAACGCCGCGTCGAGGTCGACCAGGTGCAGCCACTCCGCGCCGGCGTCCTGCCACCGGCGGGCCGCGGCCAGGGGGTCGCCGTACGCGCGCTCGGAGCCGGCGACACCCTGCGCGAGCTGGACGGCGCGGCCCTCGGTGATGTCGACGGCGGGCAGGAGCTGGAGGTAGGACATGGGGCTCTTTCCTAGGTACGGCGGAACATCAGGGTGTAGAGGACGGGGGCGGCCAGCAGCGAGACGAACAGCGCGCCGAAACGGGCGGCCCAGCCGGGCACGAAGATCCACACGAGGATGTTGAGCAACACCAGGATCGCGAGCACCACGCCGGTCTGCTGCCGGCGCCGCTGGGCGAGCACGCCGCTCGGGCGCGGCCGACGCTGCGGCAGCCGGGAGGTCACGACGGCGGCCCGGGCGGCGCGACGCTCCTTGCGCTCGGCCTCGGCCGCGCGAGCCGCCGCCTGGACGGCCGCCTCGCGCTCGCGCTGCTCGCGGCGGAGCCGGCGTTCCTTGCTCATCGAAGCGACTCCACCCAGTTGCGGAGCAGCGCCGCCCCGGCGTCGCCGGACTTCTCCGGGTGGAACTGGGTAGCGGTGAGCGGCCCGTTCTCCACGGCGGCGACGAACCGGTCACCACCATGCTCCGCCCACGTCACCTGCGGCGCGCGGGTGCGGTCGTTGGTCTCCAGCACCCACGCGCGGACAGCGTACGAGTGGACGAAGTAGAAGCGCTCGCCCTCGAGGCCGGCGAACAGCCGCGACCCCTCGGGGGCCTCGACGGTGTTCCAGCCCATGTGCGGCACGACCGGTGCCTGCAGTCGCTCGACGACCCCGGGCCACTCGTCGCAGCCCTCGGTCTCGACCCCGTGCTCGACGCCGCGCTCGAACAGGACCTGCATGCCCACGCAGATGCCGAGCACCGGGCGGCCGCCGGCGAGGCGGCGGCCGATCAGCCGCTCCCCGCGGACCGCACGCAGCCCGGCCATGCAGGCCTCGAACGCGCCGACCCCGGGGACGACCAGCCCGTCGGCGTCCATGCAGGTCTGGAAGTCCGGGGTCAGGACGACGTCGGCACCGGCGCGTTCGAGCGCGCGGACCGCCGACCGGAGGTTGCCCGAGCCGTAGTCGAGGACGGCGACGGTGGGCGTGGTCAGAGCGTGCCCTTGGTCGACGGGACTCCGGTCTCGCGCGGGTCAAGCGCGACCGCGTCACGGAAGGCCCGGGCGAACGCCTTGAACTGGGCCTCGACGATGTGGTGGGGGTCGCGACCGGCCAGCACGCGGACGTGCAGCGCGATCTGGGCGTGGAACGCGATCGTCTCGAAGACGTGGCGGGTCAGCGACCCGGCGTACGCCGGCCCGGCGTCACCGCCGATCGCGACGTAGGCCTGTCCCTCGGGCTCGCCCGTGTGCACGCAGTAGGGGCGACCGGAGACGTCCACGACGGCCTGCACGAGCGCCTCGTCGAGCGGGACGGTGGCGTCGCCGAAGCGGCGGATGCCGGCCTTGTCACCGAGTGCCTCGCGGAGCGCCTGGCCGAGCACGATCGCGGTGTCCTCGACGGTGTGGTGGGCGTCGATGTGGGTGTCACCCTCCGTCCGGACGGTGAGATCGACCAGGGAGTGCCGGGCGAAGGAGTTGAGCATGTGGTCGTAGAAGCCGACGCCGGTGGACACCTCGGCCCGGCCGCTGCCGTCGAGGTCGACCTCGACCAGGACCTTGGACTCCTTTGTCTCCCGCTCGATCCGCGCAGACCTGCTCATGCGTTGCTCCGTTCTTCCCTGACCTGAGTGAGCGCTTCCCTGAATGCCGCCATCTCGTCCGGCGTGCCGATCGAGACCCGCAGCCAGCCGTCGGGACCGGTCTCGCGGATGAGGACCCCGCGGTCGACCAGTCCCTGCCACACAGCATGACGGTCCCCGAAGGTTCCGAACAATGCGAAATTGGCGTCGCTGTCGGCGACCTCGAGTCCCTGCTCACGCAGCCAGGCGACGGTGGCGTCCCGTTCGGTGCGCAGGTCGTCGACCCGGCCGAGCAGCTCCGGAGCGTGGCGGAGGGCTGCCAGCGCCACCGCCTGGGTGACGGCGGAGAGGTGGTAGGGCAGGCGGACGACCCGGATCGCGTCGCAGATCTCGGGGGCGGCGGCGAGGTAGCCGAGGCGCGCCCCGGCCAGCGCGAACGCCTTGCTCAAGGTCCGGGTGACGACGAGGTTGCGGTGCTGCGGCAGGAGCTCCAGCGCGCTGGGCGTCCCGCTGCGGCGGAACTCGCCGTACGCCTCGTCGACGACGACCAGCCCGTCACCCACGGCGTCGCACAGCCGCGAGACCGCCTCGGGCGGCAGCGCGGTGCCGGTGGGGTTGTTGGGCGACGGCAGCAGCACGACGGACGGCTGCTGCTCGAGAACGAGGTCGCGGGCGCGGTCGAGGTCGAGCGAGAAGTCGCTCTCGCGGTGTCCGACCATCCAGCCGGTGACGGAGTCGCGGGCGTACTCGGGGTACATCGAGTACGTCGGTGCGAAGCTCAGCGCCACCCGTCCGGGACCGCCGAAGGCCTGCAGGAGCTGCAGCATCACCTCGTTGGACCCGTTGGCCGCCCACACCTGGTCGCGGGTGATCCCGGTCGGGGAGTCCCGGCTCAGGTAGCCGGCCAGCGCGGTGCGCAGCTCGACGAACTCACGGTCGGGGTAGCGGTTGAGCGTGGTCGTCGCCTCGGCCACGGCGGTCGCGACGTCGGCCACGACCGCCGCCGACGGCGGATAGGGGTTCTCGTTGACGTTGAGCTGCACCGGCACGTCGAGCTGGGGTGCGCCGTACGGCGTCAGGCCGCGCAGCTCCTCGCGGAGCGGAGGGAAGGTCACTGAAATCGTGCCCTGACCGCAGCACCGTGACCGGGCAGGTCCTCGGCCTCGGCCAGGGTGACCACGTGCTCGGCGACGTCGGCGAGGGCGTCGCGGGTGTAGTCGACGACGTGCACCGACTTGGTGAACGCGCGCACCGACAGGCCGGACGAGTGACAGGCGCACCCGCCCGTCGGGAGCACGTGGTTGGAGCCCGCGGCGTAGTCGCCGAGCGACACCGGCGCGTGCGGCCCGACGAAGATGGCACCGGCGTTGCGGATCCGGGCGGCGACGGCAGCGGCGTCCTCGGTGTGGATCTCGAGGTGCTCGGCGGCGTAGGCGTTGGCCACCTCGACGCCCTGGTCGAGGTCGTCGACGAGGACGATCCCGGACTGCGGCCCGGACAGGGCCGTCGCGATCCGCTCGGTGTGCTTGGTGGCGTGGATCTGCGTGTCGAGCTCCGCCTCCACGTCGACCGCGAGCCGGTCGGACGTGGTCACCAGCACGGCGGCCGCCATCGGGTCGTGCTCGGCCTGGCTGACCAGGTCGGCGGCGACGTACGACGCGTCCGCGGTGTCGTCGGCGAGGATCAGGATCTCGGTGGGTCCGGCCTCGGAGTCGATGCCGACCTGGCCCTTGAGCAGCCGTTTGGCGGTGACCGTGTAGATGTTGCCCGGCCCGGTGACCAGGTCGACCTTGCGGCACGGCCCGATGCCGTAGGCGAACATCGCGATCGACTGTGCGCCACCGACCGCGTAGACCTCGTCGACGCCGAGCAGCGCGCACGCGGCGAGGATCGTCGGGTGGGGCAGGCCCCCGAACTCCTTCTGCGGCGGGGAGGACAGGGCGATCGAGGTCACCCCGGCGGTCTGGGCCGGCACCGCGTTCATCAGCACGCTCGACACCAGGGGCGCGATGCCGCCGGGGACGTAGAGGCCGACCCGGTCGATCGGCACCTTGCGGTGGGTGACCCTGGCGCCCGGGCCCAGCTCGGTGGTGACGTCCTGCTCGAGCTCGGCCTGGCAGGTCGCGCGCAGCCGGCGGATCGACTCCTCGAGCCCGGCCCGGATGGCCGGGTCGAGCTGCTCGAGGGCGGTCGTGGTGGCGCCGACCGGGACCCGGATGTCGTCGACGGCCACGCCGTCGAACTTCTGGGAGTACTCGAGAATCGCGTCGACGCCGCGGGTCCGGACCGCCTCGCAGATCGCGTGCACCGCAGGGATCGCCGCCTCGACGTCGAACTCGGCGCGCGGCACGGCGGCGCGGTAGTCCACGGGAGCCTCGGCCCCGCGCAGGTCGATCCGGCGAATCATGGGCAAAAGTCTAGTTGGGGCGGTTCCGCGCGCCCGGCCGCGTCACCTCCCGTGGGACGCGGCGCACATGGCTAGGGTGCGAGGTGTGAGCGACACCCTGCCGATGTTCCCCCTGAACGCGGTCCTGTTCCCGGGGGTCACCGTGCCGCTCAAGGTCTTCGAGGACCGCTACCGGGCGATGATCCACCACTTGCTCCGGGTGGAGGACCCGACCGACCGGGTCTTCGGCTCGGTCGGGATCCGCGAGGGCTACGAGGTCGGCGAGCACGGGTCCCAGTCGTTGTTCAAGGTCGGCTGCCGGGTGAAGCTGGCGGAGGTCGAGTCCAACGCCGACGGCACCTTCGACATCGTCGCCGTCGGCCTCGAGCGGATCGAGCTCGACCGGCTCGACACCTCGGGCACGTTCCCGGTCGGCCACGTCCACAAGCGGCCCGAGGTGCCCGGCCTGGTCCCCGAGGAGATCGAGGAGCGCGCCCGCGCCACCTTCGCCGCCTACCGGGTCGCGCTGGGGACGTTCCGCGAGGACCCCTACCCGGCCGAGCTGCCCCGCGATCCGTCGTACCTCTCCTGGACGCTGGCGGCCGTGGCGCCGCTGCCCCTGCAGGAGCGACAGGCCCTGCTGGAGGTCGAGGACACCGCCACCCGGCTCACGATGGTGACCGACCTGCTGCGCCTCGAGCTCCGGGCGATGAACGTGATCCCGTCCGTGCCCGCCACCGAGGTGGCGCGTACCCGCTGGTCCCCCAACTGAGGCGATGGCGAAGAAGCCCTCCGGCGGTACGCCGGCCACGGTGGCGCTGACCCGGGCGGGGATCGCCTTCACGCTGCACGAGTACGTCCACGACCCGCGCGTCGCCTCGTACGGCCCGGAGGCGGCCGAGGCGCTCGGTCTCGACCCCGTGCGGGTGTTCAAGACCCTCATGGTCAGCGTCGACGGCACGCTCGCCGTCGCCGTCGTCCCGGTCTCGGGGTGGCTCGACCTCAAGGCCCTGGCCCGCGCGCTCGGCGGCAGCAGGGCCGCGATGGCGGAGCAGGCCACGGCCGAACGCGCGACCGGATACGTCGTCGGCGGCATCTCCCCGGTCGGCCAGAAGCGCGCGCACCCGACCGTGGTCGACAGCACCGCCCTCGACCACGCGACCGTGTTCGTCTCGGCCGGTCGTCGCGGCCTCGACCTGGAGGTCGCCCCGGCCGACCTGGTCACCATCACCGGGGCGGTCGTGGAGCGGGTCGGCCGCACCTGACCCGTCGGTGGGTTGTCACTCGCAGCGGCAGGCGGCGAGAGTCGACCTCGACCTCGAGCTGGTCGGTCTGGGGCTCAATCGGGGGTGGCGCTCCGCCTGTTGAGGCCGATGAACACGACGATCAGGCCCACCAGCGCGCCGGTCGGGAAGGCGACGAAGGGGCTGCGCCCGGAGACCCTCAGCTCGTCGACGAGCGGGGTGTAGTCCTCGGCCGCCCGCGCCAGCGGATCGGGGTCCGGCGGGCCGAGCAGCACACCCACCCGGAGCATCAACCAGGCCGCCAGCACCGATCCCACCGCCACCGCGACCAGGGTCAGCAGCTCGTGCCGGTCGGACACCACCGCGACCAGGACGCCGAGCAGCAGCCCGGCGAGGGACGCGATGACGACGTAGAGGGCGGTGCCGGAGAATTCCGAGCGCAGGCCCTCGCCGTCGAGCAGGAACTCCTTGCCGAGGGCGACACCGGTGGGCGGGGTCCACAGCCACTCCCAGACCACGCCCGCGAGGGCACCCACGACCGCGAACGCGAGGAGAACGAGAAGACCCTGCCGCAGCGCCCTCACCCGGTCAGGCACCCGGGACCGAGGAGCTGCTTGAGGTCGGCGAAGAGCGCAGGGGTGGGCGTCACCCGGAGCCGGTCGTCGAGCCGCATCACCCGGGTCGCGTCACGGGTGAGCAGCCGCAGTCGCACCTCCGTCATGCCGGGGTGGGTGGCGAGGACGTCCTTGAGCTGCTCGACGACGGGGGCGGTGCAGCGGGTCGACGGCAGGCTGATCACGACCGGTCCGGACGGGCCGTCGGAGATGTCGGGGACCGTCACCTCCTGGCCGTGCAGCTCTGGCTGGTCCTTGCTGCGCGACAGCCGACCCTTGACGGTGAGGATGGCGTCCTCGGTGAGGTAGGTGCTGGCCAGCTGGTAGGAGCTGGGGAAGAGGAGCACGTCGATCGCCCCGTCGAGGTCCTCGAGCGTGACCATCGCCCAAGCGTCGCCACGCTTGGTGATCTTGCGCTGCACCGAGGTCACCAGCCCGCTCACCGTGACGGTGGAGCCGTCCTGGCGCTCCTCGTCGAGCATCAGCTGCCCGATGGTGCAGTCGGTGCCGTTGGACAGGACGTGCTCGAGGCCGAGGAGCGGGTGGTCGGAGACGTAGAGGCCGAGCATGTCCCGCTCGTGGCCGAGGAGGGTCATCTTGTCCCACTCCTCGATGTCGGGCACGGGCACCGCGAGCGAGAACGCCGCCTCCGAGCCGGCGTCGAGGTCGTCGAAGAGCGAGTCCTGCCCGCCGCCGGAGTCCTTCTTCATGGTGGCGTAGCGGTCGGCGGCCTCCTCGTGGATCGCCACCAGTGCCTTGCGCTTGTGCTTCATCTCGTCGAAGGCACCGGCCTTGGCCAGGGACTCGAGGACCCGCTTGTTGCAGACGACCGCCGGGACCTTCTCCATGAAGTCGTTGAAGTCGAGGTAGCGGCCCTGCTCCTCGCGGGAGCGGACGATCTCGCCGACGACGTTGGCGCCGACGTTGCGAATGGCAGTGAGGCCGAAGCGGATGTCGTGGCCGACCGGGGTGAAGTTGGAGGCCGACTCGTTGACGTCGGGCGGGAGCACCTGGATCTTCATCCGCCGGCACTCGTTGAGGTAGATGGCCGACTTGTCCTTGTCGTCCTTGGTGGACGTGAGGAGGGCGGCCATGTATTCGGCCGGGTAGTTGGCCTTGAGGTAGGCGGTCCAGTAGGACACCAGCCCGTAGGCAGCCGAGTGGGCCTTGTTGAAGGCGTAGTCGGAGAACGGCAGCAGGATGTCCCAGAGCGTCTTGACGGCGTTCATGGAGTAGCCGCGCTCGACCATGCCCGCGGAGAAGCCGGCGAACATCTTGTCCAGCTCGGACTTCTTCTTCTTGCCCATCGCCCGGCGCAGGATGTCCGCCTGGCCCAGCGTGTAGCCCGCGAGCTTCTGGGCGATCGCCATGACCTGCTCCTGGTAGACGATCAGCCCGTAGGTCTCCCCCAGGATCTCCGAGAGCGGCTCCGCCAGCTCGGGGTGGATCGGCTCGACCGGCTCGCGCCCGGTCTTGCGACGGGCGTACTTGTTGTGGGAGTCGGCGCCCATCGGGCCGGGGCGGTAGAGCGCGCCGACGGCGCTGATGTCCTCGAAGGTGTCGGGCTTCATCGACCTCAGCAGCGCCCGCATCGGGCCACCGTCGAGCTGGAAGACGCCGAGAGTGTCACCGCGCTGAAGCAGCTCGTAGGTGGTCGGGTCGGTCAGCTCGAGCTCTTCGAGGACGATGTCGACGCCCTGGTTCGATTTGATGTTCCTGACGGCGTCGTCGAGGACGGTC
>JBKJUE010000086.1:0-4117 GCA_046590395.1 Nocardioides sp.
CGACGCCTCGTCCTGTGTCCACAGCGCGCGCATCGCCTCGACGTACTCCTTCAGGACCGTACGGCGCTTGCCCGCCGGCACCCCGTGGTCGGCCAGCTCGTCGGTGTTCCAGCCGAAACCGGCGCCGATCGTGACCCGGCCGCCGGAGAGGTGGTCGAGGGTCGCGACGGTCTTGGCCAGCGTGATCGGATCGGACTCCACGGGCAGCGCGACCGCGGTGGAGAGCCGGATCCGCGACGTGACCGCTGCGGCCGTGGCCAGGGACACCCACGGGTCGAGCGTGCGCAGGTAACGGTCGTCGGGGAGGCTCTCGTCGCCGGTGCCGGGGTGCGCGGCGTCGCGACGGACCGGGATGTGGGTGTGCTCCGGCACGTAGAACGTGTCGAAGCCGCGGTCCTCCGCCGCCTTCGCGAGAGTGGCGGGCGCGATCCCGCGGTCGCTGGTGAAGAGGACGAGGCCGTGACGCATGCGTCGATACTAGAACGTGTTCCACCTGGCGTGACCACATACGTCACACGGGACAGGCACTCGGTGCACTTCTTGGGCACTCCACTGGCCGAGAAGTGCAGCGATCCCCGGTGAGCCGGGGATCGCAACGTGCGGGCTGGTTGGATGGGCGCATGAACCTCGACCTGACCGCGGACGCCGTCACGCTGACCGAGCAGCTGGTCAACATCGAGTCGGTGAGCCGCAACGAGCAGGCCATCGCCGACGCCGTGGAGGCTGCGCTGAGGCCGCTGGGCCACCTGACGGTCAGCCGGCACGGCAACACCGTGGTCGCCCGCACCGACCTCGACCACCCCGAGCGGGTGGTCATCGCCGGCCACCTCGACACGGTGCCGCTCAACGACAACCTGCCGGCCCGCCGCGACGGCGCCCTCCTGCACGGCCTCGGCACCTGCGACATGAAGGGCGGGGACGCGGTGATGCTCAGGCTCGCTGCGACCGTGCCCGAGCCCAACCGCGACATCACGTTCATCTTCTACGAGGCCGAGGAGATCGACTCCGAGTTCAACGGCCTGACCCTGCTCAGCGCGAGCGACCCCGACCTGATGCTGGCGGACTTCGCGATCCTCATGGAGCCGTCCAACGCTGTCGTCGAGGCCGGCTGCCAGGGCACGCTCCGCGTGGACGTCCGTACGACGGGCGAGCGCGCCCACTCCGCGCGGAGCTGGAAGGGCGTCAACGCGATCCACGGGGCGGGGGAGGTCCTGGCTCGGCTGAACGCCTACGAGGCGCGCACGCCGGTGATCGACGGGCTGGAGTACCACGAGGGGCTCAACGCCGTGTTCATCCGCGGCGGCGTCGCGGGCAACGTGCTGCCCGACGAGTGCGTGGTCGAGGTCAACTTCCGGTTCGCACCGGACCGCGACGAGGCCGATGCCGAGGCGTTCGTCCGCGAGTTCTTCGACGGCTTCGAGGTGGTCCTCACCGACACCGCACCAGGCGCCCTGCCGGGACTCGGCGTCCCTGCTGCCAAGGCGTTCATCGAGGCCGTCGGTGGCGAGGTGAACCCGAAGTTCGGGTGGACCGACGTCGCCCGCTTCTCCGGTCTCGGCGTGCCGGCGGTCAACTTCGGCCCCGGTGACCCGATGCTGGCGCACAAGCAGGAGGAACACGTCCCCGTCGAGCACATCGAGCGCTGCGAGCGTCAGCTCCGCACCTGGTTGGGAGGAGAAGCGTGAGGTACAAGTTCAAGGGCCCGGTGCTGCAACGCCGCGACCAGGTCGACGGCACCACCACCGATTCCAGGCTGCTGGACTCGCGCGGCCCGACCGACTGGGTGCACACCGACCCGTGGCGAGTGCTTCGGATCCAGGCCGAGTTCGTCGAGGGCTTCGGCGCGCTGGCCGAGCTCGGTCCGGCGATCGCGGTCTTCGGCTCGGCGCGCACTCCCGGCACCGACCCCGCCTACGCCGACGCCGAGCGACTGGGCCGGGCGCTCGTGGCCGAGGGCTTCGCGGTGATGACCGGTGGCGGGCCCGGCGCGATGGAGGCGGCCAACAAGGGCGCCAGCGAGGCGGGCGGCGTCAGTGTCGGCCTCGGCATCGAGCTGCCCTTCGAGACAGGCCTCAACGAGTGGGTCGACGTCGGCATCAACTTCCGCTACTTCTTCGCCCGCAAGACGATGTTCGTGAAGTACGCCCAGGGCTTCATCGTCTTCCCGGGGGGCGTCGGCACGCTCGACGAGCTCTTCGAGGCGCTCACCCTCGTCCAGACCGGCAAGGTGACCAGCTTCCCGATCGTGCTGATCGGCACCGACTACTGGTCCGGCCTGATCACGTGGCTGCGTGACTCCGTCCTGGGAACGGGCAAGATCGGCCAGGACGACCTCGACCGGCTGATCGTCACCGACGACATCGACGAGGCCGTCGCGATCATGGTCGCCGCCCGTGAGGAGCACGCGCCGTGATGTGGTTCTTCGCGGTCCTGATCGTGCTGGCCATGGGCGGCATCGCCGTCGTGGCCGCGGGCAAGGGCACGCCCATGGCCGACGTGTACGACGACCGCCCGGACGCCCAGGTGCCCACGGACGGGTCGCTGTCCGGCGAGGACCTGCGCCGGGTCCGGTTCTCGCTGGCGTTCCGGGGCTACCGGATGTCGGAGGTCGACACCCTCCTCGCCCGGCTCGCCGAGGAGCGCGAGGCCCACGAAGCGGCCGCCCCGGCGAAGCCGTCCCACCGGACCGTGCAAAGTGACGCGACCGTCACACCGGAGGGTCGTGGCGTCGACACGCCCGACTAGGGCACACTTCCCAGCGTGTCGCTCGAGGTGATCGTCTACATCCTGACCGCGTTGGCGGCGCTCGTCGTGGTGCTCACGCGCCTTCGGCTGGCCCAGGACCACGGCGCCGCGGGGAAGATCCAGGTCGGTCAGGCCCTGGTCAACGTGCACTCCGTGGCCGGCGTCCTTGCCCTCGTCCTGTGGATCCTGTTCCTCGTCGCGGACGAGGAGACGGTGGTGGGCGGCTCGGCCATCGGGATCATCGCCCTGGCGTTCTGGTGGATCGTCACCATCGCCGGCCTGCTGATCCTGGTCCGGTGGCTCCCGAGCCGGGGCAAGCACGCGTCCACCGGCCAGGAGGACACCTGGTCCGAGGGCCCCGGGCTGTCGATCCTCGCCCACGTCGGCATGCTCGTCGGCGTCTGCGTCTTCACCTACGCCTACCTGACCTCCGCGGTGTGACGCGTTGCTCCGTCGTACCCGCGTCCTGACCGCAACCCTCGGGCTGCTCGCCTCGGCGCTGCCGGTGCTCGCGATCTCGCCGTCCTCGGCCGGCTCGGCGGCCGCCGCAGACGACGACGTCAACGCCGTGATCGGCACGCGGGTGCTCGGGAAGTCCGTGCGCGACCGCAAGATCTTCGCCTACCACCTCGGCGAGCCCGGCAAGCCGAAGGTCGTGCTGATCGCCACCATGCACGGCAACGAGGGCGCCCCGCGCCGGATCCTGCAGACGCTCCGCGACGGCAAGCCGATCCACGGGATCGACCTGTGGGTGGTGCCGACGTACAACCCGGACGGCCTGGCTGCGGGGTCCCGCAAGAACGCCCACGGCGTCGACCTGAACCGCAACTACCCCTACCACTGGGTGGATCTCGACGGCAGCTACGAGTCCGGCCCGGAGCCGGCTTCGGAGCCCGAGACCCGCGCGATGATGAAGTTCCTGCGTGACGTCCGGCCGTCCCGGATCCTCAGCTTCCACCAGCCGCTGTTCGGGGTCGACACCGACACCAAGAACAAGAAGTTCGCCCGCCGGGTCGCGCGCAAGCTCGACCTGCCGGCCAAGCGGTTCGACTGCGGCGGCGTCTGCCACGGCACGATGACCGGTTGGTACAACAGCAAGTTCAAGGGGTCCGCGCTCACCGTCGAGTACGGCTCCAACCCGTCCCGCAGGACGATGAGGGTGACGGCGCCTCGGCAGGTGCTGTCGATCTGGGGTGCCTGGCGCGGCGAGCCCGAGGCCGAGCCCGTCCCCGAGCAGCCCTAGCGGCCCTCGAACACCGGCTTCTGCTTGCCGACGAAGGCCGCGACGGCGGCGCGGTGGTCGGCGGTGGCGCCGGTCTCCTGCATCATCCGGCTCTCGAACTCCAGCGAGTCCTCGAACGAGTGGCCGGCG
>JBKJUE010000119.1:0-4262 GCA_046590395.1 Nocardioides sp.
TGCAGACCTCCAAGACGATCGTGGCCGTCAACAAGGACGACGAGGCCCCGATCTTCGAGCTGGTCGACTTCGGTGTCGTGGGGGACCTGCACACGGTCCTGCCCGCCGCGGCCGAGGCGATCACCAAGCGCAAGGGCTGACCGCCCGAAACTGAACGCTGACCCGCCCGAGAGTCTTCGGGCGGGTCAGCGTCATCTCAGGCTGTGCTGGTGTCAGTAGCGACGCCGCATCCACCCCGGCATCGACTCGTCGATGACCCCGACCGGGGCGACGACCACCCGGCGGTTGTCGGGCTTGCCCTTCAGCGTGATCTCGCGGAACGAGTCGTTGTTGGTGGTGTCGCTCTCGACCAGGTTGCGCTCCCCGTCGAAGAGCGGGTTCGCCTCGACCGCCACGAAGTACGTGCCGTTGGGCAGGTCCTTGATCGGGAACGCCTGTCCGTAGCGGTACTGCACGTAGGTGTCGCCGGAGCCTGCGGAGAGGACCTGGCGCACGGAGATGGCGTCCGGCCCACCGCAGGCGGTGGACAGGTCGGTGTTCTCCGGGTGCCAGTCGGCGCCGGGCACGGTGTAGTCCACCGCGTCGGTGTTGGCGAGGCAGAAGGACTGCTTCGTGGAGAGGACCGACTCGGACATGTCCTCGTTGTAGAGGCGGTACTGGGCGAAGTCCTCGAAGTGCCAGTGCTGGTGGTTCTCGGCGTGCCAGTGCATCTGGCCGACCTGCTGGTAGCCGGTCTGGTTGCCGTCGGTGTCGAAGAAGTACTGGTAGGCGTCCATGTGGTCCTCGCCGGGGGCGCGGAAGCCGTCGACGACGAGCGGGCTGTCACCGGCGTTCCACACGGTCGCGGCGAAGCGCAGGGTCGTGCCCTTCCGGTTCAGCTGGATGCCCCACGCCGGGAGGGAACGCAGGTCCGGTGCCGGCCCGTCGGGGGCGGCACCCGGCCCGGTCGGCGGGTAGGCGGCCGGCTTCGGGGTCCGCGAAGCCGGCCCGCTCGACGGCTTGGGCTGGCCCTCGTAGTTCTCGTTCTTGACGATCAGCCGGGTGGTCCCGGTGGCGTCCTCCGCGGCGATGCCGAAGAGGCTGGTGAACGTGTCGTTGATGGTCGCGACCACGTCGTACTTGCCGCGCTTGAGGCTCAACGGCTCCTGGAAGGCCTGCATGATCGTGCTGGCGTGGCCGCCCTCGATGCCCATCACCGAGCCGACGGTGTAGGGGTTCCACGGGCAGCCCCAGGGGTAGGGCGACCGCGGCGGGGCATCGGGGCTGACCCGCTGGCTGTCGCCGTTGAGGCAGGCGTCCTGCTGCCAGGTGTTCACCAGGGTGCCGTCCGAGGCCTTGTGCACCTCGATGGTCATGAAGTCCTCGAGCCCGTTGAAGTCCTCCATGGAGCCTTCGGGCAAAGGGACTGCCGGGCCGGTGGCCGGACGCCACTCGGAGACGATCGGGTCGTCGTACGTCGCCCGGCTCGACCAGACCTCGAACGCCTCCACCGGGGCGACCAGGCGCAGCCCGAGGTCGGTGTAGACCTGACCCTCGTAGCCGTAGGCGATCACCTTCTCGGGGGCGTAGAGCGTGAGCGGCGAGCCCGGCGCCGCGGCTGCCGCGCCGGTGGCGGTGCCGGTGAGTGCGCTGGTGCCGAGCGCGACGGCGGCGCTGGCCGCCAGTGCGGCCAGGCGGGTGTGTCGACGGTGCACGGTCTGGGTCCCTTCCCCGGTGGCGGACGAGCTCCGCCCTTGTGCTCTCCGACGCATCCGGAGGGGGGTTGGTTGCCTGCGTTCCAAGACGGCTTCGCCCGGTCCGTCCCCGCCGATTAGTGTCGCACCATGACCACGTCCTCGCCGGTACTTCAGGTGGCCGGTTTGGCCCGGTCAGCGAGCCTCGGCCTGGCGCTCGCCACCCGGGCGCAGAAGGACCGGGCGCTGCTCGCCATGGCCGACGCGTTGCTGGCGGGGTCCGGTGCGATCCTGGCGGCCAACGAGGAGGACATCGCGCGGGCGGAGGCCAGCGGGACCGCCACCAACATCGTCGACCGGCTGCGGCTCACGCCGGAGCGGCTCGAGGGGATGGCCCAGGGGCTGCGCGAGGTCGCCGGCCTCCCCGACCCGGTCGGTGAGGTGGTGCGGGGCAGCACCCTGGCCAACGGGCTGGAGCTGCGTCAGGTGCGGGTGCCCTTCGGGGTCGTCGGGATCATCTACGAGGCCCGCCCCAACGTCACCGCGGACGCCGCCGGGATCTGCCTCAAGTCCGGCAACGCCGTCCTGCTCCGCGGCAGCTCGAGCGCGCGCTCCAGCAACCAGGCGATCGTCGCGGCGCTCCGGGACGCGGCCGTGAGCGCCGGCCTGGACGCCGACGTCGTCCAGCTCGTCCCAGGCGACTCCCACGACAGCGTCAAGGAGCTGATGCGAGCCCGTGGCCTGGTCGACGTCCTCATCCCTCGCGGCGGGGCCGGGCTGATCAGGAGCGTGGTCGAGGAGTCGACGGTGCCGGTGATCGAGACCGGCGTCGGCAACTGCCACGTCTACGTCGACCGGGCCGCTGACCTCGACAACGCGCTCGCGATCGTGGTCAACGCCAAGACCCACCGCACCAGCGTCTGCAATGCCGCCGAGTCACTGCTGGTCCACGCCGACGTGGCCGACGCCTTCCTGCCGCGGGTCGTCGCGGCCCTCCAGGATGCGGGCGTGACGATCCACGGCGACGACGCCTTCACGTCGTACGACGGAGTGGTCGCAGCGACCGACGAGGACCACGGCGCGGAGTACCTGTCGCTCGACATCTCGGCCCGGGTGGTCCCGGACCTCGACGCAGCGGTCGAGCACATCCGCCGGTTCTCCAGCCAGCACTCCGACGCCATCGTCACCGAGGACCAGTCGGCCGCCCGGCGCTTCGTCGCCACCGTCGACTCCGCGGTCGTACTGGTCAACGCCTCGACCCGGTTCACCGACGGTGGTGAGTTCGGCTTCGGGGCCGAGATCGGGATCAGCACCCAGAAGCTGCACGCGCGGGGGCCGATGGGGCTGCCCGAGATGACGTCGACGAAGTACGTCGTGACCGGCGACGGCCACGTGCGCTGAAACGGGTAGGCTCTGCGCCATGTCCTCCGTCGTCATCCAGCTCTCCACCATGGCCGCCGAAACACACGAGCCCGTCAACCAGGCCCTCGCCTGGGGCGTCGGCGCCGGCACCCTCGGCATCTTCCTGGGCCTCCTCGGTGCGCTCGTCGCCTTCGGTGGGGGACGCGAGCACAGCTGAGCACCCCACCCGCGACCGACGATCCCGGGACCCGGACCCGCCGGGTCGGGGTCATGGGCGGCACGTTCGACCCCATCCACCACGGCCACCTCGTGGCAGCGTCCGAGGTGCAGGCCTGGTTCGACCTCGACGAGGTCGTCTTCGTCCCGACCGGTGACCCGTGGCAGAAGTCGGACCGCGCGGTGTCGCCGGCCGAGCACCGCTACCTGATGACGGTGATCGCGACCGCCGCCAACCCGCACTTCCGGGTGTCGCGGGTCGACATCGACCGGGCCGGCCGGACCTACACGATCGACACTCTGCGCGACCTCCGCCAAGAGATGCCCGACGCCGACCTCTACTTCATCACCGGGGCCGACGCGCTGGCCGACATCTTCACCTGGCGCGACGCCGACGAGCTGTTCGCGCTCGCCAACTTCGTGGGCTGCACCCGGCCCGGCTACGAGATGGATCCGGCCACGCTTGATGCCATCCCGGCCGAACGGGTGACCATGGTGGAGATCCCGGCACTCGCGATCTCCTCCACCGACTGCCGTGACCGCACGCGTCGCGGCGAACCCGTCTGGTACCTCGTGCCCGACGGCGTCGTCCAGTACATCGCCAAGCACCACCTCTACACACAGGGGGCTCCGCCCCCCGTGGACCCCCCGACCGCCCTCACCGGAGTCTCCTCGTGACAGCAACCGACCACGCCCTCGAGCTCGTCCGGGCGGCCGCCCGCGCCGCCGCCGACAAGCTGGCCCAGCAGATCATCGCCTTCGACGTGAGCGAACAGCTCGCCATCACCGATGCGTTCGTGATCGCATCGGCCACCAATGACCGTCAGGTCAAGGCAATCGTCGACGAGATCGAGGACAAGCTGCGCGAGATCGGCGCCAAGCCGATCCGCCGCGAGGGCGAGCGCGACGGACGATGGGTGCTCATCGACTACGGCGAGATCGTCGTCCACGTCCAGCACGAGGAGGAGCGCCAGTTCTACGCCCTCGAGCGGCTCTGGCGCGACTGCCCGA
>JBKJUE010000073.1:0-10607 GCA_046590395.1 Nocardioides sp.
CCTGCCCGCCGACGTCTCCGCGAGCGACCTGGTCGTGCACATGGGGCAGATGTCCGGACTCCCGTACGCCGCCGCGCGCGAGCGCGCCTCCGACGTGCTGCGCCACGTCGGTCTGGCCGAGGAGCGCTACCGCCCGATGGGGGGCTACTCCACCGGCATGAAGCAGCGGGCGAAGCTGGCCCAGGCGCTCGTCCACGACCCCGAGCTGGTGCTCCTCGACGAGCCCACCAACGGCCTGGACCCGTCCTCGCGCGACGACATGCTGGCGCTGGTCCGCAAGATCGGCACCGAGTTCGGCATCGCCGTGCTCGTGACCTCCCACCTCCTCGGCGAGCTGGAGCGGATCAGTGACCACGTCGTCGTGCTCGACTCCGGCAAGCTGCTCCGCTCGGAGGCGACCACCGAGTTCACCCACGCCACCGGCGTGCTCCTGGTCGAGGTCCAGGGCCCGACCGACGCGGACCGCCGGCTCGGGCAGGCGCTGATCGAGGCCGGCCTGCAGGCCTGGCCCGCCGGCAAGATGGTCGAGGTGCAGGTCGTCGACGAGACCACCTGCGACGTGGTCCGCGACCTGGCCGTCGACCTCGGCCTCGGACTCGTCCGGATGCAGGAGCGCCACCACCGGATCGAGGACGTGTTCCGTGAGGGAGGTGCTGGCAGTGTCCAGCCCGTCTGACGCCCGGCCCCCCCGCCCCCAGCCGACCGGGGTCATCCACGACATCGGCTACCGGCCCTACTCCGGCCCCCGACTCGGCAACGGCGCGGTCGCCTGGTCGCTCTTCGTGACCGGCCTGCGCAACTGCTTCGGCCTCGGCCGGTCCGGACGCTCCAAGATCCTGCCCATGATCCTGCTGGGCCTGATGCTGCTGCCGGCGCTGATCCTGGTCGGCGTCCTCGTCCAGGCCCGCCAGGCCCTCGGGCTCGACTCCCACATCGTCGCCTACTCCGTCTACCCGCTGACGACGCAGCTGCTGATCTCCATCTTCGTCGCGGCCCAGGCGCCGGCACTGATCTCCCGCGACCTCCGCTTCGGCACGATCACCCTCTACCTCGCCCGCCCCGCGTCGCGGACGACGTACGTCCTGGTCCGGATGGCGTCCCTGACGGTCGCGACCTTCGTCCTGATCGCGGCTCCCCTGGTCCTGATGTACGCCGGCGGCCTGCTCGCCGACCTGCCCCTGGGCCGGGAGACCGAGCGGTTCCTCGCGGCGCTGGTGGGAGCACTGCTCCTGGCCGCCTGCCTGGCCGGGCTGGCGGCGCTGGTCGCCGCGATGACCACTCGCCGCGGGCTGGCGGTCGCGTCGGTCATCGTGGTCCTGCTCGTGACCTACACGGTGGTGGCGACGATCCAGGGCATCTCGCTGGAGACCGGCAACGGGACCGTTGGCCAGGTGGCTGGGCTCTTCTCGCCGTACACGCTCACGCAGGGCGTGCAGGTCCTGCTCTTCGACTCGCCCCGCGCCACCCCGACCCCGCCCGAGGGCACCGCGATGACGCTGCTCTACCTGGCCGGCCTCGCGGTCACGATCGGCGGCTCCGTCGGCGCGATGCTGCTGCGCTACCGCAAGGTCGCGTCGTGAGCACCCTCCAGCTCGACAACGTCTCCCGTTGGTACAAGAACGTCGTCGCCGTCAACGACGTCACGATGACCATCGGCCCGGGTGTCACCGGCCTGCTGGGTCCCAACGGTGCCGGCAAGTCCACCCTGATCGCGCTGATGTCCGGGTTCCTCGCACCGTCGACCGGCACCGTCACCCTCGACGAAGAGCCGTTGTGGCGCAACGAGCAGGTCTACCGGCGGATCGGGCTGGTGCCCGAGCGGGAGGCGCTGTTCGAGTACCTCACCGGTCGCCAGTTCGTGGTCGCCAACGCCGAGCTGCACGGCCTGTCCGACGCTGGCGCCGCAGCGCAGACCGCGATCGCGCTGGTCGAGATGACGGACGCGCAGGACCGCACCATCTCGACGTACTCCAAGGGCATGCGGCAGCGCATCAAGATGGCGTCCTCCCTGGTCCACGACCCGTCCGTGCTGCTCCTCGACGAGCCGTTCAACGGGATGGACCCCCGCCAGCGGATCCACCTGATGGAGCTGCTGCGCCGGATGGGCGCCGAGGGCCGCACGGTCCTGTTCAGCTCGCACATCCTCGAGGAGGTCGAGCAGGTCGCCCGCCAGATCGAGGTGGTGGTGGCCGGCCGGCACGCCGCCTCGGGAGACTTCGGCGCGATCCGGCGGCTGATGACCGACCGGCCCAACCGGTTCGTGCTCCGCACCGGCGACGACCGCAGGCTCGCCTCCGCGCTGCTCGGGGACGCGTCCGTCGGCGGCGTCCGGCTCCGCGACGAGGGCGGCATCGAGGTCGAGGCGACCGACTTCGGCCGGTTCAGCGAGGTGCTCCCCCGGCTCGCCCGGGAGCACCAGGTCCGCCTCCTCGAGGTCACCCCCACCGACGAGTCCCTGGAGAGCGTGTTCTCCTACCTGGTGTCGACATGAGCACCCAGCTGACCGCCACGATGACCACCGCCGTCATGCGCACGGTCGCTCGACTCGGGATCCGCAGCGTCTTCGGCCGGCGACGTGGCGTCCTGCTCTTCATCCTGCCGCTCGTCCTGATCGGCCTGGCGATCCTGGTTCGCGCGATGGTCGGCCAGGACGAGTCGGCCGCCGACGCCACCCTGATCGGCCTGGGGCTCGCCGTGCTGATGCCGCTGGTCGCCCTCATCGCCACCACCGGTGTGCTCGCCCCGGAGATCGACGACGGGTCGATCGCCTACCTGCTGGCCAAGCCGGTCTCCCGGCATGCCATCGTGGCCGCCAAGATGCTGGTCGCCCTCGGGTGCGTTCTGGCGTTCGCGGCTCTGCCGATGCTGGTCGCCGGGCTGGTCCTGCTGACCGACGAGCCGCGCGCCGGGCTCGCGTACGCCGTCGGGGCGCTCGTCGGCGGGTCGGCGTACTGCGCGCTGTTCGCCCTGCTCTCGGTGATGACCAGGCACGCCGTCGTGATCGGGCTCATCTACCTGCTCGTCTGGGAGGGCCTCCTCGGGGGGCTGCTCGACGGCGTCCGCTGGCTCAGCATCACCCGCTGGGCGGCCGCCGTCATCGAGCAGGTGGGCGACGGGATCGAGATCTCCGAGGGACTCGGGGCGACGTACGCCGTCGTCGCCACCCTGGTCGTGCTCGTCGCCGGCACCTGGTTTACCGGCTGGAAGCTGCGCGGCTTCAACCTGACCGGGGACGAGTGACGTGACCGGGGCGAAGCCGTGCCCCGCGTGACGTGGCGTCGCACGGATCGTTGTCGGTTCGTGCGCACACGATCCGGACTCCTCCTCCTGGCCCTCCTCCTCGGGCTGGTCGCCATCCCCTTCTCGACCTCGCAGGCGGGGCCCGTGCAGCCGCTGGTGATCGAGGTCCTCTCCAACCGCGCCGACCTGGTCACGGCCGGGGACGCGCTCGTCGCGGTCCGGCTGCCGGAGAAGGTCAACGCGGACGACGTGACCGTGCGGGTCGGTGACCGCGACGTGACCAAGCGCTTCCGGGTGCGCGCCGACGGCCGGTTCCTCGGCCTGGTCAAGGGGCTCGAGCTCGGCCGCAACGTCCTTCACGCCGAGGCTCCCGGCTACGAGGGCAGCACCGTCATCAACAACCACCCCAACGGCGGACCGGTCTTCACCGGCCCGCAGCTCGGTCCCTACCAGTGCCAGGAGACCGCGGTCGACGCGCTCTGCAACGAGCCCGCGACGTACACGTGGCTCTACAAGTCGACCGACCCCACAACGCCCGACCTGCAGCCCTACGACCGCGAGAACCCGCCGGACGATGTCGCCACCACGACCACCGACGAAGGCGTCGAGGTGCCCTTCATCGTGCGCCGCGAGGACGGCTACCAGGACCGAGACCGCTACACGATCCTGGCGCTCTTCCAGGAGGGAAAGGCCTGGAAGCCGTGGCAGCAGCAGGAGCAGTGGAACAACAAGCTCCTCATCACGCACGGCGGCAACTGCGGTGCGTCGTACGCCCCCGGCAACCCGCCGCTCCAGGACTACTCCGGCACCCTCGAGTCGGTGCCCGGCGTGACCCCCAGCTACGTGACCGCGCTCGGCCAGGGCTTCGCGGTCGTCTCGACGGCGCTCGCCAACACCGGCCACAACTGCAACGTCGCCATGGAGGCGGAGTCGCTGATGATGGCCAAGGAGCACCTCGTCGAGACGTACGGCGAGCTCCGCTACACGATCGGGACCGGCTGCTCCGGCGGCTCGATCACCCAGCACACCGTGGCCAACGCCTACCCCGGCATCTACCAGGGCCTGGTCACCACCTGCTCCTACCCCGACACCCTCACCGCCGGTGCCCAGTTCGCGGACTACCACCTGATGCGCCTCTACTTCGAGGACCCGTCGCGGTGGGCCCCCGGCGTCGTCTGGTCGCCGACCCAGATGGCGCAGGTCGAGGGCCACGCCTCCCACGTCAACGCGGTGACCGCGGACGAGGGGCTCTTCAAGGCCGCACTGGACCCCGAGAACGACTGCTCGGGCACCAAGGACCCGGTCGCCGACGACCCGAGCACCCGCTACGACTCCGAGATCAACCCGAAGGGTGTCCGCTGCTCGGTGCTCGACATCATGGTCAACCTGCTCGGGCCGCGCGCCGAGAACGTCTGGAGCGAGCAGGAGCAGGCCGCCGGCCACGGCTTCGCCGGCATCCCCTTCGCCAACACTGGCGTCCAGTTCGGCCTCAACGCCGTGAACACCGGGCTGATCACCCCCGCACAGTTCGTCGACCTCAACGAGAAGGTCGGCGGTCTCAACGTCGACTCCGAGTTCGTCCCGGAGCGGATCGCGGGCGACCCGGCCGCGATCAAGCGGGTCTACCGGACCGGCCTGATCAACGAGGCGACGAACCTCGAAGAGGTCGCGATCATCAACCACGGGGGCCCCGACCCTGGTGCCGCGCACGACTACAGCCACGCCTTCTGGACCGAGGAGCGGCTCCTCGCCAAGCAGGGCCACACCGACAACCGCGTCATGTGGTTCGGTCCGGCCCCGCTGATCGGTGACGCCAACTGGGCCAACGAGGCGCTGCTCGCGATGGACCGCTGGCTGACCAACGTCGAGAAGGACACGTCCGACAAGCCGCTGGCCGAGAAGGTCATCGCCGACAAGCCGGCCGACGTCACGGACCGTTGCGTCGTCAGCGACCTCGCACCCGGTTGCTCCGTCGAGGAGCTCCAGGCGCTGCAGACCCGGTTCAGCACCCCGCGCCAGGAGGCCGGCGGCCCGAAGGCGAACGACAACGTCGCCTGCAACCTCAAGCCGCTGGAGCGCACCGACTACGTGGTGGGGGCGCTCTTCACCGAGGACGAGTGGACCCGGCTGGAGGCCGTCTTCCCCGACGGCGTGTGCGACTACTCCGTGCCCGGCCGCGGCCAGCGTGCGGACGGTGCCGAGACCTGGCTGCGCTACGGCACCGCCGACGGCGCCAACGTGTACGGCGGCCGCAACCTGCCCGGCGTACCCGCCCACTCCGGCGACGGCTGGGCCAGCCCGTCCTTCCACGAGCTGCTGACGAAGTAGGCAGCCGTGGGTGGAGGTGCGAACCCGCCTGGCGCGTGAGTCTCGAAACCCCGTGACCCGGGCACGAGCGCAACCGTAGGTTGACGCCATGCCCCAGGACCTCAGCGCCGTCCCCTGGCCGATCCGCACCGCCCGCCTGACCATCCGCCCGATCACGGTCGACCAGCTGCCGGAGCTGTTCGAGATCCGGAAACGGCCCGAGGTCTCGGAGTTCCTGCCGACCCTGCCGACGGACCGGGACTCGTTCGTCGAGCGGCTGAGCGACCCGGAGCGGTTGTCGGTGACGCTGGCGCTCGAGCTGGACGGCGAGCTGATCGGCGACCTGTACCTCAACGTCGGCGAGCCCTGGGCGCAGGCCGAGGTGGCCGACCAGGCGAAGGGCTCGCAGGCCGAGCTCGGCTGGGTCGTCGCCCCCGAGCACGGCGGCCGCGGCATCGCCTCCGAGGCCGCGGCCGAGCTGATGCGGATCTGCTTCGAGGACCTCGGCCTGCGCCGGGTGGTCGCCCTCTGCTTCGCCGACAACGTCGCGTCGTGGCGGGTCATGGAGAAGCTGGGCATGCGCCGCGAGGAGCACAACTTGGCCGAGTCGCTCCACCGCTCGGGGCGGTGGCTGGACGGGCTCGGCTACGCCCTCCTCGCCGACGAGTGGCGCGGCCGCTGACCTGCACAAGGGACCTCTGGCCCTGCATCGGTGACTCCTGCCCCTGCCCATGGGGGGCGCACCAGCGCACGCTGGTCGCAAGCCCAGAGAACTGGAGGAGTCATGACTGTCGTACTCGTGATGCTCATGGTCGGCTTCGTGGTGGTCCTCGTGGTCGTGGCCCTCGGTCTGCGCACGTGGGTTGCCGAGCAGGCCAGGACCGAAGCCCGGTTGCTGTCACCGGACGCCCACACCCTCGCCTACGCCGTGCCACTGGGGCAGGACCCCGCCATCTTGATGGCGGCCGTCGCCACCGCCGGCTACACGGCGGTGGTCGACACCCGGGGGCCCGAACGGCTGCTGGTCGAGTGTGGCGAGCAGGACCGGGCCAAGGTCCGCAGCGTGCTCGAGCACGTGACCCGCGCGGGTCCGGACAGCGGGGAGCTGCGGGTTGACCACGTCGTCTTCGACGACGAGTGAGCCGGGGACGCCCGCCTCAGGCCGGCTGGCTCTCGGACACGGGGTCGTCGTCGCCCGCCCCGGGCGCCCCGGGCCTTCCGAAGAGCGCGTCCCGTGACTCGTGGATGGCGAAGAACTTGTCGAGGCTGGTGATCCGGAACAGCTTGAGCAGCCGCTCCTCCGCGCACACGAGGGCGAACGAGCCCTTGAACGCGTGCGTCAGCCGCCGGGCGCCGATCAGGGCACCGAGCGCCGTGGAGTCGAGGAAGGTGGTGTCGCCGAGGTCGACGACGAGGTCCACGTGCCCGTCGACGACCAGGTCGTTGATGACCTTCTTGAGCGCGGCCTGGCTGACCAGGTCGATCTCGCCTCGGGGCGTGATCACGGTACGACCGTGCTCCACGTGGGTGCTGATCTCGAGCGGCTGCATCTGTGCTGGTCTCCTGCTGGGCGAAAAGCCCCTCCGACAGGTGCTCCAGCGTCCAGTGTGAAGGCAGGGAGCGGGGATTCCTATGCGGCAAGGACATTTCACCTGTAGGGGTGAGCAGGCCCCACATCTCGGGGATCCAGTACCGGCGCGCCATCTCACCGGCGCTCGACGCCGCCCGGCTGGTCGCCCGGGAGGGTCCCCCATGCTCGACACGGTGCGTCGCTGGTGGCCCGTCCTGGTCGATCGAGGTGTCGCCGCGCCGATTGCCTTTGCTTCAGCGCGACATGGCGACCGGTCAGGGAGCTTCAGGCAGCCCTCGAAGGGCCACCGTCACCGAGGCGATGGCCAGCCACAACGGGGCTACGAAACCAGCACCCGCGACGGCACCCGAGCCGACCATCACACCGATCGGCGGCAGCAGCACGAGCGCGCTGACCACACCCAGCCAGCGTGGGACCACGCGTGACCTGAACGCCAGGGCCACGAAGAGTACGGCGACCAGGAGGACGCCCCACCACGCGAACCAAGGAGCTGTGTCGTGAAGCATGTAGAGCACGAAGAGCCCGTCGTCGGTGAAGTTGTCGTCGTTGATGCCTCCCGGCAGGTACTCGGCCATCGCACCACGTAGACCGGTTCCGAAGAGGACGAGCGTCGCGGCGGTCGTGATGGCAGGCGCTACCGCCTGCTCGGCGAGGCAGGACGCGGGGGCAGCCCATCGGCGCCAGCCGGCGGCCAGCAAGATGAGGCAGGCGAACGAAGCCATGCCGAGCAGCGTGCCGACGTGCTGGGTAGTCCTCGAGGCCTCGGCTACCGCGATCGCGGCGTCGGCATCGGTGAGCGGCCCGTGACTGGCGACCAGGTTGCCGGCGAGCCCGAGAGCCGCGGCGGCCGCTCCCCACCATGCCCAGCGGGCAGGCAGGAGCGAACGGGTGGCCCGGGTGGAGTGGTGTGAGACAGAAGTTGTGGTCATGGAACGACGGTCTCGTTCCCGATGCGCCACGTCATCGGCCACCTGGGGTGTGATGCCTCAGTCGTGAGACCGATCCTTGAGAGACGGGGGTCATCCGCGTGACCGATGCTGCCCCCGCTGCCCGCCGATATCCTGGACGCATGACTTGGCTGCCACCCCGACCGCCAATTTTCGACGTGGGACTGGCCGCCGCGCTCGTCGTAGTCGGACTCGTCGAGGCGCTGACGGTCGAGACCACGATGCCTCGCTGGGCGCATGCGACCACCACGACGTTCGTGATGGTCGCGCTGGCCTTTCGTCGCAGCATTCCGCTCGTCGTGCTCGTCATCGCTCTCCTGGCGATCATCGTGGGCGGTCGGCCCGACACCCCGTTCGTACTGTTCGCAGCCATGGTCATCGCGTGCTACTCCGCGGGGCAGGTGCTCGAGGGGCGTCGGGCGCTCGTCGCACTCCTCATCGCCGTGGGGCCAGCCGGACTGGGCCTCCTGCTGGACGACGGCGAACCTGCTGACATCGCCGCGGTGGCCGTTCTCTACGGCGGCCCGTGGGTCGTTGGTCGACTGGTCCAGCAGCAGACGCGCCGGGCCGACACAGCGGACGCACGAGCCGCTGAGCTCGAGCGGGCCGACGCGGACCGCCGTGTGCAGGCCGCGGCCGAGGAACGGGCGCGGATCGCCCGCGAGCTGCACGACATCATCTCGCATTCGATCAGCGTGATCACCGTCCAGACCCAGGCGGTCCGCCGACGCCTCGCTCCCGGCCAGGTCGCCGAGGCTCGTGACCTGATGGCAGTGGAGAGCACCGCCCGCCAAGCCATGGTCGAGCTGCGGCGGCTCTTCGGCGTCCTGCGAGCCGAAGGCGAGCGTCCTCCACTCGCTCCGCAGCCAGGGCTCGGCCAGCTGCCTCGCCTCATCGAGCGCACCCGGGAGGCCAACCTCCCGGTCGAGCTGCGGGTGCAGGGTGAGCCGGTGCCCCTTTCGCCGGGCATCGACCTGACGGCGTACCGCATCGTGCAGGAGTCAGTGACCAACGTCCTGAAGCACACCGATGATGCCCGCGTGACCATCACGCTCGCCTATGCCCCGACCGAGCTCCGCATCAACGTAGTCGACGATGGCCGAGCCCGTCCCACAGAGAACGGCGTCGGTCATGGTCTGCTCGGAATGCGCGAGCGCGTATCCCTCTTCGGGGGCCGGCTCGACATCGGTCCGCGCCGGGATGGCGGTTTCGCGGTGTACGCCGTCCTGCCACTGGTCGAGGGGAGCAGGGCATGATCCGCGTGCTCATCGCCGACGATCAGGGCATGGTGCGGGCCGGACTCCGCTCGCTGCTCGAAGGCGAGGAGGACATCAGTGTCGTTGCCGAGGTGGGGGACGGCGAGGCCGCGGTCGCCGCGACCCTTCGGATGTCCCCGGACGTCGTCTTGATGGACATCCGCATGCCCGAGCTCGACGGCATCGCGGCCACCCGCAGGCTGGTCGCCGAGGGTGCTGCGGCACGGGTACTGGTCCTGACGACCTTCGACCTGGACGAGTACGTCTTTGACGCTCTGCGTGCCGGGGCGAGTGGCTTCCTTCTCAAGGACGCACCGGCCGATGATCTCGTCGCCGCCGTCCGGGTGCTCGCCCGCGGTGACGGGCTCCTCGCCCCGGCGGTCACACGCCGTGTCATCCAGTTGTTCGCGCAAACGCCGCCGCCACCCGCCCCCCACGAGGCAAGCCCGCTGAGTCCTCGGGAGTCCGAGGTACTCCAGTTGCTTGCGCGCGGTCGGTCCAACGCCGAGATAGCAACTGAGCTCGTCGTGAGCGAGGCGACCACGAAGACCCACGTCAGCAGCGTCCTGGCGAAGCTCGGGTTGCGGGATCGGGTCCAAGCCGTGATCCACGCCTATGAGTCAGGGCTCGTCCGTCCGGGCGACTAGGCCCGGCCGCGGCCGCGGCCCGGACGGGGGAGTACTCGCGCGCGCGCTCAGTCAGTCAGTTGAAGGGCGACATCCCAATGTCAGTAGAACGACACGTCATGTCAGTGGTTTCGCGACACCCCAGTGTCAGTGACGCGACATGACGTGTCAGTACCAATGTGGATAAACGACACGGCGTGTCAGTAGTGACATCCCATGTCGTTTCTCCACAGGGCGGCGGTCGACCGTCTGCTCCGTAGGAGGTTCGACCCCAAGGGCTCTCCGTGTGTCGTTGTTGGGTGCTCGCTCGTCGTCGGACCTAGCGTGCACCTGGGGACGAACCTCCGCTATGTCGGTGGAGGCAGGTAAGGTGACCACTACATCTAGTAGTTACACCGACGTAGTTCGTCGGCGTCGCTGCTCGGTGTGCCGGTGAAATAGCAAGTCCCGACCTTCGGGGCGAGCCGACGATCGGGACCTGAATACAAGTGCGGACTTGTTCGGGAAACGTAGCACTGGGTTGAGCACGTCCCTCAAACGGGGGCGTGCCCGGCGAGTCACAAACCAGTGGTGGGCTCACTGTCTGTGCACCAGATGGAGCAAGTAGTCATGGCGAAGACGCCTACGAACCACGGCAAAT
>JBKJUE010000101.1:0-33390 GCA_046590395.1 Nocardioides sp.
GCCCGGCGGTTGATCTCGACGTCCTCGCCCTTGTCGGTGAGCCCGATGTGGAGCAGGTTGTCGCGGTCCTCGGCGTCGTGGTTGTAGAGCAGCCCCTGCGGGTGGAAGGACCGGAAGACCCGCTCGCCGACGATGTGCTTGAGCTCGGCCGGAGTCATCCGCCGGTGCAGCGCGTTGGCGGCGACGATGTGGACGTCGTCGACGCCGGCGTCGGCCGCCATCGTCAGCACCTGCTCGATGATCCGCTGCCGGATGTCGGGCGCGCGCATGGGCGGCAGCGGCAGCGACAGGTCGTCGAAGGCGATGGTCAGCCTCATCCCGGCGAAGAGCCGCTCGGGCAGCGGGTCCGAGTCGACCGGGTTCAGCAGCGCGTCGCGGATCGCGCCGTCGACGTCGGGCACCGACGGGAGCGACTCGGGCGGGTAGACCACCCGGGTGCCGAGCGGGAAGTGCTCCAGCCGGAACCCCTCACCCTCGTGCACCACGAGGGGCGGGGTGCGGTCGTCGACCTCGAGGACGAATCCTGGACGCGTCACTTGCTACTCCTGGGATCGAAAGCCACCTTGACCGTGCCGAGCCGTCCTGCGCCGTGCGCGTGGTCGAGCGCCTCCCGCCAGCGGTGCAGCGGGTAGCTGGCCACGGTCTTCGCCAGCTGGGACACGGCGTCGCCGGCCATCAGCTCCACGGCGATGTCGAACGCACTGCGCCCGGCGGCCGCGGGTTCGTGCTGTGCCGACGAGTAGGAACCGAGCACCTCGAGCTCGCGGAACCACGCCGCGGAGAGGTCCGCCGCGTCCGGCATCCCCGACAGCACCACCCGGCCACCCGCGCGGGTGGCGTGCAGCGCGGTCTCGAGGGACTGCTTGTTGCCGACCGCGTCGACGGCGACGTCGACACCGCCGAGGAGGTACGCCGCAGAGTGGTCGGGCTTGACCTGGAAGGCGCCGGTGGCCCGGCGCAGCCGGCGCAGCGCCTCGCCGGGGGCGACCACCTCCGTCGCCCCGAGGGCGAGCGCGAGGTCGCGCTGGTGCCCGTGCTTGGCGACGACGGTGATCTCTCCGGCGCCGGTGAGGCTGCGCAGCGCGAGGGTGGTGAGCAGGCCGACCGAGCCGGCACCGCTGACGAGGACCCGGTCGTTCTCGCCGACCCGGGCGCGCAGCGCGGTGTGCACGGCACAGGCCATCGGCTCGATCATGATCGCCTGCTCGTCGGAGTAGCCCTCGGGCACCGGGTGCAGCTGGCTGCGGTGTGCGGTCAGCACCTCGCCCCAGCCGCCGCCCGTGTCGGAGCAGAAGCCGGTCTGCAGGCCGGGCGCCAGGCCGCCCACGGTGATCCGGGAGCAGCGGTTGGTGGCACCGGTCGCGCAGTCCCCGCAGGGCTCGACGCCGCGGGCGGCACAGGTGAGCACCGGGTCGATCACGACGCGGGTGCCGGACGGCAGGTCCCCGCAGTCGTCCATCAGGTCGGCCACGACCTCGTGCCCGGGCACGAACGGCATCGACACCAGGCCCGAGAAGTAGAGGCTGGTCCGCCCCGACAGCGCCCCGAGGTCACTCCCGCAGATCCCGGAGAGCCGGGTGCGCAGTCGGGCCCAGCCCGGCCGCCTCACCGCAGGCGCGTCGATGGTCACCAGCCGCAACGGGGCGGCGTACCCCGACAGGATTCCGGGCACCCGGCCACCGATCGCCTTGCCGGCCAGGTGGCGTGGCAGCGAGCGGTACATCTCCAGCGCGAGCATCATCGGCGGGCTCCCGCGGGGTTGAGGGTGCGGGCTGTGGTGTCGGAGCTGGCCCAGTCGACGATGTCCCAGCGGAGCCGGCGGGCGTGCCGGAACAGCGAGACGTCGGGCCGCACCGCCACCGGGTGGCCGACGGCGGCGAGCAGCGGCAGGTCGGAGTAGCTGTCCGCGTAGCCGTACGACGAGGCGAGGTCGATGCCGCTGTCCGCGGACCACTGCTTCATCCAGGCAGCCCGGGACTCGCCCACCAGCGGCGAGCTGGCCAGGAAGCCCGTGCAGCGGCCGCGTTCGTCCACCGCGAGCTCGGCCGCCTCGATGTGGTCGAACAGCGGCGCGAGCGGCCTGGTCAGCGGCCGGATCGCACCGGTGATCAGGATGGTCGGGTGCCCGGCGGCGCGGTGCTCGCGGACCCGGCGTACGGCGGCCGGGGCGAGCCGGGCGAGCACATGGTCGGTCAGCACGGCGTCGACGACCTCGTCGAGGTCGGTGAGCAGGGCGCCTTCGTACTCACGGTAGATCGAGCGCAGGAAGGCGCTCCGCTCGCGGCGCTCCGCACGGACCAGCCCGGGCACCCTTGCGGCCATCCTGCCCAGCTCGGACGCACGCTCCCCGGGGGACATCTCCTGCAGCCGCATCCAGAGGTAGGTCTCGATCACGTTCGACGACAGCAGCGTCCCGTCCATGTCGAAGAACGCGGCAGTCCTCCCGCCGGTCGAGCTGGGGCCGTTGGTTGCGGTGCGAGGCCCCCCGGGGCCCAGCCTCGAAACCCCCGCACCCGAAAGCGCACCGGAACCACCGGGAGCCGGCGCCAGCTTCTTCAGCCCATCCGCCGGCGCCCTGCGCCGGGCCCGCCGCACCTCGTCGAGGCGCCGGATGGGACCGGTGACGGCCGGGCAGTGCACCTCGCGCAGGTAGTGGTCCCAGTCGATGACGGCGGTGTCGAAGGCGAACCGCTCCCGGTCCGCGTCGTCCAGCGAGAGGAACAGCGCGAAGGTGCGGCTGTCGTCGAAGCGGAGCTCCGCCTCGGCGTACTCCTTGTAGAGGTCGAGGTAGCGCCGCAGGAACTCCAGCCGCCGGCCCTGCTGGTCGAGCTTGCGCGCGAGCTCGCGGGTCCGGTCGCCGCGCGGGGCGTGCCCGATGACGTAGTCGGCAACCTTGTGCGCGCGCTCGCTCGAGGTCAGCAGCCGCTCGACGCTCTGCGACCCGGGGAACCGCCACTCCGGCAGCCGGGCGGCGCCACGGTCGCCCATCTCGAAGGGGTGCTCGTCGAAGTAGCCGCGGATGGAGGCGTACAGGTCGCGGAAGCTGACCGGGTTGCGAGCGCCGGAGGAGACGTGGAAGTACGCCGCCTCACCGGGCTCCGGCGGGTGGGCCAGCACCGCGACGATCGCCGCGACCACGTGGTCGACCGGGACGATGTCGACGATGGTGTCGCCGGCGGCGGGGAACTCGGGGAGCTCGCCGCGGCCGTAGGCGAGGATCAGCGGCTCGGCCATCTTGAAGCCCTCGATCCAGCCCGGGTGCGGCTTCACCAGGGCGGACTCGATGATGCTGGGCCGCACGATCGAGACCGGCGCGGTCCGCGCGTGCTCCTCGACGACGCGCTCGCCGAGCGCCTTGGTGAAGGTGTAGCAGTCGGTCCAGCCGAGGCTGCGGGCGCGCTCGGTGCCGATCCGGACCAGCTCCTCCTGCACCCACTCCTTGCGGCGGACCTCCGTCGCGGCGGCCGCGGTCAGCCGGCCGGCCCGGCCGTGCTCGCGCTCGGCGCGGGTCCGGGCCTTCGCCAGGACGGTGGCGCTGCGGGACTGGTTCTCGGCGGCGCTGCGCTGCGAGAGGCCCCAGGCGAGCTCCGCCTCCACGTCGACGGCGTGATCGACCGGCGCCTCGGGGATGGTGCCGCGGCGCCGCCCCGCGACGTACGCCGTCGAGATGTGCACGTAGTGGACGTGGCACCCCACCTCGTCCACGCGTGCCAACAGCTCGCGGGTCCCGACCACGTTGGTGCGGAAGCCCTCGTCGACGGGCGGGTCGAAGGAGACGTCACCGGCGCAGTGCACGACGGCGTCGAGGTCGGACGGGAGCGCGGGCACGTCGTTGAGGTCGCCCTCGAGGACGAAGACCCGGTCCGCGAGGAGGGTGTCGGGGTCGTCGGCGAGACCCCGGAAGATGTCCTTCTGCAGGAGCGACCGCATCCGGTCCGTGCCGGACGTCGACCCCTTGGGCCGGACCAGCACCGTCAGCCGGACATCGGGCACCTCGGTCAGCACCAGCTGCAACAGCGCCTCGCCGACGAACCCGGTCACGCCGGTCATCAGCAGGTGCTTCCCCGCCAGCGCGCCTGCGACGTCGCTCATGGGCGGGCTTGCTCCGAGGTGGCCACGCACCGAGCCAACCCGCTCCGACCCGGCCTGTCCACCCCCTGACCGCGGAACCGGCGCGAAGTCGGTGCGTGACCGCCACCCCGATCGCGCGTTATCGCAGCGGGGGGATCGACCGAAGGAAACCGACGTGCGCCCACGCCTCGCCACCCCCGCCCTCACGCTGCTCGGCTGCCTGCTCGCCGGGCTGGTCGCGGTGCCGATCCCGTCGTCGGCCCTCGAGCCGTCGTTGCCGGTCCCGGCGCCGGTGCCCGCGCTCCCCTCCGTGCCCGGAGCCTGCGACGACCTCGACACCCGCACCTGCCTGCTGCCGTTCCCCAGCGACACCTTCACCGCGATGGACCCGAGCACGCCGACCGGCCGCCGGGTCGACCTCGGCCTGCTGGAGATGCCGCGCAACGTCTACGGCAAGCCGGTCGACCCGACGGAGTGGAACCTCAACGACGGCTTCTCCCCCGGCACGCCGATGCTGACGTTCGTGCCCGGGCTCGACCTGACCCGCACCTTCAAGCTGGACACGACCCCCGAGACCGGACCCGGGGCGGCCTCGCCCGGCGACCCGTGGGCGGCCCGCGACGCGGTCCCGGACGCCCTCCTCGAGGACCCCGCCCGGAGCATGGCGCGCAACGCCCCGATCGTGCTGCTCGACGCCGACACCGGCAAGCGGCACCCCTACTGGGCCGAGCTCGACGAGAACCCGCAGACCCTGGAGGAGGGAGCGGACCGGACGCTGATCATCCGGCCGCTGGTCAACCTCGCCGAGGGCCACCGCTACATCGTGGCGCTGCGCGACCTGCGGGACACCACCGGAGCGACCATCCCGGCCGGCGACGCGTTCGCCGCCCTCCGCGACGGCTACACCGCGGACTGCGAGGCCGACCGCACCTGCCAGCCCAAGCGCTTCCCCGCGCCCGCCGACCTCGAACCGGCCGACCGTGACGCCCGCTACGCCGACGTCCTCTCCCGGCTCGCCGCCCGCGGCGTCGACGTCGACGACCTGTTCCTCGCCTGGGACTTCCACGTCGCGTCGGGGGACAACCTGGCCGGCCGCGCCCTGGCGATCCGTGACGACGCCTTCGCCCAGCTCGGCGACACCGACCTCGCCGACTCGGTGGTCCAGGGCCGCTCGCCCGACTTCACCGTGACCGAGACGGTCGACGAGGGCACCACGCGCACCGTCCACGGCACCGTGACCGTGCCCAACTACCTGACCACCCCGCAGGACACCGCCCCCGGCGTGGAGGTCGAGGGCGTCGGGCTCGTCGTACCCCAGTCGCGCCTCTTCTACGGCGCCACCCGGTCCGGTCCGATGGCGACGCCCGTGCAGAACCCGGCCGTGCCGACGACCGAGGCGGAGTTCACCTGCCGGTTCCGCACCGACCTGCCCTCGGTGACGCCGATGCTCTACGGCCACGGCCTGCTCGGCTCGCGCAACGAGGCGACCGGCTCGTCCTCCGAGGACCTGCGCAGGAGCGGGTACGCCGCCTGCGGCGTCGACTGGATCGGGATGGCGACCGAGGACATCACCAACGTCGCGCTGATCCTCCAGGACGTGTCGTACTTCGGCTCGCTGCCCGACCGCACCCAGCAGGGTTACCTGAACTTCATGTACGTCGGCCGCGCCCTGCTCCACCAGGACGGCCTCGGCTCCGCCCCGGCGTTCCGGGTGGGCGACCAACGGCTGCTCGACGACCAGCTCGTCTACGACGGCAACTCGCAGGGCGGGATCCTCGCGGGTGGGCTGACCGCCCTGGCCCCGGACTTCACCCGGGCCGTGCTCGGCGTGCCCGGCATGAACTACTCGACGCTGCTCAACCGGTCGGTCGACTGGGAGGGCCACCTGGTCGACCCCGAGGAGCCCGGCATCCCGGCATACGCCTCGTTCTTCTACACGGCCTACCCGGACAAGGTGGACCAGCAGGTGCTGTTCGGCCTGATGCAGATGCTGTGGGACCGGGGCGAGGGCAACGGCTACGCACAGCACATGACCAGCGACCCGTACCCGAACACCCCGGAGCACCAGGTGCTCCTGGAGGTGGCGTTCGGTGACTACCAGGTGGCGAACGTCGCGGCCGAGGTCATGGGGCGCACGATCGGTGCGGACTTCCTCGGCACGGCGCTGGCCGATGGCCGGCACTGGGAGCGGCGGTACGCCACCGGGCGTGCGGAGGCGCCGTACGGATTCACCCCGTTCGCGCCTGGCGCGGACGGGACCCTGCAGTCGGGCAGCGGGTCCGGACTCGTCTACTGGGACTCCGGCAACCCGACCCCGCCGAACGGCAACACGCCCCCGTGGGACCTCGGCCAGGACCCGCACAGCGACCCGCGCAAGGACGACGTCTCGCTGCTGGCCAAGCTGCGGTTCTTCTCGACCGGCCAGCTCGTCGACGTCAACGGCGGCCTGCCGAACTGGACCGCCACCTGCCCGCGGCACCCGGACCACAACCCCGGCTGCTGACCCCCGCGCCCGGGCAGGCCCGGAGCCTCAGTAGCTGAACGTCGTCGCGCCCTCGTCGCCGATCCACTGCCACATCGGGATGGTTCCCTGCACCTCGGCTGCGGCGATCAGCTTCGACCTGTCGAGCTTCTTTGCGTCGACGCAGATCGGGCAGACGTAGTAGCGGCCGCCAGCGGCTTCGTACCGCTTCATCAGGTCGGGCAACGGCGGGCAGCCCTCGCAGGCGACACCGACCGCGACGCCCTCGAAGGCGAGCCGGACGGCTTCCTTGGTCAGGAACATGAGCGTGTCTCGGCCCGTCTCGGCGGCACCGACGGCGACCAGGAACGCCACCGTCACCTTCTCCGCGTCCTCGAGCCCCGTGGTCAGGCTGATCACTGCCTTTGCAGTCATGGAACGACCTCTCTTCGTGAAGTTGTCGGCGATGCGACGTGGTGTGGACGTCTCGGGACGAACCTAGGGATCCCTGACGATGCTGTCGTCAGGGATTCTCCCTACGGATCGAGCGGTTCGAAGCTGTCGAGGAGGCCGTTCTTCATCGCGAACAGCGTGACCGTCGATCGGGTGCAGGCGCCGGTCTTGGCGTAGATCCGCTCGATGTGGGTGTCGGCGGTCTTCGAGGTGATCTCGAGGCTCTGTGCGACCCGCCGGGTGGATGCGCCGCGTGCGATCAGCTGGAGGACCTCGATCTCACGCGGGGTGAGCCCGGCCGGTCCGCTGTGCCGCCTGCCGTTGGCCTGTCCGGCCGCTGCGAGCACGCTCTCCACCGCGTCGGAGTCGAGCCGGCCGGCCCGGACCTCGGCGTGGAGCTCGGCGGTGGCGAGCTTGGCAGGCATCGCCGGACGGTGCGACCGCGGCTCGATCAGGGTGCGGTAGGCGCAGGCCGCGGCCAGGAGCCTCCCGGTGAAGGGGATGGCGGGGCCGGACAGCCCGCGGTGATGTCCCGAGCCGTCGCAGCGTTCCTGGGCCATGGACGCGATGGCGCCGATCCGCGCGAGTGCCGGCGGTTGTGCGAGCATCCGTTCGGTGTAATAGGTGTGCATCCGCATCCGCTCGGACTCCGACGCGGACAGTGCACTCACCTTGTCCAGGATCGTCGCCGGAATGCCGTGCAGGCCGATGTCGTGCAGCAGCCCGGCGCGGCGAAGCATCACGATGTCTGGCTGCCCGAGGCCCGTGCGCGCCGCGGCCCCCGCGACGAGGTCGGCGACCCCTCGGGAGTGACCGGATCGGACGGGTGACCGGAGGTCGGTGAAGTCCGCCACGGCCTCGAGCGCCACGTCCAGCTCTCGCTCGCTCAGCCTCGTCTGCAGGGCTGGTTCGTCGGCCAGGATGAGCCGCCAGTCCGGCTCGGTCGAGCTCTCGCCGAGCACCTCAGGTGCCACGGCGCAGAACGCGTCGACGATGCTCGGGTCGAGCTGCTTGCCGCGTCGCTCCCGGGCCACCGCGATGGCGGCGTCGACCCCGGTGGTGCGGTGGGCGAGCTCGACGGTGTCTGCGAGGTGGAACAGCCGCATCGACAACGCGATCGCGTTGCCGCTGACATCGCCGGGGACGCCCTGACCGTCCCAGCGGGTGAACATCTGCTGCAGGGGCTCGCAGACCTCCGCACCGAGACCGAGACGCTCCGCCATCTGCGCCGTGGTCAGGCAGTGCGACATCAACCCCCGCCTGATTCCCTTCCCACCGGTCCCGACGAGGTTGGCGGCGAGCCTGAGTCGCTGGATCCCCGAGCTGCCCGCCCCCACGTGGCGAAGCATGAACCCGAGCATGGGCAACCCGGCGAAGTCGACCTCGAAGCTGTCCCTCCGGAAAGCGATGTCGTCACCGAACCATGCCGCGACCTCCGGTGTGTCGGCCACGCAACCGACCCAGGCCAGCGTGGCCACGTAGTACAGGGACCCGCGTTCCTCCGGCTCGACACCGAGGTGATCCCCCAGCCGCGCCGCGATGGCCCACGACCGGAGCACGTGCTCCATCGGTTGGCCCAGGCCCAGGTCCGTGGCCAGCGAGAAGGCAGCGACCAGCTCGGTGAGCCGGAGGCCCGAGTCGCGCTCGCCCGCTTCCACGGAAACACAGTACGAGTCGGACAGCCTCCCCCGGGGGTTTTCGGTTCGTCGGGTGAACGCCGGACGCGCAGAGCGGCGACCCTCCCTATGGTCGCGAGCACGACACGAACCCCGGAGGTCACCATGACTGCACTACCGACGAACCAGACCAGGCCGACCGCGCGCTGGTCAGTGGGCGGCAGCTTCCTCGAAACCCTCGCCACCCGCGACTACGAACGGATGGCCACCACTCTGGCGGCGAACATCCGGTTCCGGGCACTGCTTCCACCCGGCCCGATGGAGTGGCAGGGACCCTCGCAGGTCGCGGAGACCTTCAGGTCATGGTTCGGGGACGCCGAGGACTTCGAGGTCGTCGACGCCACCGTGGGCGAGATCGGTGGACGGCTCCACCTCTCGTGGCGGATCCGCCTGTGCCCCGCGCCCTTCGGCATCGGCGAGGGTTGGCACGTCATCGAGCAGCACGGGTACGCCGACGCCACCGACTCGATCGAGGCACTGGATCTCCTGTGCTCCGGCTTCCACACCGAAGACGCACGTGCCCCGTAAGGCTTGTCCCGACAATGAACGAAGCCCCAGGTCAGACCTGGGGCTTCGCCATGCCTGACGTGGTGCGCGAGGGGGGAGTTGAACCCCCACGTCCTTTCGGACACACGGACCTGAACCGTGCGCGTCTGCCTATTCCGCCACTCGCGCGAGAAGCGGGCCAAGGCTAACGCACGCGTGAGGAGCATCCCAAAACGAGACTCACGGTGTGGGGGAGGGCCGAAAGGGGCACCACCTATACGATCGACCCGACCAACCGGGGGGTCGGCGCTCTTGCGTGTCGCGAGGACTGAAAGGAGGCGGGCCGATGGGTGGGCTTCAGAAGTTCGAGCACAAGCTGGAACAGATGATCTCGGGTGCCTTCGCCCGCGCGTTCCGCAGTGCGGTGCAGCCGGTGGAGATCGCGGCCGCCCTCCAGCGCGAGTGCGACAACAACGCACAGATCATGTCCCGGGACCGCCGGATCGTCCCCAACGACTTCAACGTCGAGCTGTCGCAGGCCGACCTCGACCGGCTCGCGCCGTACGACACCGCCCTCGCCGACGAGATGCGCAAGCAGGTCAGTGACCACGCCGACCAGCAGGGCTACGTCTTCCCTGGTCCGGTCACCATCGCCTTCGAGGCCGCCGAGGACCTCACCGTGGGCCGGTTCCGGATCCGCAGCCGCGCCCAGGCCCGGGTGACCGGCAACGCGAGCCACACCCAGGTACGCCGGGCCCGCGCGATGCTCGTGGTCAACGGCACTCAGCACCCCCTCCTGCCCCCCGGCCTCGTCGTCGGACGCGGCACCGAGGCCGACCTCCGGATCAACGACCCGGGCATCAGCCGCCGCCACATCGAGTTCGACGTGCGGTCCGGCGACGCAGAGGACGACCTCCGCCTGTCGGTCCGCGACCTCGGCTCCACCAACGGCATGCTGGTGGACGGCCACCGGATCACCCACACCGCGGTCCGCGACGGCTCGACGGTCAAGATCGGCAACACCACGATGACGGTCAAGGTCATCGAGGAGGACCTGCATGTCTGAGCTGACACTGTTCCTGATCCGGATCGCCTACCTGGCCATCCTCTGGATCTTCGTACTGTCGGCGATCTCCGTGATCCGGTCCGACATGTTCGGGGCCAGGGTCCCCGAGGCGGCGCGCGGAGCCCGAGGTGCCAAGACCAAGAGCAAGCCCGCGAAGCCGGTCAAGCCGGCGGCCAAGCGCCGCGGCAGCCCGACCCACGTCCTCGTGGTCGAGGGCGGCAACGCCGGCGAGCGGGCCGAGCTCGACCAGGCGCCGATCCTGATCGGCCGCGGCACCGACGCGGCCATCCGGCTCGACGACGACTACGTCTCGACGCGGCACGCCCGGATCGCGGCCTCCGGTGACCAGTGGTTCGTCGAGGACCTCGGCTCCACCAACGGCACCTACATCGGCAGCGCCCGGATCACCCAGCCCACCACGCTCACCCTCGGCACCCAGGTGCGTATCGGCAAGACCATCCTCGAGTTGAGGAAGTGACCCGGGTGCGCCTCCACTACGCCGCGATCTCGGACGTCGGGCGGGTCCGCAAGGACAACCAGGACTCCGGCTACGTCGGCCCGTGGCTCCTGGCCGTCTGCGACGGCGTGGGCGGCGCCGCTCGGGGCGACATCGCCTCCAGCACCGCCATCCAGCAGCTCCGGAAGCTCGACGAGCAGCCCTCCGACGACCTGCTCGGCCAGGTGGCGGGCGCACTTCACCGCGCCCACGACCGGATCGGGGAGCTCGTCGACGAGGACCCCGCCCTCAACGGCACCAGCACCACCGCCACGGTCGCGCTCTTCGACGGCACTCGTCTCGGCATGGGCCACGTCGGCGACAGCCGCGCCTACCTCTTCCGCGGCGACGCGATCACCCAGCTCACCCAGGACCACACCTTCGTCCAGACCCTCATCGACGAGGGCCGGATCACGGAGGAGGAGTCCCGGGTCCACCCCCACCGCAACCTGATCCTCAAGGCGCTCGACGGGATCCACGAGTCCGAGCCCGACCTCTTCCACGTCGACATCCAGGTCGGCGACCGGCTGCTCCTCTGCAGCGACGGCGCCAGCGGTGTGCTCGACGACGGCCGGCTCGCCGACATCCTGTCCATGGGCAGCCCCGACTACGCCGCGGTCGAGCTGGTCCGTGCGAGCCTGGAGGCCGGCAGCACCGACAACGTCACCTGCCTGGTCGCCGACGTCGTCGACAGCGAGGCCCCTGTCCCCGACGAGATGGCTCCGGTGATCGTGGGTGCCGCCGCCGACCTGAGGCGCAAGCGCGGCGGCGCCATGGGCGGTCTCTTCCGTGGCCACCGCGCCGGCGACACCGGGGAGCTCGAGGCGGTCAACGCCGAGATCCCGGACGACGTCGACTTCGCCATCTCCAACGACCCGATCGACCCCGAGGAGATGCGCTACGCGCCGCGTCCCCCGGCCCGCTTCGTGTGGCTCCGTCGGCTCCTCGTCGCCGCGATCGTCATCGGCATCGGCTGGATCGCCCTCGCGGCGGCCTGGTCGTGGAGCCAGGAGCAGTACTACGTGGGCGAGAGCGACGGCGTCGTCACCATCTACCGCGGCCTGAACGCCGACCTCCCGGGCCTCGAGCTGTCCAGCCCCTACGAGACCACCGACGTCGAGGTCGAGCGGCTCTCGGACTTCGACGCCGACAAGGTGCGCCAGGGGATCGAGGCCGGCAGCTACGAGCAGGCCAGGAGCACGGTCGAGAGCCTCGCCGAGCGCCAGACCGAGCCCTCGTCCGACTCGGCGAGCGGCTGATGGCGCAGTCCGGAGCCCTCATGGGATTCGTGCACCGGCGACGCCGGGGCGCGGAGCTCTTCCTGCTCGTCCTCGCACTGGCCGTGGGTGTCGGCGCATATGTCGCCGTCGGCCTCGGCGTCGACGGCGAGGTCCCGGCCGACGTCATCGGGTACGGCGGATGGCTGGCCGCGCTGATCGTCGCCTGCCACGTGGTCGTCCGGTTGACGGCACCGTACGCCGACCCGGTGCTGCTGCCGGTCGTGGCCGCGCTCAACGGGCTCGGCCTCGCCGTCATCCACCGGCTCGACCTCGCCTACGAGGTGGCCGGCCGCAAGGACGACTTCGCCCAGCAGCAGCTGATCTGGATGACGCTCGGCGTCGCGCTGTTCATCGGGACGCTGGTGTTCCTGCAGGACCACCGAGTGGTCCAGCGGTTCACCTACACCCTGGGCCTGGCCGCGATCCTGCTGCTGCTGCTGCCGATGGTCCCGGGCCTCGGCACCACCATCAACGGGGCCCGGATCTGGATCCGGCTCGGGCCGTTCAGCTTCCAGCCCGGCGAGGTCGCCAAGGTGCTGCTGGTGGTCGCCTTCGCCGGCTACCTCGTCCTGCACCGCGACGCCCTCGCCCTCGCCGGCCGCCGCCTGCTCTTCGTCGACCTGCCCCGCGGCCGTGACCTCGGGCCGATCCTGGCCATGTGGCTGGTGAGCCTCGGCATCCTGGTCTTCCAGGGTGACCTCGGCTCCAGCCTGCTGTTCTTCGGCCTCTTCCTGGCCATGCTCTACGTCTCCACCGAGAGACCAGGGTGGCTCGTCGTCGGCGGCCTGCTGTTCACGGCGGGCGCCTGGGCGGCGTACTTCTTCGTCGGCAACGTCACCAACCGCGTCAACTTCTGGCTTCACCCCATGGAGTACTACGACAAGAGCCCGGGCAGCTTCCAGATCGTGGAGGCGATGTTCGGCATGGGGTGGGGCGGGCTCATCGGCCGCGGCTTCGGCAGCGGCAGCCCCGACCGGGTCCCCTACGCCGAGTCCGACTTCATCCTCGCAGCCGTCGGTGAGGAGCTCGGCCTGACCGGCGTCATCGCGGTCATCCTCATGTACGGCCTGATCGTCGAGCGCGCGCTCCGGGCCGCGCTGGTCTGCCGCGACGGCTTCGGCAAGCTGGTCGCCACCGGCCTCGCCGGCGTCCTGGCACTCCAGGTGTTCGTCGTCATCGGCGGGGTCACCCGCCTCATCCCACTCACCGGACTCACCACGCCGTTCCTGTCGTACGGCGGTTCGTCCCTCGTCGCCAACTGGGTGATCATCGCGTTGCTGCTCCGCATCTCCGACCAGGCCCGTCGACCCGCCCCCTCCCTCGAGGTGGACGAGTTCGAGGCTGACAGCGAAGCCACCCAGGTGGTGAGGGTCCAGCAATGAACAAGCCGATCCGCACCATCTCCGTCTTCTGCCTGTTCCTGTTCCTTGGCCTCATGGTCAACGCCACCTACCTCCAGTACTACAAGGCCGACGACCTCGGCGACGACCCGCGCAACCGCCGGGTGATCGTGGAGTCGTTCTCCGGCGAGCGCGGGGGCATCCTGGTCGACCGGGAGGCCGTCGCCGAGAGCGTCGAGGTCGACGACGAGTACGAGTTCCAGCGGCAGTACCCCCAGCCGTTCAAGTACGCCCACGTGACCGGCTGGTTCTCCTACTACAGCCAGACCGGGGTCGAGCAGTCCCAGAACGCCGTGCTCTCCGGTGAGGACGATCGGCTGTTCGTCGCTCGCCTCGCTGACCTGCTCAGCAACTCCGCCCCCAAGGGCGGCAGCGTCCAGCTCACCATCGACCCCGCCGCCCAGACCGCCCTGTTCGACGGGTTGCGCGCCATCGGCGCCGGCACCCAGGCGGCCGGCGTGGCGATCGAGCCCAGCACCGGGCGGATCCTGGCTTCGGTGTCCCTGCCCAGCTACGACCCCAACCGGATGGCCTCCCACGACTTCGGCTCCGTGGCCGACGCCTACGAGGAGCTCCAGGAGGACGAGACGGAGCCCCTGCTCAACCGGGCGATCCAGACCCGGCTCCCACCGGGGTCGACCTTCAAGATCGTGACCGCGGCCGCCGCCATCGAGAGCGGCAACTACACCTCCGCCGACGCGATGGTGCCCGGTGGCGCCGAGTACACCCCGCCGGAGACCAGCAACGTGATCGACAACGAGGGCCGCGACTGCGGCTCCGGCCGGATCCCGTTCACCCAGGCTATGGGGCAGTCCTGCAACACCTCGTTCGCCGCTCTGGCCAACGAGGTGGGTGCCGCCGGGATGCTGGAGCAGGCCGAGGCGTTCGGCTTCAACAGCCAGTACCTCGAGGACCTCGGCCCTCAGGCCGAGTCCAGCTTCCCCGACGACCCGGAGCTGTCCCCGGCGTTCGTCGCCCAGACCGGCATCGGTCAGTACGAAGTGGCCTCGACGCCGCTCCAGATGGCCATGGTGGTGGCCGGCATCGCGAACGCCGGTGTCGTCATGCGGCCCTACATCGTCGACGAGGTCCGGTCCCCCGAGCTCGACGTCCTCGACAAGACCGACCCCGAGGAGCTCTCGCAGGCGGTGGAGCCCGAGACGGCCGACGTGCTGACGGACCTGATGGTCTACACCGTCTCCGAGGGGACCGCGACGCCGGCGATCATCCCCGGCGTCGAGGTGGCCGGGAAGACCGGCACGGCGCAGAGCGGCATCCCGTCCGTACCGCCGTACGCCTGGTTCGTCTCCTTCGCCCCCGCCGACGACCCCCAGGTCGCGGTCGCCATCATGATCCAGAAGGCCGACGTGCCGCGCGGCGAGATCGCGGGTGGCCAGCTGGCCGGACCGATCGCGAAGGCCGTGATGGAGGCGGTGATCCAGTGAGCGAGACACCTGACGGCGGCACGTTCGTCGACGAGGCGCGCCGCTACGAGCTCGGCTCGCGGATCGCGACGGGCGGCATGGGCGAGGTGTGGCGCGGCACCGACACCGTGCTGAACCGCTCGGTGGCGATCAAGCTGCTCAAGGCCGAGTACGCCGATGACCCCACCTTCCGGTCCCGGTTCGAGACCGAGGCCCGGCACGCCGCCTCGCTGCACCACCCGGGCGTGGCCGCGGTCTACGACTTCGGCGAGGCCGGCGCGACCGACGGTTCCCAGGTGCACCGTCCCTACCTGGTGATGGAGCTCGTGGACGGCCAGCCGCTGTCCGCGCTGCTGCCGCCCGGCCAGCCGCTCGACCCCGACGTCACCAGCGACCTGATGGCCCAGGCGGCCGACGCGATCGGAGCCGCGCACACCGCCAGGATCGTGCACCGCGACGTGAAGCCCGCCAACCTGCTGGTCACCCCCGACGGCACGGTCAAGATCACCGACTTCGGCATCGCCCGCGCCGCCGAGGGGATGGCACTGACCGAGACCGGGCAGGTCATGGGCACCCCCCAGTACCTCTCCCCCGAGCAGGCGCAGGGCCAGACCGCCACGCCCGCCTCGGACGTCTACTCCCTGGGCGTCGTGGCGTTCGAGTGCCTGGCCGGCCGCCGCCCGTTCGTGGCCGACACCGCGGTCGCCACCGCACTCGCCCACTTGCGCGAGCCCGTCCCGGACCTGCCTCCCGACATCCCCGCTGACCTCGCGGCCGTCGTGAAGCGGGCGATGGCCAAGGCACCCGACGAGCGCTTTGCCGACGGTACGACGTTCGCGGCCGCCCTGCGTGACCCGTCGTCGGTCCCGTCTCTGGCCGCGGCCGCGCCGCCCCCCTCCACCGACGCCACGCAGGTGCTGGCCGGAGCCGCACCGCTCGCGGCTGCCGCCCCGCTCACCACCTCGACCCCCACGGCGCCGCCGACGTCGCACACCGCCGGGCGCCGGGTGCCCTGGGCGTGGATCCTGCTCGCCGTCCTGATCATCGCCGGGATCATCACCGTCGCCGTGCTCGCCAGCGGCGGGGACGACGACCCGACCACGCCCGAGCCGACGAAGAAGTCCACCCCCAAGGACCCGACCGGTCCTGAGCCCACTCCGACGGAGGAGGAGACCAAGGAGCCGACGCGGGAGCCCTCGCAGACGCCCACGGAGGAGGAGACCACCGAGGAGCCCACCGAGAGCGCGACGCCAACGGAGGAGCCCACCCCGACCGAGACGACCGAGCCGACCCCCACGCCCACGGCGTCGGGGCCCCCCGGGACCGAGACCTCACCGTCGGTGGCGGAGTCCGCCCAGCCGTCCAAGTCGCCCGTGGCCACGTCGTCGGCCTCGGCATCGGCGCAGGAGAGCGGGGTCGACGAGTGACCGGACAGCTGATCGGCGGCCGCTACGAGCTCGGCGAGCTGCTGGGCCGCGGCGGCATGGCCGAGGTCCGCAAGGGCACCGACACCCGGCTCGGCCGGGTCGTCGCCGTCAAGCGGCTGCGCACAGACCTCGCCAGCGACGCCACCTTCCAGGCCCGGTTCCGTCGCGAGGCCCAGTCGTCCGCCTCGCTCAACCATCCGGCCATCGTCGCCGTCTACGACACCGGCGAGGAGTGGTCCGAGGCCGGCGGCGGCCAGGAGGGCGTGGCCCAGCCCTACATCGTCATGGAGTACGTCGCCGGGCGCACGCTGCGCGACATCATCCGTGAGGGCCGCAAGATCCTGCCCGAGCGTGCCCTCGAGATCACCAGCGGTGTCCTCTCCGCCCTCGACTACAGCCACCGGGCCGGGATCATCCACCGCGACATCAAGCCGGGCAACGTCATGCTGACGCCGAGCGGTGACGTGAAGGTGATGGACTTCGGGATCGCCCGGGCCATCTCCGACGCCTCCTCGACGATGACGCAGACCGCCGCGGTGGTCGGCACCGCCCAGTACCTCTCCCCCGAGCAGGCCCGGGGCGAGACCGTCGACTCCCGCTCCGACGTCTACTCGGCGGGCTGCCTGCTCTACGAGCTGCTCACCGGCCGGCCCCCCTTCGTCGGGGACAGCCCGGTCGCCGTGGCCTACCAGCACGTCCGTGAGCCGGCGGTGCCGCCGTCGGACCATGACACCGACCTCCCGGCCGAGATCGACGCCATCGTGATGAAGTCGCTCGCCAAGCGGGTCGAGGACCGCTACCAGAGCGCCGCCGCCATGCGCAGCGACGTCGAGCGCTACCTCGCCGGACGCCCGGTGCATGCCGTCGTCCCGCCGGCGCCGCCCACGACGCTGATGGCCGCGACCCCGAGCGGTGCCACCCCCGCCGCTCCCCCAGCGAACGACGAGCAGGACAGCCGCGGGCGCGGCGCCCTGCTCTTCCTCCTGGGCATCCTGATCGTCGCCCTCATCGGCGGGGCGGCGTACCTGCTCCCGAAGATGTTCGAGTCGCCCGAGGACCGCACCCAGGTCCCGGACCTGATCGGCCTCACCGAGGACCAGGCCCGCGCGGAGATCGGCAGCGCCGGCCTCAGGGTCGGCACCGTCAGCTACCGCCCCGACCCCCAGGGCCGGAAGGACCGGGTCCTCGAGCAGGACCCCAACCGCGACCAGTTCGTCGCCCCCCTCACCGAGATCGACCTCGTCGTCTCGGAGGGCCGCCCGCTGGTCGAGGTGCCCTACGTCCTGGGGCAGTCCCGCGACCAGGCCCGGCAGACGCTGAGCGGAGGGCCGGGCAACTTCGAGGTCCGCATGGAGGAACGCGAGTCCGACGAGCCCGCCGGCCAGGTCCTCGAGACCGATCCCCAGCCGGGGACGGAGGTCCCGGTCGGCAGCGACGTCACCGTCTTCTACTCCGACGGCCCCGAGGAGGTGCCGGACGTGGTCGGCCTCCAGCAGGACGAGGCCGAGACCCGGCTGCGTGAGGCCGGCTTCGAGCCCCGCGTCGTCGAGTCCACCCAGACCACCGAGCCGAAGGGCACGGTCATCGACCAGAGCCCCGAGGGCGGCGAGGAGGAGGACGAGGGCTCGACCGTGACCATCGTCGTCTCGGCCTACGAGGAGCCGACGGAGGAACCGTCGCCGACCGAGTCGCCCACCGAGAGTCCGACCCTGCCCACCGAGTCGCCCTCCGCCGCCGGCGAGGCGTCCCTGCCCGGCCGACCGCAGCGGACGGGGATCAGCGGATCGGCTCGGCGTAGGTGATGTCGAGCAGGCCCTCGAACGCGGGGGCCGTCGCCTCGTCCTCCAGGTCGAGCTCCCACCCGACGGAGATGTCCGGGTTCTCCGCGTCCGCGCGGTAGATCTCGAGGTAGTCGTCGGTCGCGATCGACTCGAGGATCGCCGACTGGCTCCCGACGGCGGTGATCTCGTAGGGCTGGGGGTAGGGCAGCCCCTGGAGCTGGACCGAGTTGCCCTCGCACTTGATGCCGGTCGTGCTCACCACCCGCTGGCCCTGGATGGTCACGGCGGTCGCGCCGCCCTTCCACATGGCGTTGACCACGGCCTGGATGTCCTGTTGGTGCACGACGAGCAGGTTGATGTCTCCGGTGGTGGCGTTGATGAGGTCCTCGGGGGCGTCGCTCAGGGTCACCGTCACGCCCGGGCCTGAGCGCGGCGTGAGGCCGGCCGGGTCCTCCATCCGCTCGATCCGCCGCTGGATCCGCTCGACCGTGTCGTCGTCCACGGCAGCGGTGAGCCCGTCGACCTCCGCGTTGAGCTCCTTGACCCGACGCTCGAGCTCGGCGTACTGCTCGGACTCGGTCCGGGCCAGCGACGCCATGTCGGTGTACCGGCCCGGCCGCAGGTCGGTGCCCTCGCTGTTGGCGGCGCTGACGACGAACAGGGCCCCGCACAGGAGCCCCACGGTGGGGGTCCCGATCCGCCACGCTCCGCGCGACCGACGTGGCCGCGGCGGGACGTCGTCGGCCCTCGCGTGGGATCCCGGGGTCATGACGACTACGCTAGCCCCCGCCTCAAGAGTCGATCCAAGGAGTTCACGGGTGTCCAAGCAGAAGCTCAAGCACGACTACAAGGAACCGGCCGCCGGACCGCGGTTCTCGGTGCGCCTCCTGATCTCCGTCCTGCTCGTCGTCCTGGGCATCGCCTGGATCGCCTACTACTACACCGTCGTGCGGGTCGACCCGTCCGTGATCCCGGCCCCGGACCCCGGCAGCCCGAAGTTCATGGCCGACCTCGAGCGCTGGAACTACCTGATCGGCTTCGGCGCCCTCATGCTCGGCCTGGCCCTCTCGGCCCACCCCGACACCCCGGCCGGTCGCGGCCGCGGCGTCGTGATCGGCATGCTCGGCTGCTTCCTGGTCGGCCTGCTCTGGATCTGCACGTTCTACGTGTTCTCCGACGACATCAGCGGCCTCCCGATCATGAACGACCTCGGCCAGTACAACCTCGTCGTCGGCATCGCGCTGATGGCGGTGGGCTTCACCTTCGCCACCCGCTGGGAGTGAGCGGACCCAGCCTTCACACAGCTGTGGAAATCGCTGTGAATAACAACGGTGTAGTTCTGCACAGGTTGCTCCACAGGTGTGGAGAACTCTCGGGTGTCAGGAGAGGGCGACGGTGCGGGCCGCGATCGCGACCACCAGCAGCACGGTGACGGCCGCCAGGCCGGCCACCTGCCACGCCGTACGACGCTGCCGCGGCGCGTAGACGAGCAGCGCGGCGATCACCAGCCCCCCGAGGAACCCGCCCAGGTGGCCCTGCCACGAGATGTTGGGGAACAGGAACGTGATCGCGGCGTTGATGCCGACCCAGCTGAGGATGCCGCGGACGTCGCCGCGCACCTTGACCGCCAGCACCAGCAGGGCGCCCATCAGGCCGAAGACGGCCCCGGACGCACCGAGGGTCGAGCCGGCGGTCGGGGCCAGCCAGTAGACGAGGGTGGACCCGGCCAGGGCCGAGAGCAGGTAGAGCGCGATGAAGCGCACCCGCCCGATCGCCAGCTCGAGCTGGGGGCCGAGCACCCACAGGGCGAGCATGTTGAAGCCGATGTGCCACAGCTCGATGTGCATGAAGGCGCTGCTGAACAGCTGCCAGTAGGCGCCGTCCGCGACCCCCGGGACCCAGGTCTGCCCCTGGGCGACACACACCTGCTCGGTAGTGACGTTGGGGAAGAACTGGCCGGGCGAGTCCGTCGGGACGCACCGGCCGTCGGGCAGCAGGGCGAGCCGGTTGTAGAGCTCGCTGGCGTAGCGCCCGGTCGTGGCCAGCGCGGCCCAGACCATCACGTTGATCGCGATGATCACCATCGAGGTGATGCCGGCGTTGGTGGGTCGGAGCCCGCCGTACGCCGTCCGCCCGCTCCGCGTCGTCTTCGCACCCTCGGCGACGCACGTCGGGCACTGGAAACCGACCGCGGCGTCCCTCATGCAGTCAGGGCAGATCGAGCGCTCGCAACGCTGGCACTTGATGTAGGTCTCGCGGCCGGGGTGCCGGTAGCAGGACGGCACCCCGGTCGCGGGGGTCTGGTGCTCGTTCAGCTTCGCACGACCTCGACGGACTCGATGACCACGGCGTCCTTGGGACGGTCGCCGGGTCCGGTCGGGGCCTGGCCGATGGCGTCGACCACGTCGCGGCCCGCCTGGTCGGCGACCTCGCCGAAGATCGTGTGCTTGTTGTTCAGCCAGGCGGTGGCACCGAGCGTGACGAAGAACTGCGAGCCGTTCGTGCCCGGACCGGCGTTGGCCATGGCCAGGAGGTACGGCTTGTCGAAGGCCAGGCCGGAGTTGACCTCGTCCTTGAACGTGTAGCCGGGGCCACCGGTGCCGGTGCCGAGCGGGCACCCGCCCTGGATCATGAAGCCCGGGATGACCCGGTGGAAGCCCAGGCCGTCGTAGAACGGGCCGCTGCGGCCGTTGCCGGCGTCGTACTCCTTGGTGCCCTCGGCCAGGCCGGTGAAGTTGGCGACCGTCTCGGGTGCGTGGTCGGGGAAGAGGGTGACGGTGATGTCGCCCTTGTTGGTCTTCAAGATGGCCTGCTGGTCAGCCATGACTACCTCTCGCGTCAGTGGGTACTAGTCGTGTATCGACCGAGTTCGTGCGTCCCCGATCCTCGCACGGACCACAAGGCGACCCGACTCTGGTCGGACCTTGCCAAGCATGGTCGAATGGATGGAAACGACGAGAGACGTCCCCACCAACAGGAAGGGGCCACGCCATGGGCCTACGCAAGAAGAAGTCCCTCATCGACCAGGCGAGTGACTACGTCGACTCGATGAAGCCCCAGATCGAGTCCGCGGTCTCCACTGCCAAGGCCAAGGCGGTCCCGCTCCTCAACGACGCGCGCGACAAGGCTGGCCCCGTCCTCGCCGACGCCCGTGACAAGGCCGGCCCCGCGCTGGCCGACGCCCGCGCGAAGGCAGCCCCGATCATCGCCGGGGGGGCCGCCTATGCCGCCGACAAGGCTGCGATCGGCGCCGCCATCGCCAGCGAGAAGGCGGCCATCGGTCGTGACCTCGCGGCCGAGAAGGCAGCGGTCGGCCGCGAGCTGGCGGCCGCCAAGGTCGCGCAGCTCCAGGGCAAGCCCGTCAAGAAGAAGGGCGGCAAGCTCCGCAAGGTGCTGCTCTTCGGTGGTCTCGCAGCGGCAGCGGGCGTCATCGCCAAGAAGCTCCAGGGTGACAAGGCCAGCGACAACTGGCAGTCGTCCTACGTCCCCAGCCCGCCGCCGGCTCCCGCCCCCGTGCGGGACGTCTCCGACGACGGTGCCGGGTCCTCGCCCGACGAGGCCGTGTCCGACGCGGTCGACCAGCCGCACCCGGTCACCACCCCGGACGACCCGGCCGACACCGTCACGATCGACGAGGACGCCGCCAAGAAGTCCTGACCTCGGTCAGCCAGCAGTTCACCGGGACCGGTCGGAGGAGAGATCCTCCGGCCGGTTCTCTGCGATCCACGCGTCGATCTGCTCCCACCAGCCGAAGAGCCACTCGATCCGCTCCTCACGGCCGGCCGGGATCTCGTCGCGGGGGACCTGCCACCAGCGCATGATGATCCGCTTGTCCATCGGCAGCTCGCGCCACACGTCGCGGACTGTGAGCATGTGGTCGAGGCCGGTGTGGGCGACCAGGACGACGTCGGCGTCCGGCGCACCGTCCAGCGCCGCGATGAAGCCGCCCGGCTTCGGGGCGATCACGTGGATCATCGCCTCCGCGCGGTCGGCCATCCGCTCCATGCCCAGCCTGCGCAGCCGGTCGATGCCCCGCTGCCGCCGCTCCGGGGTGAAGTTGCCGCCCTCCGGGAAGATCACGAACGCGTCGTTCTCGTCGAGCCCGCGAGCGAGGGCGGTGATCTGCGACTCCAGGTCCTCCGAGGCCCCGGGCGTGGGCGAGATGAACCGGGCCGGGATCCGGCGCAGGATGACGTCGATCATCGGGTCCCAGGCGAGCGTGTCCTTCAGGACGACCCGCGGCTCACGGTCGTACCAGTGCATCAGGGCGTGGATCAGCGTGAACGAGTCACCGGGGCCGGCGTGCCGGCAGGCCACCAGGATCGGGACGCCGGGGTGCGCGTCGGGTGCGGGCCCGTCGGTGGCGATGGTCAGGTTGAGCACCCGCTTCGCCTCGCGGAAGAAGACCCACATCACGCCCTGGACCAGGTCGTAGTGGATCCCCTCGAAGTACGGCGTCCGCATCTTCCAGCCGAACCCGCTCGACACCCAGAGGCCGAGCATGACTGCCAGCATCACGGTCTCGCAGGTCAGGTAGAGGATCAGCAGCCAGAGCAGCCGCAGCGCCCGCCACCGGCCGGGCAGGATCGGCGACAGCGCCGCGGCGCCGATCAGCCACACCGGCAGGGTCACCCAGAGCAGCACGGTGACGAGGATGATCACCGGCGCCACCACCAGGCGGCGCACGGCCCAGATCACAGCTCCGCCAGGTAGTCGCGGCTGGCCTCGTAGGTGCGCTCGATCCGCTCCTCGATGCCCGAGAAGTCGCGGTAGGCGAAGAACGAGTCGTCGCGGCCCGAGGTGCCGCGGGCCGGCAGCACGTGGGCCTCGACGCCGTCGGGAAGCTCGGCGAGCTCGCGGGTGAACCGGTGCCGCCGGGCGATCTCGAACGACACCCTGGCCACCTCCCAGGGTCGGCGCGGGGGCTTGAGCGGTCGGTCGATCCGGCCCACCTGGAGCACGAACACCCGGGTCGCGCCCAGCTGGACGGCCCGGCCGAGCGGGATGGAGTTCACGATGCCGCCGTCGAGGTAGTGCTCGTCGCCGACCTTCGCCGGTGGCAGCAGGCCGGGCACGGCGGCGCTCGCCACCACCGCCTCGACGACCCGGCCCGAGTCGAACCAGTGCTCCGCCGCGCGCTCGATGCTGGCCGCGCACACCTGGAACCGGACCGGCAGCTGCTCGAAGGTCAGGTCGCCGAACTCCTCCTCCAGGCGCTGCCGGAGAGGCTTGGACGAGAAGATGTGGGTGCCGGTGGACACCGCCCGGCGCACGGTGCGGAGCCGGCGATCGCCGTACACGTCCCCGGAGTCGGCGGCGCCGCGCCACAGCTCCACCATCCGGTCGATCGCGTTGCTGGAGGGGTCACGGGCGACCATGGCGCCGTTGAGGGCACCCACGCTCGTGCCGAGCACGAGGTCGGGGACGATGTCCCGCTCGAACAGCGCCCGGAGCATCCCGACCTCGACCGCACCGAGGACGCCCCCACCGCCGAGGACGAACGCGGTCGTCATCAGCCCGCGCTCGGGGACACCAGCTCGGGGTTCTCCGTGCGGAGCCGCTCGGTCACCTTGCGCTCGACCCAGAAGATCAGCAGCGGGACCAGCCCGGCCGCGAGGACGAGCACCGTGAAGCCGGTCGCCCAGCCGGCCCGGCGGGCCAGCAGGAACGAGACCACGACGTAGACCATGAACACCCAGCCGTGGACGGCCCACAGGATGCTGGCGTCCTCGCCGAACGTCTGGAGGCTGCTCCCCTCGGTCGCGAGGTACTTGAGGGGGAGCGCCACGAGGGAGCAGAAGGCCAGCAGCACACCGACGACGAGGGCGAGGCCGCGCTGGGCCGAGACGAGCTTCACGCCCCCGAAGGTACCGGGTCGTCCGCGTCCACCTCGGCCGCCCTCGTGTCCTGGAGGTGGCGCCACCAGATGAAGACGGCGAAGAAGCCGAACACCCACCACTCGAGGGCGTAGAGGAGGTTGCGGACCGCCGTGAACCGGCTCGCGTCGGGCAGCTGGTCGAGCGTCGCCTGCTGGAGTCCGTCGGTGCCCGCGTTGACCGCCGCCTCGCCGATCGGCCAGTCACCCGGGGCGACCTCGTCGGCGACGACGGCGTACGCGCCGTAGAGGTCCTGGTCGACCTGCTGGACCAGGTCGGCGATCCGTAGCTGCGGCACGACGTCGTCGGTCGGGTCGGGGTCGGCCTCGCCGGTGCCCTCGGGAGGTTGGAGCCAGCCGACCAGCTCGGCGGCTCCCCGGGGAGCGGCCGGGGTGGTTTCCGTGGTGGGCGTCCAGCCGCGGACGACCGGGATCGCGGGCGCGCCGGGGAGGCGGGTGGCCAGCGGGGTCACCACCCAGTAGCCGGGCTCGCCGTCCTGCTCGCGGCCGTCGACGAAGACGGTGCCGTCGGGGACCCAGGTGCCCTCGATGACCACCGGCTGACCGATCTTGTCCCCGGGGAACGGGTCGTCGGGGCCGAGGGCGTCCGCGAGCGGGATCGGCGCCAGGCGGGTCAGGTCCAGGGCCTCCGCCGCCCGGCGTTCCTGCCACGCGTCGAGCTGCCAGTAGCCCAGCAGCCCGGCCGTCGTCACCAGGACCACCGCCAGCAGGTGCACACCCCAGAAGCGCGGGGCGAGGTACGACGGCACGCCCCGATCCTACGGACGGCGCTCCACGGCCGGCACTGCCGCATACTGGTCTGACCACTTGACCACCAACCCAGTGGCCATCTACGGTGAGCTGCATGGCCCTGCAACCCGTGACCCGCCGGTCCGTCCCCGATGCCGTCTTCGACCAGGTGCTCGCCGAGGTCGTCGACGGAGAGATCGAGGCCGGCGACTCCCTGCCCAGCGAGCGCCGGCTGGCCGAGGTCCTCGGCGTCTCCCGGCCCGCGGTGCGCGAGGCGCTCCAGCGGATGGCGCAGACCCGGCTGGTCGAGGTCCGCCAGGGCGGTTCCACGCTGGTCCGCGACTTCAAGAAGTACGCCGGCCTCGACCTCCTCCCGCGCCTGCTCGTCCGCCGGGGCAACGTCGACGTCGCCGTCGTGCGGAGCATCCTCGAGGCGCGGCTCGTGATCGGCCCCGGCGTCGCCGCCCTCGCCGCCGAGCGTGGGGGGCCGGCCCTGGCCGCGACCCTCACCGAGACCGTGGACGCCCTCGCCGCCACCGACGACGACGTCGAGCGGCAGCTGCACGCCCTCACCTTCTGGGACCAGGTGGTCGACGCCGCCGACTCGCTGACCTTCCGGCTGATGTTCAACAGCCTCCGCGCCGCCTACGAGCCGGCGATCGAGGCGCTGGCCGGGGTCATGAGCGAGGAGGTCGGCCAGGTCGGCGCCTACCGCGTGCTCACCGCCGCGATCGGCGAGGGCGACCCCGACACGTCCCGGGCCGCCGCGGAGCGGGTGCTGCGCCCCGCCACCACCAGCCTGCTCACCGCCCTCGAGTCCGTCCAGGAGGAGAAATGACCAAGGCTTCCCCCGAGATCGAGGCCCTCGCCGCCGAGCGGCTGGCCGCCGACGAGAACCGGATCACCGGCAGCGCCGGACCGGGCCGCCGCACCACGGTGTCCCTCGGCACCGCCTGGCGCTCCTTCTGGCGCGCCCCCTCCCCCTGGATGATCTCTGCCTTCCTGGCCGCGGCGGTCACCGCGCGGGTCGTCGCCGGAGGCGGCTCCTGGTGGGAGCTGGTGATCCCGGCCGCCCTGATCGCCCTCTTCCCCGTCATCGAGTGGGTGATCCACGTCGGCATCCTCCACTGGCGTCCGCGCCGCGTGGCCGGCGTACCCGTCGACTCGCTGCTGGCCCGCAAGCACCGCGAGCACCATGCCGACCCGCGCCAGATCCCGCTGGTCTTCATCCCGTGGCAGGCGCTGTGCTGGCTGCTCCCGTCGTACGTCCTGGTCGCCTGGCTTGCCATGCCGACCAGCGCGAGCTCGCTGTCGCTGCTCGTTTCCGTCTACGGCCTCAAGCTCGGCTACGAGTGGACCCACTACCTCGTGCACAGCGACTACCGGCCCCGGTCCGCGCGGTACCGCTCGGTCTGGCGCAACCACCGGCTGCACCACTACAAGAACGAGCACTACTGGTTCACCGTCACCAGCGCCGGCACCGCCGACCGGCTGCTCGGCACCTACCCCGACCCGGCCACGGTCGCCACGTCGCCCACGGTGAGGAAGCTGCACGCGACCGAGGGCGTCTGAGCCACAATCGGACCGTGACCGTCCACCACCTGAACTGTGCCACCCTCCGTCCCGTCGGCGCCCTGGGTGGCCGGATCACGCCACCGGCCATGGTCGCCCACTGCCTGCTGGTCGAGCGGCCGGGTGGCCTGCTCCTCGTCGACTCCGGCTTCGGCAGCGGCGACATCGCGGACCCGCGCCGCCTGGGCCGACCGTTCCTGGCCGTGCTCCGGCCGGCGCTCGCCCCGGCCGAGACCGCCCGGGCGCAGGTCGAAGGCCTCGGGTACGCCGCCTCCGACGTCACCGACATCGCGCTCACCCACCTCGACCTCGACCACGCCGGTGGGCTCGGCGACTTCCCGGACGCGCGGGTGCACGTGTTCGGCGACGAGCTCGACGCCGCGACGCACCCCCACCTGCGCGAGCGCGCCCGCTACGTCGGCGCGCAGTGGGCGCACGGCCCGCAGTGGGTCCGGCACGACGTCGCCGGGGACGACTGGTGCGGCCTGCGCTCCGTCACCGCCCTCGACGACGACGTCGTCCTCGTCCCCCTCCGCGGCCACACGCGCGGGCACTGCGGCGTCGCGGTCCGTCGTACCGACGGTGGCTGGCTGCTGCACGCGGGCGACGCCTACTTCAGCTCCGGTGAGAAGGAGACGCCGCCGACCGCGCCGCCCGGCCTGCGGGCCTTCCAGGCCCTGATGGCGGTCGACGACCTGGCGAGGCGACACAACCAGGAGCGGATCCGCGAGCTGCACGCCGCCCACGGCGACGAGGTCACCGTGTTCAGCGCCCACGATCCCGACGAGTACGCCGTCCTCGCCGGCCACCGCTGATCCCTCCCCGGGCAGCCTCCCGGACGCTACGCTCCGAGTCGAGGAACCGAGGGGGTGCTCATGGCGATCTCCGCCGACCAGGTGGCGCAGTTCAGTGACACCTTCACCAAGCTCGCCGACAACATGGGCAAGGCCGTTCTCGGCAAGGACCACGTCATCCGGCTCACCCTGACCTGCCTGCTCTCCGAGGGCCACCTGCTCCTCGAGGACCTGCCCGGCACCGGCAAGACCATGCTCGCCCGGGCCCTGGCCAACAGCGTCGAGGGGTCGCACGCGCGCGTGCAGTTCACACCCGACCTGCTGCCCACCGACGTCACCGGCGTCACCGTCTACGACCAGCACAAGGGCACCTTCGAGTTCCACCCCGGCCCGATCTTCCACGACATCGTGCTGGCTGACGAGATCAACCGGGCGTCGCCCAAGACCCAGTCCGCGCTGCTCGAGGTGATGGAGGAAGGGCACGTCACCGTCGACGGCGTCACGCACGACGTGCCGCGCCCGTTCATGGTCATCGCCACCCAGAACCCGATCGAGCAGGCCGGCACCTACCGGCTCCCCGAGGCGCAGCTCGACCGGTTCCTGATGAAGACCTCCGTCGGCTACCCCGACGCGGAGTCCACCGAGGAGCTGCTGCTCGACTCCCGCGTGCGTGACCGCGCCGAGCTGGTCTCGCAGATGGCCACGACGGCCGACATCCTGGCGATGAGCGAGCTCGCGGGCGAGGTGCACGTCGACCGGGCCCTGGTCCGCTACGTCCGCGAGCTCGCCGAGGCCTCGCGCGAGCTCCCCCACGTCAAGCTCGGGCTCTCCGCCCGCGGCTGCCTGGCCCTGATCCGGGTCGCGAAGACCTGGGCGATCGCCCACGGCCGCACCCAGGTCGTGCCCGACGACATCGCCACCCTGGTCGACCCCGTGCTCTGCCACCGGCTGCTGCTCGACCCGCAGGCGCAGTTCAGCGGCGTCACCGTGAGCGACGTGATCGAGGACCTCCTGGCGACCGTCACGCCTCCGCTCGACCGCGGCTGACGGCCATGTCACGCCCGCGGGCTGTGCTCACCGCCCTCCGCCGGGTGATCACGCCGGCGGGGTACGGCGTGCTGCTGCTCGGCGTGTGTGGTTTCGTCGGCCACCACTACCTCGGCCACGAGGAGATGCTCCTCGTCGGTGTCGTCTGCCTGGTCCTGCTGGTGGTCGCGGTTCCGTTCGTCCTGGTGCCGACCCGGGTGGCGTCCCGGCTCGCACTGCGCTCCTCGCACACCGTCGCCGGCGACACCGGGCGCGCGGTGCTCCACGTCCGCAACAAGTCGCCCCTCCCGCTGCTGCACCCCGGGATCTTGATCCCCATCGGGCGCGACGCGACCCGGCTCCGGCTCCCCGTGCTCCGTCGTGGCGTCGAGCACGCGGAGACGATCCCCATCCCGACCTTCCGCCGCGGGGTCATCGACGTCGGACCGGCCACCGCCCGTCGTACCGACCCGATCGGTCTGTTGCGCCGCGAGGCGAGGTGGGGGACGCCCGTCCAGCTCTACGTGCGCCCGCGGATGGCCGCGCTGGACGCGATGACCAGCGGGTTCCTGCGCGAGCAGGAGGGCATCCCGAGCGACCGGGTCTCGATGAACGACCTGGCCTTCCACGCCCTGCGGGAGTACGTCCGCGGTGACGACCTCCGTCACGTGCACTGGCGGTCGTCGGCGCGAGCCGGCCAGCTGCTGGTGCGGCAGTACCACCAGACCCGTCGCAACCACGCGACCGTGATCGTCGACGACGCCCGCGACTCCTACAAGACCGAGGACGACTTCGAGCTGGCGGTGTCCATCGCCGCGTCGCTGGTCGCCCGGTGCGCCCTCGACGACACCGACCTGACCTTCGTCTGCGGGACGGAGTTCCTCGCCGGCCACGGCGCCGCCGACATCCTCGACGCGTGCTGCCGGATCGGGATGGACGACACCGACCTGACCGGGCGCGCGGAGGAGGCGGCCTTCCTGGCGCCGGAGACCAGCCTGCTCCTGGTGACCGGGGGCAAGGTCGCCTTCCCGCGCCTGGCCGCGGTGCAGCGCGCGTTCCCGATGGGGTCCCGCACGATCTTCTTCCACGCGCACGCCTCGGGCCACAGCATGATCACCGAGGCCGGTGGCCACCCCAAGCTCAACGTCAAGCAGCTGCACGACCTGCCCCGACTGCTGGCCGGCTTCATGGACGCGCGCCGATGAAGCGCAACACCGCCGGCGACACGCTGGTCGACGCCCTGGCGCCGCTGCTGCTCACCGGGCTCGCGCTGGCCGGCTGGGCGACGACGTACGACGGCAACCGCTGGCTGCTCGCCGGCCTCGGCGGGGCGGGCGTGGCAGGGCTCCTGGCCTGGTGGCTGGCCCGGCACGGCTGGGGCGCCGACGTGCTGTTCGTGCTGCTGATCCCGCTCTACCTCTTCACCGCCGGGCCGATCGCGGAGATCCGGCTCAGCGGCCGGCTCGTCCAGGACCTGATCACGGACACCCTGAACTCGTGGACCTTCCTCGTCGGCAGCCACCCGCTGCTCGAGTCCGACGGTGCGCTGCTGCTGCCGCCGTACGTCGTGGGGCTGCTCTCGGGCGGGCTCGCGACCAGCGTCGCGCTGCGCAGCACCAGCCCGGCGGCACCCCTGGTCGCACCGCTGATCGCGTTCGGAGGGATCCAGGTCCTCGGCCGGGAGGAGCCGGGCTGGCTGCTCGGCCTGCTCTTCGCGCTGACCGCCGCCGGCTGGATCCTGCTCCGCGGGCTGCGGCTCGAGGCGCGTCATGCCCCGGTCGCCCTGCTGACCCGCCTGGGGTTGGCCGTCCTCGTCCTCGGGCTGGTGGCGGCCGTGGCCCGGCCGGTCGCGGACCGGGTCCCCGTCGCCGCGGCCCCCCAGCTGGTCCTGCGCGACACCGTCCCGGCATACGACGTGTCGGAGCTGGAGACGCCGCTCGCGGAGTTCCGTCGGTTCACGCGGCAGCTGCCCGGCGCGCTGGGCAACGTGCACGAGAGCCCGCTCCTCACCGTCTCCGGGCTCGAGCCTGGGACCCGCCTGCGGTTCGTGGCGCTGGACACCTACGACCAGCTGCAGATGCGGGCCGGTGACCAGACCGTGCCGGACCGCGGCGACGACCGCTTCCTCCGGATCGGCAGCGCGATCGACAACCCGGCCGACGGTGACGAGGAGTTCGTCCAGGTCGAGGTGCACAAGGACTGGGACAGCCACTGGGTCCCCAGCGCCGGCGCGGTCCAGTGGTTCGGCTTCGACGGCCAGCGGTCCGCCGCCCGGCAACGCGGGTTCCGCTACAACCCCGCCACCTCGACCGGGGTGATGACCAGCGACCTCACCGGCCGCGACGTCTACGAGTTCACCGCGGTCCTGCCCGACAACCGGCTCACGCCGAAGATGGAGCCCTACGCGGCCCAGGACGGGGAGCTCTACGAGCAGGCCCGGTTCATGCACGTCCCGGCGCACGGGTGGGCGTCCGGCGAGACCCGCCCCATGGCGGCGGTCTTCCGGGTGGCGGAGGTGCTGCGGCTGACCGGCCGCTACAGCAACGGCGCCACCGAGCAGGAGGCGGCGAAGTACGGCCCCGGGCACGACCGGACCCGGCTCGGGCCGTTCTTCATCTACGGCAGCCTGACCGGCGACGACGAGCAGTACGCCCCCGTGATGGCGATGGCCGCGATCCGGTTGGGTGTGCCTGCTCGGGTGGTCGTCGGTGCGGTGGTGCCGGAGGACGGCGTGGTCAGCGGCCGCGACGTGTCTGCCTGGGTGGAGCTCCGGGTCGCCGACGGGAGCTGGCGCACCCTGCCCACCGAGGCCTTCATGAGCCGCACCCCGCCGGAGGCCGACCGGTTCGACCAGAACCCCGACCAGTCCATCCGGTTGCCACCCGGCACCAAGCTGCCCGACATCCAGCTCGACCCACCCAAGGACGAGCCGAAGAAGGACAAGGCCCAGCCCGTCGAGCGGGACGTCGACGGCGACTCGTCCTGGTGGCGCTGGCTGCTGGTCGTGGGGGTCGTACTCATCCTGCTGGCCGCGGCCGTCGTACCGGTGGCCAAGCTCGTGCGCCGGCGCCGGCGGCTCCACCACGCCCGGATCACCCGCCGCTACGCCGGCGCATGGCTGGAGCTGGTCGACCTCGCCCGAGACCTGGGCATGGCCATCCCTCGTGGCCTGACCCGGCACGCCGAGGCACTCCTCATCGGCCACGGCGAGGACGCCGCCTGGGAAGCCGACCGGACCATCTTCGGAATCGACGAGCCCGACGCCGCGGCAGCCTCGGCGTTCTGGCGCCGGGTCGAGGTCGAGCGGCGGGCCCTCCGGGTGGCCGCGCCGTGGCCGCGCCGCCTGCTGGCCTCCGTCAACCCCACCTCCCTTCGCCGCCCCCCACGAGGGGGCAACAACTCCCCCGCGAAGTGGCAGGAACTCCGGTCCGAGGTGGCAGAAGCTCCGGGCCTGGTACGACGGAGCCTCGCCGCCGTCCGCGGCAGGAGCTGATGGCCTAGAGGCCGGTCGGCTCCGGGATCGGGGTGACCTCGTTGCAGATCCCGAACGGCAGCTCCTCGAGCAGCGTCAGCGCGGCCGCCCGCGGCGGCCGCAGCACGCCGTACCCGATCCGGCCGGTCGTCGGGTCACCCACCGGGTCCCGGAACTCCTGGCCGAAGTCGGCCGTCGGCCAGTCCCGTCCGATGTCGAGACGGGCGAAGAGGTCGTCGCGGCTCTCGCCCATCCGCACCGTGGCGAGGTGGTCACCGAAGTCGACGACGAACGCTGGCAGGTCGTCCAGCACCGAGAGCGGGTGCGCCTGCTGGACGGCTGCCAGGTCCTCGGCGTCCGCGTCGGGGCCGAGTGCCTCGTGGACCGGGATGCAGCCGCGTCGGGCGTACGTGGACGCCGCGGCGTGGCCGAAGAGTCCGTCGAGGGCCGGCTCGTTCGCCCAGACCTGCTCGCCCTCCTCGGCCGTGCCGGAGACCACGAGGTGGTCCTCGGCCAGGACCTCGCCACCGTCCAGTGGACCCACGCCGGCCTCGACGGCGGCCTCGACACTCTCCATGTCCTGGTCCGGGCGGAAGGCCAGGACGTAGCCGTTGCCGGACGGCCCGGTGAAGTGCGCCTCCCAGTCGACGTCGTCCTGGGTGAACCCGTAGTCGAGCATCAGCTCGGAGTTCACCGGCCGCAGCATGCCGACGGTCAGCAGTGCGGCCTCGGTCTCGGCCCGGGTCCAGAACTCGGTCCGGTCCGACATCAGGTCGTCACTGGTCAGGTCCGGTAGCCCGAGCTGGACCCGAACCTCGTCGAAGTTCGTCACGGTCAGCGTGGTCGCCGTCGACGGCACGAACCCGAGGACAGCGGCCGAGGGCTGACGGGCCGGGTCGTATTCCGGATGGACCGTCGTCGTCGGCGTCAGCGACGCCAGCGGCGTCGGCTCGGGGACCGGGTCGTCGCCGCAGCCGGCAAGCAGCAGCGGCACGAGCGCGACCAGGACGCGAGGGAGCATGAGCGGAAGTCTGCCAAAGCCGCAGGGTGAGGGGGAGGCCGGTGGGTCAGCGGGCTCAGGGTCCGCTCAGCGGTCCCACCCCAGGATGGCCGCGACCTCATCGGCGAGCGTCAGGGGGTTGAAGGGCTTGGTGAGGACTCCTGAGACCCCGAGCTCGGCGAACCTGCGTCGGTCCGCCTCCTGCGTCTTCGCCGTGAGCAGGACGACGGGCACGTGCCTGGTCTCGGCGGGTTCGCCCGAGCCGCGTCAGCTGGTGCAGCAGGTCGACGACGTACCGTTCGAACTTGTCGGGGGTCACCCGACCCTTGGTGAAGAACCTGGTCTCGCCCAGGCGTAGCCGTTGACGGTCCGTCGCAGTAGGCCGAGTGGTGGATGGTGACCACCAGCCGCCCATCCGCGAGGAAGGTCATGTCTCCCGGTCGTCATCACCGACATTCTTGCGATGGGCGCCGACAGCTCCTTGGCCGATCTGGCATCACCCGGTCGATCTGGCACCGCAAGTTGGCCCCGAAATCAAGGGAGGACTGCAGGCTGACCTGCGGTTTCTCGTGGGTGGAGCCTAGGGGACTCGAACCCCTAACCCCCTGCTTGCAAAGCATCACTTTGGCCCTCTCGTGAATGCCGTCTGAGAGTGAAACCGCAGGTCAGATGCGGTCACTTTGATACACGAATGGCCAGTCCTTCCCCCACTGGTCCCCCACAGCGTACTGTTGATGCCATTGCAGCATGGGGTTGGCGGAGGAGGTCTCGGGGTGGGACGGCGGCGTGGGTTCGGCGAGGCCGAGCGGCGGGTCAGCAAGTCCGGTCAGGTGACCTACCGGGCGCGCTACGCGATGCCCGACGGCAGCCGGTACTCGCG
>JBKJUE010000011.1:0-3738 GCA_046590395.1 Nocardioides sp.
GTAGAGCACGGCGTAGCCCGGCGCCGGCGCGGTCAGCGCAGCCTCGACCATCCGGACGGCGTCCTCGTGCGAGAGCCACGTCGCGAGGTTGCGGGTCGTCGTCGGCTCGAGCAGGAAGCTGCCGATGCGACAGCTCACCGCGTCGATCGAGTGGCGGTCGGCGTACAGCCTCAGCAGCGCCTCGGCCGCGACCTTGGCGACGCCGTAGAAGGTGTCAGGGCGGGGGAGGGCGTCGTCGGAGACGTGGCCGTCACCCTCGGCGGGCCGGGGGGTGCGTCCGACGGCATGGTTTGAGCTCGCATAGACGATGCGCGGGACGCGGTGCTCGACCATGGCGTCAAGCAACGCCGCGGTGGTGATGACGTGGGAGGTGAGCTCGGTCGGCAGGTCGTGCTCGCCGGGCAGGCCGGCGAGGTGAACGACGCCGTCGAAGTGCTCTTCGGCGAAGACGGCGAGCACGGCTTCGGTGTCGCTGCAGTCGACCGTGTGCCAGTTGCCGGTGAAGCCTTCCGGCTCGGGCACTCGGTCAAGGCCTACGACCTCGTGGCCCCGTGCGCACAGACCGAGCGTCACGACCCGGCCGATCGACCCGGCAGCGCCGGTCACCAGGACGCGCATCAGATCCTCGGGACGATCTGGCCGAGGAGGTCGCCCATCCGGGTGGCCGCGGCGCGGCCGGCCTCGAGGACCTCCTCGTGGTTGAGGGGCTCGCCGCTGATCCCGGCCGCGAGGTTGGTGACCAGGCTGATGCCGAGGATCTCCAGGCCCGCCTCGCGTGCGGCGATCGCCTCGAGCGTCGTGCTCATCCCGACGAGGTGGGCACCGATGGCGCGCACCATGCCGATCTCGGAGGGGGTCTCGTAGTGCGGGCCGGGGAACTGCACGTAGATGCCCTCGTCGAGGCTCGGATCGACCTCGCGGCACATGGCACGCAGGCGGCTGCTGTAGAGGTCGGTGAGGTCCACGAAGTTGGCGCCGACGACGGGGGAGCACCCGGTCAGGTTGATGTGGTCGCTGATCAGCACCGGGGTACCGGGCGCCCACGTCTCCTTGAGACCGCCGCAGCCGTTGGTGAGCACGATCGCCCGGCACCCGGCCGCGGCCGCGGTGCGCACGCCGTGGACGACGGCGGCGACGCCCTTGCCCTCGTAGTAGTGGGTGCGGCTCAGGAAGACCAGCAGGTTGCGGTCTCCCGAGCGCACGGACCGGATCTTCCCCGAGTGCCCGGCGACGGCCGCGGCCGAGAAGCCGGGCAGGTCGGTCGTGTCGATCTCCGCGGTGGCCTCGCCCAGGGCGTCGACGGCCGGCAGCCACCCCGAGCCCAGGACCAGGGCGACGTCGTGGGTCTCGACGCCGGTGAGCTCGCGGAGCCGGTCGGCGGCCTGCTGGGCCAGCTGCTGGGGGGTCAGTTCCGTCACAGCGTGGAACTCTAGTGGCCATGATCGATCACCTGGGCATCAACTGTGCCGACCTCGACGCGGCGTCCGCGTTCTACGACAAGGTGCTGGCCACCCTCGGTCACTCCCGGATCCTCGACTTCGGGGTGGCGCTCGGCTACGGCACCGACAAGCCGGACTTCTGGCTGGGGGCGCAGCCGGCGGAGGGTCCGGCCTCCGGACCCGACCGGGAGATCCACGTCGCCTTCACGGCGTCCGACGCGGCGGCGGTCCGCGCGTTCTTCGAGGCAGCGCAGGAGCTGGGCGCCGAGGTCCTCCACGAACCGCGGTTCTGGCCGGAGTACCACGACCGCTACTACGGCGCGTTCGTGCGCGATCCCGACGGCAACAACGTCGAGGCGGTCTGCCACACCGCGCAGCCTGGCGACTGACCCGCGTCCGCTCTGCCTACGATGCCCCGGTGACGATCATCGCGGCGGCGGACGGTTCGGCGCTCGGGAACCCCGGGCCGGCAGGGTGGGCGTGGTACGTCGACGAGACCTGCTGGGCCGCGGGCGGCTGGGCCCGGGGGACCAACAACATGGGCGAGCTCACCGGGGTGCTCGACCTGCTGCAGCAGACCGCCCACGTCGACGACGACCTGCTCGTCTACTGCGACAGCCTCTACGTCATCAACTCGGTGACCAAGTGGCTGCCGGGCTGGAAGCGACGCGGTTGGCGCAAGGGCGACGGCAAGCCCGTCCTCAACGTGGAGATCATGAAGGCGCTGGACGCCGCGCTGGACGGGCGCCGGGTCCGGTTCGAGTGGGTGAAGGGGCACTCCGGGCACCCGCTCAACGAGGAGGCCGACCGGCTGGCCAACGCCGCCGCGACCTCGTGGAAGGACGGGGTCGTGCCGGACCGTGGCCCCGGCCTCGCCGGGGCGACCGTCGCGCACCCCGACGCGCGACCGGGACAGGTCGAGCCGGAGGCCACGCTCTTCTGATCCGGGGTCGGACGGGTCAGGGACCGATCGAGCGGCACGGGCGGCGGCGCAGCGCGGCCACGTAGTCGTCCGGGGCGTCCGCCGCCTCGGCGGCCTCCGCGAGGATCCCGAGGTACGACGCCGACGGCAGGCCGCCCTCGTAGGCGTCGAGCACGTAGGTCCACACCACGACCTCGCCGGTCAGCGTCGACACCCGAACCTTGGTCTTCCGGTAGAGCCCCAGGTCGGCGGCCTCCCACCCGTCGAGCGCGGCCTCGTCCTCGCGGGTGATGTCGTAGACGGCCACGAAGACCTGCTCGAGCGGGTCCTCGACGATGGTGGAGAGTGCTCCGTCCCACCCGTGCTCCTCGCCACCGAACGTGAGCCGCCAGCCGGTGAGCCAGCCCGTCGTCTGCATCGGGGAGTGCGGACACCGCTCGCCCATGCGGGCGGGATCGAGGTTCGTCCCGTAGGCGGCGTACAACGTCACGGGCTGCAGGTTAGTCCCTGCCTTGGGGTTCGGCTGCCACAACTCATAGGCTGACGACCGTGACCCACTTCGATGTCCTCGTCCTTGGTGCCGGCCCCGGAGGCTACGTCGCCGCTATCCGCGCCGCCCAGCTCGGCAAGTCCGTCGCCGTGATCGAGGAGAAGTACTGGGGCGGGGTGTGCCTCAACGTCGGCTGCATCCCCTCCAAGGCGCTCCTCAAGAACGCCGAGCTGGCCCACGTGCTGGCCCATGAGAAGGAGAAGTTCGGCATCGAGGGCGACGCCACGATGTCGTTCGGACCGACCCACAAGCGCAGCCGCCAGGTCTCGGCCGGCATCGTCAAGGGCGTCCACTTCCTCATGAAGAAGAACAAGATCACCGAGGTCGACGGCTGGGGCACCCTGACCGGGGCCAAGTCGGTCGACGTCCAGGACAAGGACGGCAACACCACCTCCTACACCTGCGACAACCTGATCATCGCCGCCGGCGCCAAGACCCGCCTGATCCCCGGGACCTCGCTCAGTGAGCGCGTCGTGACCTACGAGGAGCAGATCCTCGACGAGAACCTCCCCGGCTCGATCGTCATCGCCGGGTCCGGCGCCATCGGCGTCGAGTTCGCCTACGTGATGAAGAACTTCGGCGTCGACGTGACGATCGTGGAGTTCCTCGACCGGATGGTGCCCACCGAGGACGCCGACGTGTCCAAGGAGCTGCCCAAGCACTACAAGAAGCTGGGCGTGAAGGTGCTGCTCTCCACCAAGGTCGAGGGCATCGACGACTCCGGCGACAAGGTCAAGGTCACCGTGAGCAAGGACGGCAAGGAAGAGGTCCTCGAGACCGACAAGGTCCTCCAGGCGATCGGCTTCGCGCCGCGCGTCGAGGGCTAC
>JBKJUE010000050.1:0-4276 GCA_046590395.1 Nocardioides sp.
CAGCCCGGTGCCGACGACCTCGTAGTGGCCCGTGGCGCGGGTGTCCGACGCTGCGGCGACGAAGTCGTTCGGCACCGTGATCGTCGCGTCGGCGGCGCTGGCCGGTGCTGCCACAGCAACCGCGAGCATGGCTCCGGTCGCGGCCATGCTCAGCAGTGCTCGTGCTCGGATATGCATGGGTGAACCCCCCAGTTCAGTGGCCCCGGTCCCACGCGCACCGATCGGTACGGCGCAGCGGGGCCACCGGCGCAACCTATGTCGATCCGGGCCGCCCGGCTAGGGCCAGAGGTCCCGACCGGTCCTTCTCACCGCGCGATCGACCACCGTTCACACCCCCGAGATCAATTGATCGGGTGACAAGAGTGCTACCTGGCGCCGCGCTTGGTACTGTCATTCCTGCAACAGGTGCAAGTTCCAGCAGGTCTGACGCCCGCGGAGTTTGTGATCCAACGGCGTTTCTGCTTTGTGGCAGCTCAATTGCTCAATCAGGGTCGGAGCGCAGTGTCACCGCACCTGCTGCGGGTCGTCGAAGTGGCGGCTCCCGCCCCGATATAGGAGTAACGAGCACATGGCTCAAGGCACCGTGAAGTGGTTCAACGCCGAGAAGGGTTTCGGCTTCATTGCGCAGGAGGACGGCGGCGACGACGTCTTCGTGCACTACTCGGCGATCCAGACGCAGGGCTACAAGTCCCTCGACGAGAACCAGAAGGTCGAGTTCGACGTCACCCAGGGCCCCAAGGGCCCCCAGGCGGAGAACGTTCGCGCAGTCTGAACTGACTGAGCGGAGCCGGGCGCACCTGCCCGACAACGTGTAGTGCGAGGCCCCAATCGCAAGGTTGGGGCCTCGTTTCCATCTGGGTGACATCCACCACCCGAACGGGTCATTTTGCGGCTCAGGTGTTTGTTGTCCGGTTGCGTGGGGCACGCTTTGACCACGGGGGTCGTTGACCAGAAAAGACCATGAGGAGGCGGCGTGCACGACCAGTTTGACGTCACGCTCGAAGACTCTGACCTCCTGGGCGAGGTAGAGCTCACGACCAACCTGATCATCGCTGCGAGCGAGTCAGAGGAACCCTTGACGGTCGATGAGATCGACAAGATCCTGGGTCTCCCGACCGCGTCCTGAAACTCCCCCCGTGCGGGGTTGGGTCCGCCTCTCAGCAGGTCGCGAACAGCACCGGACCTGTCGTCAGGTCCGACAGCACGTACTGACCCTCGAGGGGGTCGAGCTCCATCGTCACCACCGCGCCGTCGGCGGTCACCTCGTCGACCGAGAACCGGTCCGCGAAATTGCCGCCCTGCCCGGGCGCCGGTCCCTCCGCGAGGATCGCCCGGGTGTCGGCGTTGATGCGTGCCTGGTCCTCGTTCTCGAACGACATGACCACGCGGATCCCGCCGTCGGGCTGCGCGGCCATCGCGAACCCGGTGATCGGGTTGACCTCGCCGGCCTCCGCGAGGAGAGCCTCGGCCTGAGCCTGGTCGTTCTCGTCGGCGGCCGACATGGCCAGCGCGACGCAGACGTTGGCGCCGCTGTAGACGACGGCCGACAGTGGGTCGCCGGAGGTGTCGACCACGTCCCCGAGCTCGGTGGGTCCGCCGTCGCCGAGGCCGTCGGTCACCTGCTTCAGGTAGCCCTCCGTGTCCGAGGCCAGCACCAGGCGCTCGTCGGCGTCGATGGCGAGGTACTGCAGCTCGGGGCTCAGGTCGTCCGCGATGGACGGCAGCAGGGCCGGCCCGCCCACCCAGACGCCGTCGTCGTCCGACGGTCGTTGGTAGCCGAGCCCCGCGAGCCGGTCGGCCACGCCGTCGAGGTCCGTCGACTCGGGCAGCGCCATGACCACGACGGCACCCGACGAGGACTGGCTGAACATCTCCCACTCCAGCGATGCGGGCGAGAAGCCGTAGTTCTCCTGCAGCCCCTCCGACGAGGCGAGCAGGGCCGACGTGGAGGTCAGGTCGGCCTCGTAGCCCTCGTCCAGGAAGTCGAGCACCCGGTCCGCCGACGAGTCGGCGTTGAGCTCGCTGCCGAGCTCCTCACGGATCCCGCCCCAGTCGGTGTACGTGACCCGCTCCGCCTCCGCCGGCGCCATCGCGAGGGCCCGCTCGAAGTCGTTGGCCGGCTGGGCCCGCCACCAGAGCACTCCGCCGACGACCAGTGCGGCCAGGACCACCAGGGCCGTCACCACCGCGATCCTGCTGCGCACGCGATCTCCTTGTCCTGCACGTGGGGAAGTGGTGTGACACTACGCTGGAGAGCATGGCCCAGACCCGCGAGGTGCATGCCGCGGGCGCGGTCGTGAACCGGTCGGGACACGAGGTGCTGCTGGTCCACCGGCCGGCGTACGACGACTGGTCGTTCCCCAAGGGGAAGCTGGACCGCGGGGAGCGCGCGGCCGTCGCCGCGGTCCGCGAGGTCGGCGAGGAGACCGGGCTCCAGGTCCGGCTCGGCCCGCCGCTCTCCCAGCAGCGCTACCCGGTCAACGCGGGCACCAAGACCGTCCACTACTGGGTGGCGCGGGTCGTGGGCGACGACGACGTCGGCAGCTACCTCGTCAACGACGAGATCGACGAGGTCGCCTGGGTGACGCGCGAGGAGGCGATGTCGCGGCTGACCTACCCGCGGGACAGGGAGACCCTCGTGGAGTCGGCGGACGTCCGCAAGCAGGGGCACGCCCTGGTCGTGCTCCGGCACGCGGCCGCCCGCTCCCGCAGGGCCTGGCGTGGCGACGACCGGCTCCGGCCGCTGCTGGTCCCCGGACTGCGGCAGTCCGACGCGCTCGTGCCGCTGCTCGCGGCGTACGGCGTCGGCCGGGTGGTCAGCTCCAGCAGCACCCGGTGCGTGCAGACCGTCGCGTCGTACGCCGACGAGTCCGGCTGGCCGGTGGAGCAGTACGACGACCTGAGCGAGGAGGACGCGACCGTGGAGTCGGTCGTGGCGCACGTCGACGACCTGCTCCATGCCAGGGAGAGCGCGGTCCTGTGCGCTCATCGGCCCGTGCTGCCGGCGGTCTTCGACGCGCTCGGCGTACCGGCCGTGGCGCTGGACCCGGCGGCGATGGTCGTGGTGCACCACCGCAAGGGCCGGATCCTCGCGACGGAGTCGCACCCCGCCTGAGCGGGACCGCGCAGCCGCGTTCATGTGATGGCCGTCTCGTCCTCGCCGGTCTGTGGACGATTGGGCGGTTCGAGTTCACCCGTCGTTCACCCACGCCGACGGATCCGGTCACCTCGGCTCCCTAACTTCGCTGGTGTCACATACCGAAGTCATCAGGAGAACGAAGTGAACAGCACTTCCACCCGCCGGGCGATCGCGCCCGGCATCGCCGTCCTCGTGCTGGCCCTCGCCGCATGCGGTGGCGGCAACGCCGAAGAGGCATCTGGCGACGGCGCCAGCGGCAGCGTGACCATCGACGGGTCGTCGACCGTCTACCCCATGACCGTGGCGGCCAACGAGCTCCTCCGCGAGGAGAACGCCAACATCGACGCGGCGGTCGGCCAGGCCGGCACCGGCGGCGGGTTCGAGCGCTTCTGCGCCGGCGAGACCGACATCTCCGACGCCTCCCGCCCGATCGACGAGGAGGACGAGGTCCCGGTGTGCGAGGAGAACGGTGTCGAGTACACCGAGCTCCAGGTCGCGACCGACGCCCTCACCCTGGTCGTCCACCCCGACCTCGCCGTCGACTGCCTGACCATCGAGCAGGTCATCGAGCTGTGGGGCCCCGGCTCGACGGTGACCAACTGGTCCGACCTCGACCCCAGCTTCCCGGACGAGGAGATCACCCTGTTCGGCCCCGGCACCGACTCGGGCACCTACGACTACATGGCCGCCGACGTGATCGGCGACGAGTCCGAGACCACCCGTGACGACTACGAGGCCTCCGAGGACGACAACGTCCTGGTCCAGGGTGTCTCCGGCACCGAAGGTGCGACCGGCTACTTCGGTTACACCTACTACGAGGAGAACCAGGACAGCCTCAAGGCGCTGGCCATCGACAGCGGAAACGGCTGCATCGAGCCCTCCGCCGAGACGGCGCAGAGCGGCGAGTACACGCCGCTGGCCCGGCCGCTGTTCATCTACATCAGCAACAAGAGCTACAACGACGACGCAGCAGTCAAGGAGTTCACCGACTTCTACATCGAGAACCTCGAGACGATCGCCGAGGCCGCCCTGTTCATCCCGCTCAACGATGACCAGTACGCCGACACGCAGTCGGCCCTCGAAGGCATCTCGGGCTGATCAGGAGCTCTCGCAGTCACATGAGTCAGACAACTGACA
>JBKJUE010000038.1:0-12458 GCA_046590395.1 Nocardioides sp.
GTGGGGGGCTCAGTCGCGTCCGGTCGAGACGCCGAGGATGCGGTCGATCTCGTCGTCGCTGAGGCGCTCGTCAGCCTCGCTCGCCGCGATGATCAGATTCGTGGTGAGCTCCACCTCGCCCAGGAGATCACTGTCCTCGAGCGTGACGTCGAACTGATCGTGCACGCGGACTCCTCCTTCGTGGGCGGACAGGGCACCAAGCCCTACGTTCCCACTTCTGATGATGGCCAAACCTGATGACTCCGCGACAGGTCTTCGCGATGATTTCACTTTGTGGGACGAGGGCGCGGGCCCTGGTGGGGAGATGACGACGGGGCTCCACCCAGTGGATGGAACCCCGTCGTACTAGTTCGAAGCCGTCACAACTGTGCGTGGGGCCTCAGCTCTGCGATCAGAGAGCGCGAACGTTCTCCGCCTGCGGACCCTTCGGGCCCTGCGTGACGTCGAACTCGACCTTCTGGTTCTCGTCGAGGGACTTGTAGCCCTGCGACTGAATCGCCGAGTAGTGCACGAAGACGTCGTCGCCGCCGTCCTCCTGGGCAATGAAGCCGAAACCCTTCTCGGCGTTGAACCACTTCACGGTGCCTTGAGCCATTGCTCTGTACTCCTATATCGGTGCGTGAGGCCATCACTTCAACGACCCCGCATCAGATGCGGTGACACGTCGCTCCGACATGTGGATTTGGCACCACAAGAACGAAACGCCGTTGGATCACAAACTCCGCGGGCGTCAGACCTGCTGGAACTTGCACCTGCTGCTGCCCACGACACTACCAACCCGGCGGCAGAACAACAGTTTCCGCGACCGACTTTCTTGGGGATCGGCGATGAACGTCTCAGGGCGGGACGGGTTCCCGAGGGGCGGCAGCGCCGTGCTGAGACAACAGAACTGCAGGAACGTGCAGCGCAAGAACCTGCGGCAATCAGGAGCGTGACCGCGCCGACGACCTGTCGTTGGCCACCGGTACGCCGCCTCGGGGCGGATCATTTCCACAGGCAAGGAAGTTCATGCGTCGATCTCTCACGCTCACCGCGGCAGCGGCCGTCTCGGCCCTCGCGCTCGCCGGCTCCGCCCTCGCGGCCAGCCCCGCCTCCTCCGCTCCGGCCGCCGCGGCCAGCAGCGGCTACATCGTCGTCCTCGACGACGACGCCGCCGCACGCACCGTGGCGCAGGCCCACGCCGACCGCTTCGGCTTCGAGCTCGGTCACGTCTACTCGTCCGCCCTCCAGGGCTACTCGACGACGATGACCAGCAGCGTCGCCACCCTGGTCGCCGCCCTCCCGGGCGTCGCGTCGGTCCAGAAGGACACCCCGGTGCACGCCACCGCGCAGACGACTCCGACGGGCATCAACCGGGCGGACGCCGACCTCAGCCCCACCGCCGCGATCAACGGTGTGGACCAGCGCGTCAACGTCGACGTCGCCGTCATCGACACCGGCGTCGACCTCACCCACCCCGACCTCAACGTCTACCGGGCCGGCGCCAAGAACTGCGCCCTCCTCGGCCTCAACGCCAACGACGACCACGGTCACGGCTCCCACGTCGCCGGCACGATCGGCGCCCTCGACAACGCCAGCGGCGTCGTCGGCATGGCCCCCGGTGCTCGGATCTGGCCGGTCAAGGTGCTCAACGCCCTCGGCAGCGGCATGAACTCCGACGTCATCTGCGGCATCGACTACGTCACCTCGAAGTCGGCCGAGATCGAGGTCGTCAACATGAGCCTCGGTGGCGCCGGCAGAGACGACGGCAACTGCGGCAAGACCAACAACGACGCCATGCACAAGTCGATCTGCGCGGCCGTCGCCTCCGGCATCACCTTCGTGGTCGCCGCCGGCAACGACTCCGCCGACGCCTCGACGTTCACCCCCGCGGCGTACGACGAGGTCATCACCGTGAGCGCGCTCGCCGACTTCAACGGAGCACCGGGTGGCGGAGCGGCCTCCACGTGCCGGGCCGACCAGGACGACACGTTCGCGTCGTTCTCGAACTTCGGCTCCGACGTCGACATCATCGCCCCGGGTGTCTGCATCTACAGCACCTCGATGAACGGCGGCTACGCCACGCTCTCCGGTACGTCGATGGCGAGCCCGCACGTCGCGGGTGGCGCGGCCCTGTTCGCGGCGATCAACCCCAGTGCGACGCCGGCCCAGGTCAAGAGCCAGCTGATCGGCACCGGGACGCTCGACTGGAACGACTCCGACGACCCGGACCCGGTCAAGGAGCGCCTGCTCAACGTCTCGACTTACTGAGCCAGCCTGCCGGTCGCCCGGTCCTCGGAGGCCCCCGGTCGTGGCGTCCAGGACCGCCGAGAGATCAGGGGTGGAACTGCCCTTCGCCCGACGTCTGTGCAGAACTCGATCGGCGGCGCATACTGAGTGTGCTCGGGCCGCGTCGGGAGGCGCTCGGGCGAGGAGGATCTCGTGACCATCGGACTCGAACTCGGGGCGTCCCCGGGCGACGTCGAACTCGTACAGCGGTGCGCGCACGGCGACGAGCTCGCCGGTCGTGAGCTGCTCGATCGGCATCGTGACGCCGTCGCCGACAGCGGTCCCTCGCCGGCGTACGAGTCCGTCGACGCCTCCGGCGAGCAGGCGCTCGCCCATCTCCGGAACAGCCGTGGTCCCGGACTGCCGTTCCGCGTCCTGTGGCTGACCCTCCACACCCAGGGCAGGCTCCCGGTCGACGGAGAGCGCCGAAACCCAGCCTGGGACGCATTCTGCGCGCTACCGCTGCCGGCCCAGACGGCGCTCTGGCACCGCGAGGTGGAGGGTCAGGAGGCGACCGCGATCGCCGCCGTGCTCGGCACCAGCACCGACGAGGTGCGCCGCCACTTGATCTCCGCGTATTCCGCCGTCCGGGACCGGGTCGAGCAGTCCAGCCCGCCGTCACCCTCCCGGGGGTTGGCCAGCCAGCTGCTCCTGCTCCAGCACTCCCTCCGCGACGTGCTCGCAGGGATCGTGCTCGGCCCCGCGGCCGCCCGCTACCTGGTCGCTCGCCCTCGGGTCGGGCGCCGGGTGCCCATCGAAGTGACGCCTGCGCGCCGCCGCAGCAACGCGCCGTACGTCGCCCTTGCCGCCGCCGTCGTGGTCGGTGCCGTCGCTGCGGGGTCGTTCCTCGACCCCGCCCCGGTCGACACCAGCAGGAGTCCCGTCCCCCGGGCCGCGCCGTTCCAGGCGCCGATCATCGGCTCCTACCTGGAGGAGGTGACCGGGAACAGCGGGCAGGAGCAGCCCCGACCGCGGGCGTCGCAGTCCGTGGCGGTGGCAGGATCGCCCGCCCGCGACTCGACCGCGACCGCCGGCGAGCCGACCTCCGGCGAGCAGACCTCCGGCGAGCAGACCTCCGGCGGGCCGGGTGCCGGCCCCTCGGGTGGCGGGTCCCCCGGGCCCGTCGGCGGCTCCGCGCCGGGAGGCAGCAACAACGAGCCCGACCCAGCCCCCCAGGGCAACGGCCCGGGCCAGAGCGCACAGCACGCCAGCCCCCAGGGCCTCAACAACGGCGTCCGCGCCCACGGCCCGGGGAACAAGGGCGGCAAGAGCAAGGCGAAGGGCCACAACCCCGGCAAGAGCAACGGCAAGAGCAACGGCAACCGAAAGGCCGCGAGCCGACACTGACCGTGTGGCCGCGCGGAACACGGGGCGGTCGCCTGACCTTTCCGGGGTCCCGGGACGGTCCGGCCCGCGCGCTGAACGTTATGGTTCGGGTGGCTCAGGTGGGTATGAAACTCACTGTTGTCACCAGAGGATTCTCCCGACCAACCCCTGATCCCCCGGGCCCCTAGCTCAATTGGCAGAGCAGAGGACTTTTAATCCTTTGGTTGTGGGTTCGAGTCCCACGGGGCCTACCGACTGGACCAGACATTTCCTCCGCGGGGCGTAACCCCGGTCACAACACGAGCGTTTGACCGGCATGGGTAACACCTCGACCACCTCTGTCAACGAGTCGGCCAGCGACCTCCTGGATCGCTGGCTGGCACACCGCCAGCAGGAGGAGCGCGGCGACGCCGACCAAGCCCCGGAGTCGGGCGACGAGCGCGACGCCGGACCCGCCACCGAGCCCGAGCCCGAGCCCGAGATCCAGGTTTCCGTCTCCGAGGATGCCGGTCCGAATCCGGACGACAAGCCCGAGCCGATCGAGACCGTCGAGGAGTTCGAAGAGTTCGCCCACCCCGTCCCCGCACTCGGGGGGGCACCGGGCGCGCCGTCGTCCTTGGGTCCGGAGTCTCCCGGGGAGGCGCCGCTGGCGGCGCCCGCCCCGGCTCCGGTGGCGACCGGCGCGTCCGTGCCCCACCTACACAAGCCCCCCACTCCGGTACGCCGGCCGGTCGCCGCGCCCACCCCCGGGCTGGTGCTGTTCTCGCCACGACGCGGCTTCCGGCACCTCCTCACCACGACGGGCGCGCTGCTGGCCGCCGGCGTCGGCATCGCGGGCTTCGTCGCCTGGGAGGCCCGGACCCTGATCTCTTTCGGCGTCGCCGGCGGGATGCTGGCCGCCCTGTTCCTCGTCTGGAAGCTCCGTGGCCGGACCACCGGCACCCAGATCACCATCGAGGACGGCATGCTCCGGATCGCCCAGGGCAAAGGCCGCCACCTGTTCCCGCTCGCCGGCGCCCACCCGCCGATCGACATCCTCGGTGAGCCCGGCCGGCGCAACTGGAAGGTGCTGATCCAGCGTCGCGGCATGCCGCCGTTCGTGATCACCCGAAAGATGGTGGAGCCCTCGGAGTTCACCGAAGTCATCCGGCACTTCCGCCCCGACGCCTGAGCGGCGTCGGTCAGGTGGGGGCTCAGACCTCCAGCCACCAGGGACTCGCGTAGGCGATCCCGAGGTCGTTGCCGGGGTGTCCGTCGGGTCCCGGCGTCGCGTTCGGCAGGCTCGGGTCCGCGATCCTCAGCAGCATCCAGTCACCATCGGCGATGTCGACCGGCACTCGCAGCTTGGTCACGTCCCCGACGCGGAACTCCTTGACGGACGCCACGGTGGGCGCGTCGGTGCCGGGGCGCAGCACCTGGATCGCGAGACGTCTACCGTCCCAGGTCGCGTCCCGGGCCAGGTCGAGCCGGATGGTCACGACTCCCGTGCGCATCCGGAGCACCGATCCCATCGGGACCGGTCGACCACCCGGCGCGGATGCGGTCGCGTCGATCCGCAGACCAGACGTGCGGGTCGCGAAGAAGCGACGCGCCTGCATGGCGGCCTTCACTCCCGCCCGCGAGTGCTCGGCCACCCAGAGACCGGTTCGGCCCTTGCCCTCCGGGTGACCCCAGTCGGTGCCGTGCTCGTCGGTCACGCCGGCGATCCCGGTACGCCAGCCCGCGTTCAGGCACGCGCACAACGGTGAAGGCCGACCATCGGCGTACCCCTCGAACAGGTAGTCGTCGCGGCGGTTGAACAGCTCCAGGGACACCATCTGGTCCCGGACCCTGGGATCGAAGCGGAACTCCTCGAACCGGCCGTACTCGCGGCCGGGGTGGTTGAAACCGGCGATGCCGTCGGCGCCACCGTCGAGGACGAGGCCGGGCTTGCGACGCAGCCACTCCAGGAGTGGTGCCATCACGCCAGCCTGGAGGACGTCGACGTAGTGCTCGGTGAACCAGACGTTGACGTGACCGAGCAGCGGCTCGGACCACTCGAATCCACGGATCGCGGTGAACGCACCGTCGGCGTTCGCCGCGTCGGCGTGAGCCCGGGTGCTCGCCCAGCCCTCGGGGGTCAGCCCGGCCGCCTGGTGGTAGTCGGGGGGCAGCATCTCCGCGAGCACGTCGCCGAGGGCGTTGTCGGAGAACGTCGTGTGGTCGGTCAGGGCCGCGACGTCGAGCCCGGCACCGCGCATCGAGTCGAAGGCCAGCGCCGGGTCGCCGTCACCGTCCGACAACAAGGTGTGGTTGTGGAGATCGGCATGGACGAGCGTGGTGCCCCTGGTGAGGCGCGAGGCTCGCGCGGCTCCCAGGGCCGGCATCCGGCCCGTGGCCGCGATCGCAGACGTATTCGGAGAGGAAACCCCCGCCAGGAGCAACCCGGCCCCGGCGGAGGCGAGCGCCGTACGCCGGGTCAGCGGGCGCGTGGGCAGGGCGAGCGTGGGTCGAGCGGTTCGGTGGGCGTGGTTGTCACACATGCCCCGTCCAACGGCCGAGGGGCCAGGTGGTCACTTGGTCCCAGGTGAACGATCGGTGACGATCCAGTACCTGCGCTTGCCGTTGCGGCTGTCCTCGTAGGCACCGCCGTTGCCCTCGATGGTCAGCCGGGAGCCGTCGTTGTCCTCGTCGCAGGTGAGGAGCACCCGGTCGAGCCCGAGGCGGCTCGCCTCCGGAAGGGCGAGCTTCAGCGCGCGGAGGGCGTGCCCCTCGCGGCGTCGGCTCGGGCGGACCGCGAAGCCGATGTGACCCCCCTCCTCGAGCAGCCACGCGTTGAGACCGTGCCGGAGGGCCAGGTAGCCGACGAACTCGTCGGCGTCGACGATCCAGAGGTACGTGCAGTGCACCTTGTCCCCCGGGAGCTCCAAGCTGGGGTCAGCCTGCGCCAGGAGGTGGTCGACCACCACTTGGCAGCCCTCCTCCGTGGTGTCGAGGGGGTCGAAGTCCCACAGACCACCGCCGTGCATGGGCGTCGTACCGAACTCCGCGACCGCCTCGGCCCAGGAGTCTCGGAAGCGGACGTCGGGGCGCACGAGCTCGGTCATGGGCCAAGGCTTCCACGGCCCGGCGTCGCGCAGCCAACGGTTATCCGGACGTGGTGGAAGTGGAACCCGTTCTAGAGTGCTCGCATGACCGGCTACCAGCGCGACGACGCGTCCCACGAGGAGATCGACCGGCAGGCCGCGCTCTACGGGCCGCTGGCCGCCAGTGTGCGGGAGCTCGTCGACGCCGTGATCCGGACCGAGGTGGACGACGAGGAGATCCGGACGGCGCGCGCCGAGATCGAGGCGATCACCGAACGGCTCCGCAAGCAGCAGACGGACGGTCCGTTCGGCGTCCGGTTCAACCGGGAGGGCCGCGGCCGGGCCTGGGGCAACGCGGTCGTCGGGCTGCGCAACGCAGTCGCGCCGCCGCTGACGATGCAGCACGACCCGTCGGGTCGGGCCTGGGCGGACTTCCACCTCGGCGCCGCCTACGAGGGCCCGCCCGGACTCGTCCACGGTGGCGTCGCGGCGCTGATCCTCGACCAGGTGCTCGGCGAGGCCGCCGGGGCCGGCGGCAAGCCCGGCATGACCGGGACGCTCACCCTGCGCTACCGCCGGGGCACCCGGCTGGGTGACCTCCACGTGGAGGCGCACATCGACCGGGTCGAGGGCATCAAGACGTACGCCGTGGGGCACATCGCCGACGACGAGGGCGCGACCGTCGAGGCCGAGGGCGTCTTCATCCTGCCCAAGTGGGCGCGGAAGGCCTTCGAGGACAAGGAGTCCGGCGAGGCGCCGAGCCGGTTCGAGTAGGCGCTACCGACGCTCGGCAGGGACGCCCCGCTGCCCGGCGTCGGTGAGCCGAGCCTCCTCCAGCGCCTGCGCCTCGAGCTCGTCGCGCCGCGAGGTCTCCAGCATCGAGCGCGCGGCGTCGTACGCCCCCGGCTCCGAGACCAGGTCGGTCGCACCGTGCTTGAGCCGCGCCAGCGCGGCCCGGGCGAAGATCTGCTGCTCGGTCGTGGTGCGCTCGGAGCGGCCGCGGCCCAGGAACGAGATGGCCCAGTGGAGCAGCGCGGTGACGCGGCTCTTGAAGCCGGTGATGTAGACGAGGTGGACGGCCAGCCACATCAGCCAGGCGATCACACCGGTCAGCCGGAACCGGCCGACCATCGCGACGGCACGGAAGCGGCTGATGATCGCCATCGAGCCCTTGCCGAAGTACTTGAACGGCGCCTGCGGGGCCTTGCCCTTGATCCGGCCGTCGATCTCCTTGGCGGCGTACTTGGCGCCCTGGATCGCCACCTGCGCGACACCGGGGAGGTTGTCGAGGGCGATCATGTCGCCGACGACGAACACCTCGGGGTGGCCGGGCAGCGTGAGGTCGGGATTGACGCCGATCCGGCCGGCCCGGTCCAGAGGGGCACCGCTCTGTGCGGCCAGGGTCTGGCCGAGCGAGCTGGCCTGGACACCGGCGGCCCAGATCTTGGTGACCGCGTCGATCTTCTCGGTCCGGCCGTCCTTGTACTTCACCTCGATGCCGCGCTCGTCGACGTCGGTGACCATCGCACCGAGCAGCACCTCGACGCCGAGCTTCTCCAGCTCCGTCTTGGTCCGCTCACCGAGCTTCTGGCCGAACGGCGGCAGCACCTGGGGTGCGGCGTCGACGAGGAGCACGCGCGCCTCGCGGGTGTTGATCGCGCGGAAGTCGCGCTTGAGGGTGCGGTGGGCCAGCTCGGCGATCTGGCCGGCCATCTCCACGCCGGTCGGTCCGGCACCCACGACCACGAAGCTGAGCAGGTGGTCGACGGAGTCACCGCGGTTGGCGCCGAGCTCGGCCATCTCGAAGGCGCCGAAGATCCGTCCGCGCAGCTCGAGGGCGTCATCGATCGACTTCATGCCGGGGGCGTACTCGGAGAACTGGTCGTTGCCGAAGTAGGACTGGGCAGCACCCGCGGCCACGATCAGGGAGTCGTACGGCGTGACCGTGGGCCGGCCGAGGACCTGGGAGGTGACCAGGCGCTGCTCGAGGTCGATGTCGGTGACCTCACCGAGCAGCACCTGGGCGTTCTTCTGGCCGTTGAGGATCTCGCGGGTCGGCGGGGCGATCTCGCCCTCGGACAGGATCCCGGTCGCCACCTGGTAGAGCAGCGGCTGGAACAGGTGGTGCGTCGTCTTGGCGATGACCGTGACGTCGACGTCGGAACGCTTGAGCGCCTTGGTGCCGAAGAGACCTCCGAAACCGGAGCCGATCACCACGACCCGGTGCTGATCGCCTGTGGTCTGGGCAGCCATGTCGGACCTTTCGTTGACGGTCGGACCGCGCCGTACCGGCGGATCCGGACGGGACCATTGTCCCGCCGTACCCCGTTCGACCGCCAATCAGCGCCCGGGTTCCGTGGATCACACCGGCCTCAGCCGGGCAGCCCCCTGAAGTAGGGCTCCAGCTCCGGGTGCCGCCCAGGGGGAGCCTGCACGTACGCCCGGACGCCGGGGAGCCACCAGGGCTCGATGTTCTCCGGCCGCAGGTGCACGACCGGATGGTCGCCCGCCGTCCGGGGAGGCCTGATCAGGCCGCACCGGAGGTCCAGCGCGTACGCCGTGGTGGCGCCACCGGCCTCGACGTACAGCACCCCCCACTGCTCGTTGAGGTGCTGCCGGCAGTCCACGGGGTCGGCCCTGCCGGCGACGCTGTCCACGAACTCGCCGGCTGCTGCGGCACCGACCTCGCCCGACCAGTCCAGGCCACCACCGAGCCCGACCGAGTCGTAGACGCAGATGGCCAGGCGATCCGGTCGACCCTCGGCCCCGCCGGACGGGGGGACGTCGCGGCCGCTCTGCGGGCAGCCGTAGGCGTCGGTCTCGACCTCCTCGACGGAGGCGAGGATCTCGGCACGCAGCACGGCGTCGTCGGTCGCCACCGAGACGTGCTGGCCACCGACCTCGACCGTCTCGGAGGTGAAGCCGTTGTCCCAGGTCTCCTCCCCGGCCTCGAGCGGGGAGTCCAGCCAGACGTACGACGCGGTCGGCTCCGGCAGGTCGTCCTGGTCGAGGCCCAGGCACATGTCGGTCATCGAGACGGGCCGGCCCACGTAGGGCACTCCCTCCACGGGATTCAGGTCCTCGTCCACGACGCCGCCGCACTGGATCATCCCGGCGCTGCCGCCGTCGGACTGGGGAGACCCGCCGACGGCCCAGTCGGCCGGCACCCGGACCTGGACGCCGCGCCACGCCTCAGCGCGCCACTCGTCCACCGGAGTCGGCTCCGGCGAGGTCGGATCGGCCGACACCGGGTCCGATGCCGATCCCGAGGGTGGCGCCGAGTCGTCCCCCTGGGTGAGGACGAGGACCACCGGCACCGCGACCAGCAGCCCGATCACGAGCGCCGTGACCAGCGCACGCCAGCGACCGGTCTGGACCACCGGGTTCGGAACCGGGGCGTCACTCTCGTCTCGCACGCTGACCACCATGCCCATTCCACGTGAACACGGCGCGCTCCGTTGCAGGCGTGGCGCCCTTCAACCAAATCTTTGCTGTCCACGTGGTTTGCCCCCGGAGCGAGGCGGGTAATCGATCCCACGACAGAGCCTGACCTCGCTCACTCACTTGGAGTTAAGCCGTGCCGCTGAACCGGCCAGCCCTCACTCTGGGCTCGGGACCGAGCGGTGTGCACGAAGCACGTCGCTGGGTGATCGACACCTGCATCGACATCGGTCGCCCCGACCTGATCGAGTGCGCCGAGATGGCCGTCTCCGAGGTGGTCACCAACGCTTTGCTCCACGGCGAGTCCCCCATCCGGGTCCGGGTGCGCGGCACCCACGAGCACCCCCGCGTCGAGGTCACCGACGCCTCCCGCGAGCCTCCCGTGCTCCCCGGCGCCGAGCCGCTCACCGACGACGACGACTTCCTGCTGACCTTCGGCCGCGGGCTCGACATCGTCGCCCGCTGCGCCACCGCCTGGGGCGCCGAGATCGAGGACGACAGCAAGGTCGTGTGGTTCGTCCCCGCCCCCGACGCCAACGAGGAGAGCGGGGTCGCGGGCGTCATCACCGGTCTTCCCGGCGCCTCGGAGGAGCCCGACCCGGCCGTCGAGCGGGTCACCATCGACATCCGGGGCGTCCCGCTACGCTCCTTCCTCGACTTCCAGGTGCACTACCGCGAGCTGCGCCGTGAGGTCCGGCTGCTGGCCCTCACCCACGAGGCCGACTACCCGCTCGCCAAGACGCTGTCCGACCTCTTCGGGTCCCTCGACCGGGTGCTCCGCGAAGGGATCAGCCCCGAGCAGGTGGAGGCCGCCCTCCGCACCGGCCACACCAACACCGACCTCATCGTCGACATGCCGCTCAGCACGGCCTCCACCATCGACCGGTTCCTCGAGCTCCTCGACCTGGCCGACGCCTTCTGCCGCGAGGAACGCCTCCTCTCGCTGGCCCGCAGCCCCGAGCAGCGTGAGTTCCAGCAGTGGTTCCTCGGTGAGTTCATCCGGCAGCAACGGGGCGAACGACCCACCCCCTGGACGGCCGCCACCTTTCAAGGAGCCAAGATCGTCTCGTGACCCGTCCCGCCCTCTCGCCCGCCCCGATCGTGGCGGTGGCAGTGGGCGGGGGCCTGGGCGCCGTCCTCCGGTATCTCCTCGGTGAGCTGACTCCGGCCGCCACCGGCTTCCCCTGGACGACGTTCGCGATCAACGTGTCCGGCGCCTTCGCGCTGGCGCTGCTCCCAGCCATGGCCTTCGTGCGTGAGCGACACCTCATGGCGCTGGCGCTCGGCCCCGGCTTCCTCGGGGGCTACACCACCCTGTCCGCGTACGCCGAGGACGGCCGGGCCCTGCTCGCCGAAGCCCGCCCTGGTCTCGCGGCGGCGTACCTCTTCGGGACGCTGATTGCCTGCCTGGTGGCCGTCAGCCTGGCGCAGCGCCTGTCCACGCGCGCCGAGCAGCAGGCGTTCGCCGACGAGGAGGGCGACGAATGACGGTCCTCCTGGTCGCCCTCGGTGCCGGTGTGGGCGCGGTCCTGCGCTACCTGGCCGGTCACTGGTTCGACGACGACCGGTTCCCGGCCGGGACGCTCGTGGTCAACGTCGCCGGGTCGTTCATGCTCGGCGCGTTCTCGGCGATGGTGCTGTCCGGGTCGCTGTTCGCGCTGCTCGGCACCGGCTTCTGCGGCGGGCTCACGACGTACTCCGCGTTTGCCGTGCAGACGCAGCGGCTCGGACCCGCCCGGGGCACCGCGTACGCCGCCACCACGATCCTGCTCGCACTGGTCGCCTGCGCCGCGGGGTTCTCGCTCTACGCGTAGCCGAGGTCGTGGAGGCGCTCGTCGTCGATGCCGAAGTGGTGGGCGATCTCGTGCACGACGGTGATCCGCACCTCCTTGACCAGCTCCTCCTCCGACCCGCACATCTCCTGGAGCGGGTTGCGGAAGATGAAGATCCGGTCGGGCAGCTCCATGCCGAAGTCGCCGTGGCGCTCGGTGAGCGCGACCCCGTCGTACAGACCCAGCAGGCCGGGGTCGTCCGCCGGCGGCTCGTCCTCGACCAGGACGACGACGTTGCGGATCAGCGAGGTCAGCTCGTCCGGGATCTCGTCGAGCGCCTGGTTGACCAGGGCCTCGAAGGCGGCGCGCTCGATCTCGACGGGCATGGGCCCATTCTGCTCACGCACCCCAGCGGTCCGGAAATGCCGAACGCCCGGATCTGGTGATCCGGGCGTCCTGTGGCGACCCCGACGGGACTCGAACCCGCGGCCTCCGCCGTGACAGGGCGGCGCGCTAACCAACTGCGCTACGGGGCCAGGTGGCCTCACTGGTGAAGCGGTGGAACTCTAACCCATCGATGTCGGCG
>JBKJUE010000109.1:0-12063 GCA_046590395.1 Nocardioides sp.
GGCGGCGGCAGCGGCATCGGCCTCGCGACCGCGCGCCGGTTCGCGGAGGAGGGCGCCCACGTTGTCTGCGTCGACATCGACGAGGCTGCGGGGCACGCCGCTGCGTCCTCCGTGGACGGCCTGTTCGTCCGTGCCGACGTCACGCAGGACGAGGACGTGAAGGCGATGTACGCGGCTGCCGTCGAGACGTACGGCGGCCTGGACATCGCGTTCAACAACGCCGGGATCTCCCCGCCGGACGACGACTCCATCCTCACCACCAGCCTCGACACGTGGCGACGCGTGCACGAGGTCAACCTGACCAGTGTCTTCCTCTGCTGCCAGCACGCCATCCCGCATATGCAGGCGCGGGGCAGGGGCTCGATCATCAACACCGCGTCCTTCGTCGCGGTCATGGGTGCGGCGACCTCACAGATCTCCTACTCCGCCTCCAAGGGCGGCGTGCTGTCGATGTCCCGCGAGCTCGGCGTCCAGTTCGCCCGACAGGGGGTGCGGGTCAACGCGCTCTGCCCCGGCCCGGTCAACACTCCCCTGCTCCAGGAGCTCTTCGCGTCGGACCCCGAACGGGCCGCCCGGAGGCTCGTCCACGTGCCGATGGGCAGGTTCGCGGAGCCGGAGGAGATGGCGAACGCCGTGCTCTTCCTGGCCTCCGAGGAGTCCAGCTTCATCACCGCCAACACGTTCCTGGTCGACGGCGGCATCTCGGGCGCCTACGTCACCCCGCTCTGACATGGGCGCACCCGTCATCGGGCTGACCACCTACCGCGAGCAGGCGACGTGGGGCGTCTGGCAGCAGCGCGCCGACGTGCTGCCGTCGCAGTACGCCGCGGCCGTCGAGAGCACGGGCGGAGTGCCCCTGCTGCTGCCCCCGCTGTCACAGGAGGGCGCGGCGGACAGCGTGGTCGCGCGGCTGGACGGACTGGTGATCAGCGGTGGGGCCGATGTCGACCCGGCCCGGTACGGCGCGGAGCCGCACCCGCGCACGACCGGCTGGCGGGCGGACCGGGACGCCTGGGAGACGGCCCTCCTCGACGCCGCCGAAGCGGTCGGCCTGCCGGTGCTCGGCGTCTGCCGCGGGATGCAGGTGATGGCCGTGCACGCCGGCGGCAGCCTGGACCAGCACACGCCCGACCTGGTCGGCCACGAGGAGCACAGCCCCGGTGGCGACGTGTTCGGCCCCATCAAGGTGACCACCGTGACCGCCACGCGGGTCGCCGACCTGGTGGGCGACACGATCTCCGTCAACTGCCACCACCACCAGTCCGTGCGCACCCACCCGGGATACGAGCCCTCGGCCCACGCCGCCGACGGCACCCTCGAGGCGATGGAGCTGCCCGGTGACCGGTTCTGCCTAGCCGTCCAGTGGCACCCCGAGACGGCCGCGGACGTCGGCCTGCTCGCCGGGCTGGTGCGGGCCGCGGCCAGCTACGCCGGATCAGGACGCACCTGACAGGATGCGGCCATGACCGTCGAGACCGACGTCCTGGGCGCGCCGTACACGTCGGAGACGATCCGGTTCCCCCCGGACGACGAGGGACCCGTCGTCGCCACCCTCGTCCACCGACCGGCCGGGACGCCCACCGCGAAGGCCGTCCTTCACGTCCACGGCTTCGCCGACTACTTCTTCCAGACCGAGTACGCCGAGTGGTGGAACGCCCGCGGCTACGACTTCTACGCGATCGACCTCCGCAAGTACGGCCGCTCCCTGCGCGAGCACCAGACGCCCAACTACGTGGCCGACCTCGCGGAGTACTTCCCCGACCTCGACTCCGCCTGGCACCGGATCACCGCCCGGGACGGCCACGACCACGTCGTGACAACGGCGCACTCGACCGGAGGCCTGACCCTGCCGCTGTGGGCCGACGAGCGCCGGCCCGCCGAGCTGGCGGGGATGATCCTCAACTCGCCCTGGTTCGACATGCACGGACACCTGCTGATGCGGACCGCCGGCACCCTTGCGGTGAAGCGGATCGGTGGCCGGCAGCCGAAACGGGAGCTCCGGCGCAACGTCACCGGCGTCTACACACGCAGCCTGCACCGCGACCACGAGGGCGAGTGGGAGTTCGACCTCGCCTGGAAGCCGGTCCATTCCTGGCCGGTGTACGCCGGGTGGCTGCGCGCCATCCGCAACGGCCACGCCCGGCTCCACGCCGGCCTCGACGTGGGATGTCCGGCGCTGGTGCTCTCCTCCAGCGCGAGCGCGCAGCCTCCGGAGATGGGGAACGACGTCCACCGGCACGACGTTGTGCTCGACGTGCAGCAGATCCGCAGGTGGTCGCCGGCAGTGGGCCGGCACGTCACCATGGTCGCCGTCCAGGACGCCCGCCACGACGTCGTGCTCTCGCTGCCCGAGGTCCGGGCGCGCGTGTACGACGAGATGTCGCGCTGGCTGACGGCGTACGTGGACTGACCCGGCGCCGGGTCGTCCGGGTCGCTAGGGTCGCGCCATGAACCCTGCCCTCGGACTCGCCGCCGCCCGTGTCGTCATCGGGGGCGTGGCCCTCGCCTCGCCCGACCTCGGGACGAAGCTGTTCCGGCTCGACCCGGCGAGCAACCCCCAGCTGCCCTACATGACCCGCCTCTTCGGCTCCCGGGAGATCGCGCTCGGCGCGGCCACCCTGCTCGCCCGTGGCAAGACCCGGCGCAACCTGATCCTCGCCGGCATCGGGGTCGACGCGGCCGACGCCGCGGCTGCCTGGCTCGCGGGCGAGTCCCGTGCGGTGGACCGGCAGACGACGTACGCCCTGGCCGTCCCGGCCGCCGCCGCGGTGCTGGCCGGTGTCGGAGGCCTGCGCCCCGGCCGCTGAGGCTGGTCAGGACACCACCCGAACGGGTCATATCGGCGGATGCCGCTCAACTCCTACCGTGAGAGTCCCCTTTCTCACAGGAGTAGTCACGTGACCCAGATGCCTCCCACTCCTCAGGAGTCCGCCGGAGCACCGGTCGCCGGGCGTCCCGGCGAACTCATGGACCGGTTCCTCGCGCGGCTCATCGACGGCCTGATCCTCGGGGTCGCCTACTGGATCCTCAGCTCGATCTTCACCAACATGTTCCTGAGCGGCTTCACCAACTCGGTCGGCGAGCTGTTCCTCTACTACGTGGTGCTGTCGATCGTGTTCACGGCGCTTGCCCTGGCCTACTTCGCGTTCATGGACTCCACCAAGGGGCAGACCCTCGGCAAGATGGTCATGAAGCTGCAAGTGCTCGGACCGAACGGTGGCCACCCCACGGTGGAGCAGTCGATCCGGCGCAACATCATCTACGCGGCCAACCTCGTGTCGATCGTGCCGATCCTCGGCTGGATCGTCGGCCCGATCGCCGCCCTCGTCGGCGTGATCATGATCGCGGTGGGCATCAACAACGACCCGGTGCGGCGCCAGGCCTGGCACGACCGGTTCGCCGGCGGTACCGCCGTGGTGAAGATCGGCTGAGCCCGGCTCAGTCGGTCAGCAACGCCACCAGGGCGACGACGCCGACGACCACGATCACCACCCGCAGCACCAGCGGCGGCAGGCGACGACCGACGCCTGCCCCGATCTGACCGCCGACGACGGAGCCCAAGGCGATCAGGCCGGCCACGGCCCAGTCGACGTCGGCCACCACGATGAAGATGGCCGCTGCGACGCTGTTGACCAGCAGGGCCAGCACGTTCTTGGTCGCGTTGTGCCGTTGCAGGTCGTCGTCGACCCCGATCCCCAGGATCGCCATCAGCAGCACGCCCTGGGCGGCGCCGAAGTAGCCGCCATAGACACCGGTGCCGAGGACCGCCGGCCAGACCCACGCGGCACCGTGGTCGGGAAGGCCGCCGCGAGCCTCGGCCCGCGCCGCCACTCGGCGGCTGATGGCCGGCCCGAGGACCACCAGCAGGACGCCGGTACCGATCAGGACCGGGACGATGGTGTCGAACGCGGACGAGGGCAGCACGAGCAGCAGCACGGCGCCGGCGACGCCGCCCAGGACGGACGCCGTCCCGAGCTTGAGCAGCCGGCTCCGCTGACCGACCAGCTCGCGCCGGTAGCCGATGGTGCCGGACACGCTGCCCGGCACCAGTCCAACGGTGTTGGAGACGTTGGCGGTGACCGGGGGGACCCCGAGCGCCAGCAGGGTCGGGAACGTTATCAACGTGCCCGAGCCCACCACGGTGTTGATGGTCCCGGCCGCGACCCCTGCCAGCAGGATCGCGGCGATCTCCAGCCCCGTCACTGGGCCGGCGGAGCCTCCGGTGCCTCCGGCGCAGTCTCCTCGGGAAGGTCGGCGGCTATCGCCTTGCCCTTGCCCGGGTTGGCGGCGTCACGCGCCTCGGCGATCGCCTGCTCGACGGACGCCTGCGTCCGGGCGAGCTCGTCGCTCTGGGCCTGGGAGCCTTGGAGCTGCGGCTCCCTCGGTCCCATGTCGACGCGAGTGCGCGGACCGTCGACCTCCTTGGGGATGCCGGCCAGGTCGGTCATCGTCGAGCCCAGGCCCTCGAGGGCCTTGCCGATCTCGCTGGGGACGATCCAGACCTTGTTGGCGTCGCCCTCCGCGATCTTCGGCATCATCTGGAGGTACTGGTAGGCCAGCAGCGACTGGTCGGGGCGACCGTCGTGGATGGCCTGGAAGACCGTCTGGATGGCCTGGCCCTCACCCTGGGCGCGCAGGATCTGCGCCTCGCGGTCGGCCTGGGCGCGGAGGATCTGCGACTCGCGGTCACCCTCGGCGGTGAGGATCGCTGACTGCTTGGAACCCTCGGCGGTGAGGATGGCAGCCTGCCGCTGGCCCTCCGCGGTGAGGATGACGGCGCGCTTCTCGCGGTCGGCGCGCATCTGCTTCTCCATCGAGTCCTTGATCGACGGCGGCGGGTCGATGCCCTTGAGCTCGACCCGGTTGACCCGGATGCCCCACTTGCCGGTGGCCTCGTCGAGCACGCCACGCAGACGGCTGTTGATCGCGTCGCGGCTGGTCAGGGTCTCCTCGAGGTCCATGCCACCGACGATGTTGCGGAGCGTGGTCATGGTGAGCTGTTCGACGGCCTGGATGTAGTTGGCGATCTCGTAGGTCGCCGACACCGGGTCGGTGACCTGGAAGTAGATGACGGTGTCGATCGAGACCACCAGGTTGTCCTCGGTGATCACCGGCTGCGGCGGGAACGACACGACCTGCTCGCGCAGGTCGATCATGTAGCGCACCTTGTCGATGAACGGCACGACGATGTTGAGACCGGCGGGCAGGGTGCCTTTGTACTTGCCGAACCGCTCGACGATGCCGGCCCGCGCCTGCGGCACGATCCGCACCGTCTTGGCCAGCAGCACGATCACGAACAGGAACAGCAGCGCGATCAGGATCAGGAAGACCGTCATCACGGGCTCCTCTCGGGTTGGAGGGAGTGGGTCAGGGGTCGAGCTGGGGCATCGGGTGGACGTAGGCCGTGGCACCGCGGATCTCGAGCACCTCGACCGTCTCCCCCGCCTCGATGGTCAACGACTCGTCGTACGGCTCGGCGGACCAGACGTCGCCACCCAGACGCACCCGCCCGGGACTGAGCGAGGTGATGGTCTCGGTCACGAGGCCCTGCCTGCCCACTAGCTTGCCGTGGCCGAGCTGGAGGTCGGGGCCGCCCTGGAGACGCTTGGCGAGACCCGGCCGGACCAGGCCGAGCATCGCCACCGAGGTGCCGGCCGCGGCGAGCAGCTGCACGGCCACGGGCGCGTCGAGCGCGGCGGTCACCATGCCGACCAGGGCCCCGGCCGCCAGCATGATCAGGACCAGGTCGAGGCTGAACATCTCGGCCACGCCCAGCATGAACGCGATGCCGAGCCACACCTGCCACAAGTGATCCTGCAACCAGTCCATGACAAAACCCTAGCCCGCGTGTCGTCGGGAACGCCGTCGCGCGGCGTAGCGGCCGGCCTCGTGGCTGAGGACCAGCGGCATCCCGAAGGTCGCCGAGAGATGCTGCTCGGTGACGACCTCGTCCATCGGGCCCGCGGCGACCACGCGCCCCTCGCGCAGGAGCAGGGCGTGCGTGAAGCCCGGCGGTATCTCCTCGACATGGTGGGAGACCAGCACGGTGGCCGGCGAGTCTGGGTCGTTGGCGAGCACCGTGAGCGTCGAGACGAGGTCCTCGCGGCCGCCGAGGTCGAGCCCGGCCGCCGGCTCGTCGAGCAGCAGCAGCTCCGGGTCGGTCATCAGGGAGCGCGCGATCTGGACCCGCTTGCGCTCGCCCTCGCTGAGGGTGCCGAAGGTGCGCTGCGCGAGGTGCTTGACCCCGACCTCCACGAGCAGGTCGTGGGCCCGGTCGTGGTCGAGGTCGTCGTACGCCTCGCGCCAGCGGCCCAGCACGCCGTACGACGCGGACACGACCACGTCGTGCACGAGCTCGTGGCGCGGGATCCGCTCGGCGAGCGAGGCACTGGTGATGCCGATCCGGGGCCGCAGGTCGAACACGTCGACGGTGCCGAGGACCTCCTCGAGGATCCCGGCCACCCCCGAGGTGGGGTGGATCTGGGCGGAGGCGACCTGGAGGAGCGTGGTCTTGCCGGCGCCGTTCGGCCCCAGGACCACCCAGCGCTCATCCTCCTCGACGGTCCAGGAGATCTCGTCCAGCAACGTCGCCTGCCCACGCCGCACGGTGACGTCGGCGAACTCGAGCACGGCTGACATGAGCGCCACCCTAGCCGCCGCGTATCCTCGGCCGCCGTGACCTCCCCGCTGCCCGTGTCCGCCGTGCTCGCCTGGTGGGGAACCGCGTGGTTGCGAGGCGACGCGGTCCCTGACCTGGTGCTCGACGCGGTCCTCGGTGACGACGCCACGCACGCCGTCGCGAGCCTGCCGGGTGAGGACGGGACCGTCACCCTGCTGGCCGGGCTGGCTGCCCTGCGCCGGGCCGGGGCGACCGGGTTCGGGTTCGCGGCCCCGACCCCCGGCGACCCCGTGGGCCTCGGTGGGCCGCCAGCCTTCAACGCGGCCGCCCTGGACGCCGGCGAGGCCGTCGTGGTGAGCGGGTGCGACCTCGGTCTGGTGCCGACCCGGGTCGGCGCGGCCGTCATCTGGGAGGTCTCCCCCGCCTCGCGGCGTCCGTTGCCCGACGTGGGCGAGGCCGACCGCGAGCTGCGTCGGGCCCTCCTCGAGTCCGCCGCCGCGCTCGCCGCCCTCGACGTGGCCCGCTGGCGCCCGGAGGTGGCCGACGAGCTGATCTCCCTCCGGAAGCCGCCGCCGCTGGCCGCGCCCCCGGGCATCCCCGGCCGGTGCCTCGACCTGGCCGCTCGTGGCCTTCAGGCGATGGCGATCGTCGAGCTCGCCCTCGATGACGACGGCGGTGCCGTCACCGCCGTCGAGGCGGAGAGCCGGCGGCTCGCGCTGCGGCCCATCGACCGGGCCGGCCGCCGGGCACTCGTCGCTGCCTGCTCCCCGGAGGCCTGGCCCGAGCCCTGATCAGGCCGGGGGCCGGGTCAACCACGGACAGGTCACGAAGCGGACGTCCGACCCGGATAGCCTCGTCCCGATGGACGACGACGCCCCGAAGACCCTGCTCATCACGCTGACCGGCAAGGACCGGCCGGGCGTCACCTCGGCGATCTTCGCCACGCTGTCGCAGGCGGGCGTCGAGGTGCTCGACATCGAGCAGATCGTGCTCCGCCGGCGTCTGGTGCTGGGCGTCCTGGTCACGGCCCCCCGGGACTGGAAGAAGCTCCGCGAGGCCGTCCTCGAGACCGGACAGGCCCTCGGCATGACCGTCGACGTCGACCGGGGTGTCGGTGACAACAAGCCGCGCAAGATCGGTCGCGCCCACGTCACGGTGATCGGCAGCCCGCTGCGAGCGACCAGCATGGCCGCCGTCGCCGGCCGCATCGCCGACAGCGGCGCCAACATCGACCGGATCGAGCGGATGGCGCGCTACCCGGTCACCGCCATCGACCTGCACGTGTCGGGCGCCGACCCGGAGGCCCTGCGGACGATGCTGGCCCTCGAGGCCGCCACCCAGGGCATCGACATCGCGGTCCAGCCGGCCAACCTGATGCGCCGGGGCATGCGCCTCATCGTCATGGACGTCGACTCCACACTCATCCAGGGCGAGGTGATCGAGATGCTTGCGGCGTATGCCGGCCACGAGGACCAGGTCGCCCGGATCACCGCGGCCGCGATGAGCGGCGACCTCGACTTCGAGCAGGCGCTCCGCGAGCGGGTGGCGCTGCTGGCCGGGGTCCCCGCGACCGCCCTCGACGAGGTGTACGACGCCATCCAGCTCGCTCCCGGCGCCCGGACGATGGTGCGGGTGCTGCGCCGGCTCGGCTACCGGTTCGCGATCGTCTCGGGGGGCTTCAGCCAGATCACCGACCGGCTCGCCGCCGACCTGGGCATCCACTTCGCTCGCGCCAACGAGCTCGAGATCGCCGACGGGCTGCTGACCGGCCGGATCGTGGGCGACGTCGTCGACCGGGCCGGCAAGGCAGCGGCCCTCCGGCAGTTCGCCGCCGAGGTGGGCGTCCCCGAGGCGTCGACGATCGCCATCGGCGACGGCGCGAACGACCTCGACATGCTCAACGCCGCCGGCCTCGGGATCGCCTACAACGCGAAGGCCGTGGTCCGCGACGCCGCCGACACCTCGGTCAACGTGCCGTACCTCGACGCGATCATGTACCTCCTCGGGATCTCCCGCGAGGAGATCGAGGCCGCGGACGCCGAGGCGGGCATCGTGACCCCGGCCCCACCCGTCTGAGCGACCGGTCCGAGGGTCAGTCGCCGCGTCCGACGTGGAACGCGAGCACCTGGGCTGACTGTTCGCCGAGGTCCGCCCAGGCTCCGTCGTACGTCAGGACGGTCGCAGCACAGGTCGGGTAGCCCAGCGCCATCTCGTTGCCGGCGGCCTGGTCGCCCCCGCCGTCGTCCAGCAGCTGTGCGAGGAAGGCCACGGTCGGGTTGTGGCCGATCAGCACCAGCGTGCGGCTGCCGTCGGGGGCTCCGCGCAGGATGTCGAGGGCCGTCTCGGGCCCGGCGGCGTAGAGGCCGTCGTCCAGCACCGGCTCCACGTCCCAGCGCGCGGCGTCCGCGATCGCCGTCCACGTCTGTCGGGTGCGCAGCGCCGCCGAGACCAGCGCGTGGTCGGCGACGACACCCTCGGCGCGCAGCCAGGCTCCCAGCGCGGCCGCGTCCACCCGGCCACGGTCGGCGAGCGCGCGCTCGAAGTCGGTCGGGCCGGGCTGCTCGGCCTTGGCGTGCCGGATGACGACGATGCGTCGAGAGTGGTCCTCCACATGGCAACTCTGGCACAACCGTTAGCCTCGCCCCTATGCCATCTGGACCCCTCATGATCATCGGCGGCGCCGAGGACAAGCTCCGCAAGCGCACGATCCTCACGGAGTTCGTGGCAGCGTCCGGTGGCGAGCACGCCCGGATCGCGGTGATCGCGACGGCGTCGTCGCTGGGGCCCGAGGTCGTCGACGTGTACGACGCGCTGTTCCGCAAGCTCGGTGCCGCCGAGGTGGTCTCGGTGCGCCCGGAGAGCCGCGAGGACGCCCACGACCCCGACCTGGTGGCCGAGCTGGGCAAGGCGACCGGCGTCTTCATGACCGGCGGCAACCAGCTCAAGCTGTCGGCGGTGATCTGCGGGACGCCGTTCGGTGATGCCCTGGTGGAGGCGCGCCGGAGCGGCACGGTGATCGCGGGCACCTCCGCCGGTGCCAGCATCCAGTCGTCCCACATGGTGGCCTTCGGTGGCCCCGGCTCCACCCCCAAGCAGCGGATGACCCAGGTGGCCGCGGGGCTGGGCCTGCTCCAGTCGTCGGTCATCGACCAGCACTTCGACCAGCGCAACCGGTACGGCCGGTTGCTGATGATCGTCAGCCAGTCCCCCTCGCTGCTCGGGATCGGCGTCGACGAGGACACCGCCGCCGTCGTCGAGGAGGTCGACGGCCACGAACTGCTCCGGGTCGTCGGCAAGGGCGCGGTCGCCATCTTCGACCCGGCCCGGATCGTCACCAACGCCTACGAGGCCAAGCGCTCGACCCCTTTGCTGGCCAGCGGTGTCACCCTGCACGTCCTCCCCCACGGAGCGGTCTTCGACCTCACCACCCGGACGCTCGTGCCGCAGGAAGCCACCGTGCACCCCGACGAGGCGGCCGAGATCGCGGAGGTCGGCAACGACCTGCGTCAGCTCGCCCGCGACATCGCCGCCGCCGACGCCTCCCCCTCGGTGCTCCGAAGGCGGCTGGCCCGATCCCGCAAGACGCCCCAGGCAGCTGACCAGAACCTCGACCAGGACGGAGCCTCCTGATGACCGAACGCCCCACCCCCGACCTCCAGATCCTCGAGACGCGGGTCTACCGCGGGGCCAACATCTGGTCCTACGACCGGTCGGTCCACCTGGTGGTGGACCTGGGTTCGCTTGAGCAGTTCCCCACGAGCTCGCTGCCCGGCTTCACCGACAACCTGCTGCAGATGCTCCCCGGCCTGCGGGAGCACTCCTGCTCGCGCGGCCGTCGCGGTGGCTTCGTCGAGCGACTCAACGAGGGCACCTGGCTCGGCCACGTCGCCGAGCACTGCGCGCTCGCTCTCCAGCAGGTGGTCGGCCACGACATCCGCCGCGGGAAGACCCGCCAGGTCAAGGGCCGCCCGGGCGTCTACAACGTGATCTTCGGGTACGTCGACGAGCAGGTCGGCCTGGCCGCCGGGAAGCTCGCCGTCAGGCTCGTCAACCACCTGGTCGAGGCCGACCCGGAGCTCGACTGGGACAGCGAGCTGGAGTCCTTCATCCTCCGCGCCGAGCGGACGGCGTTCGGGCCGTCCACCCAGGCGATCCTGGACGAGGCGGTCTCGCGCGACATCCCGTGGATCCGGCTCAACCAGCACTCCCTCGTCCAGCTCGGCCAGGGCGTGCACGCCAAGCGGATCCGCGCCACGATGACGTCGGAGACCAGCTCCATCGCGGTCGACATCGCCTCCGACAAGGACCTCACCACCCGGCTGCTCGGTGCGGCCGGCCTGCCCGTGCCGAAGCAGGACTCCGTGCGTACGGCGGACCAGTGCGTTCGGGCCGCCAACAAGATCGGCTACCCGGTGGTGGTCAAGCCGCTCGACGGCAACCACGGGCGCGGGGTCTGCCTGGACCTGCAGAACGAGGACGAGGTCCGCGAGGCCTTCGAGATCGCCAAGCGCGAGTCCCGGCGCGGCTGGATCATCGTGGAGTCGCTGGTCATCGGCAAGGACTACCGGTGCCTGATCATCGACGGCCGGATGGCGGCGATCGCCGAGCGGGTTCCCGCCTCGGTGACCGGTGACGGCGTCAGCACCGTCGAGCAGCTGGTCGACACCGCGAACGCCGACCCGCGCCGCGGCGTCGGGCACGAGAAGGTGCTCACCCGGATCAAGGTCGACGACGCCGCCGTGCAGCTGGTCAGCGAGCAGGGCCTCGAGATGACCGACGTGCCGTCCGACGGGGTGATGGTGAAGCTCGCCCTCACCGGCAACATGTCGACCGGTGGCATCTCGATCGACCGGACGTTCGAGGCGCACCCGGAGAACGTCGAGATCGCCGAGGAGGCAGCCCGGATGGTCGGGCTCGACATCGCCGGCATCGACTTCATCTGCCCCGACATCACCGAGCCCGTGCGCGAGGCCGGCGGTGCGATCTGCGAGATCAACGCCGCGCCCGGCTTCCGGATGCACACCCACCCGACCATCGGCGAGCCCCAGTTCATCGCCAAGCCGGTCGTCGACATGCTCTTCCCGCCGGGCGCCCCGAGCCGCATCCCGATCGTGGCCGTGACCGGCACCAACGGCAAGACCACCACCAGCCGGATGATCAGCCACATCTTCAAGGGCATGGGTCGCAAGGTCGGGATGACCTCGACCGACGGCGTGGTCATCGACGAGCGCCTGCTGATCCGCGCCGACGCGTCGGGTCCCCGCAGCGCCCGGATGGTGCTGCAGAACCCGCGCGTCGACTTCGCGGTCTTCGAGGTGGCTCGTGGCGGCATCCTGCGCGAGGGCCTGGGCTACGAGCGCAACGACGTCGCCGTCGTGCTCAACGTGCAGCCCGACCACCTCGGCCTGCGCGGCATCGACACCGTCGAGCAGCTCGCCGACGTG
>JBKJUE010000012.1:0-28778 GCA_046590395.1 Nocardioides sp.
CACCGGTGAGGGCGACGACACCGGTGAGGGCGACGACACCGGTGAGGGCGACGACACCGGTGAGGGCGACGACACCGGTGAGGGCGACGACAATGCGGACGGCGCCGGCACTGGCACCGGGAACGGCAATGACGGCGCCGGCGACGACGACACCGAGGTCCTTGGTGCCCAGGCGCAGCAGAACTCAGGCGCGTCCAGCAGTTCCGCGTCGGCCGGCGGCGCGGTTGCCGGTGTGCAGGGTGCCCAGGCATCAGTGCCGCACGCTGTCGACGCTGGTGCGACGGGGCCGGAGTGGATGCGTTCTGCCTGGCAGCTGTGGCTGGCTCTCGCCGGTGCACTGCTCACGGCCGGGGCCGTTGTCACCCGTCGCTTCCGTGCGGACGGCTCCTGATCCACACAGCACGTTGATGATGACCCGGTGGGGACGGACGGTGGTCCGTCGCCACCGGGTCATCTCCTAGAAGGGCTAGGCATGTCCACTGGCACGTCGTGGGAGCTTCGTGAGGGCGACGCTCTCGCTCCCGAGCTGACTGCGGTCCGGTTGCTCGGTGGGGGCGATTCTTTCGAGGCCTATCTCGCGTTCGACGAGATCACCTACTCGCCAGTCGTGGTCAAGATCTTGCGACCCGCGCTCGTCGAGGAGGAGTCCAGCCTGCGCGCGTTGAGCCGCGAGGTGGACATGCTGCGGACGATCAACCACCCCGGCGTCGTGCGCATCCTCAGATCAGAGGTCGACGGTGAGCGACCACACGTCGTGCTCGAGCACGTCGAGGGGCCCCGCCTGTCGACGCTGATCCGGAAGCACGGTGCGCTGCAGCCGCAGCAGTACCTCCCCTTGATCATCGACCTAGCCGCCGCGTTGCACTATTTTCGTCGACTCGGCGTGGTGCATCTTGACGTCAAGCCGTCCAACATCATCATGGGAGCGCCGGCGCGTCTCATCGACCTCTCCGTGGCACGCTCAGCGGAGGCTGCTGGGCAGCTGCGGGTCCAGGTGGGGACCGATGCCTTCATGAGTCCCGAGCAAGTGAACCCCGAGGGAGATCATGCACCGGGGTTCGCAAGTGATGTCTGGGGGCTGGGCGCCACCTTGTTCGAAGCGGTGTCCGGTCAACGAGCCTTTCCGACCGGCGCGAGTGCCTCCGCCCCAGCTGTCAGGTACCCGCAACTGACCGCCTCGAGCGCAGCGCTGTCCAGCCGAGTGCCGCGACCCGTCGCCGACATCATCCGCTCGACCCTGGAGCTCGAACCTCGCGACAGGCCCCGGCCCGACGAGATCGCGGCCGCAGTGGAGCCGATGCTGGCTGAGCTCCCGCGCCCTAAGCTGACCTTCAAGGTCAGGGTGTGACGGCTACAGGGCGCGGGGTCAGGAAGCAGATGGCGACAGGAAGCGGGCCAGGGTCTCGTCCAGCACGCCCGGACTGATCGGCTTGGGCACGAAGTCATCCATGCCAGCCTCCGTGCATCGCCTGCGCTCCTCCTCGAGGACGCCCGCGGTCATCGCAATCACCGGGGTCCGCCGTCCAGAGCCCTCCCGTCGCCGCAGCTCGCGGGTGGCCTCGTAGCCGTCCATCCCGGGCATCTGGCAGTCCATCAGAACGGCGTCGAAGCGGCGTCGATCGAGCGCGTCGAGGGCCTCGTGTCCGTCGGCCGCCAGCTCGGCGGTGAACCCGAGGTGCTCGAGGATGCCCACCGCGACCAGCTGGTTGGTGGAGCTGTCCTCGACGACGAGCACGTGACCGCGGGGGGCGCCCTCCACGGGCACGACCTCCGGGGGCGTCAGGGTGGTGACCCGGGTGGACCACACGTCGTGCAGGGACGTGTGCAGCTGGGACAGGTGGACGGGCTTGGTCAGGCGTGCCCCGATGCCGGCCTCAAAGGCATCGACCTGGCTGATGTCGGGTCCCGAGGTGAGCAGGACCAGGGGAGTGCCGGTGAGGTCGGGGTCGGCGGTCACGCGGCGCGCGAGCTCGAGTCCGTCCATCTCGGGCATGCAGAGGTCGAGCAGGACGAGGGCGAAGGGCTGCTCCTCGCGGGCGGCCGCCCGCAGCGTCGCCAGGCCGGTCGCGGCGTCCTCGACGACCTCGGGGGCCATGCCCCAGGCGCCGAGCTGCTCGCTCAGGATCAGCCGGTTCGTCGCGTTGTCGTCGACCACGAGCACCCGGAGGCCGGCCAGTCCGGCAGGCCTGGCCGGTGTGACGGTCGGGTCGTGCGCCAGCGCCAGGGGCAGCGTGAACCAGAACGTGCTGCCCGACCCGACCGCGCTGTCGATGCCGATGGTGCCCTCCATGGCGGTCACGAGCTGGTGGCAGATCGCGAGGCCGAGCCCGGTGCCGCCGAACCGACGGGTGGTGGACGAGTCGGCCTGGGAGAAGGGGTCGAACAGCCGTTCCTGGTCGGCGGGGTCGATCCCGATGCCCGTGTCCTTCACCTCGAACCGGACCACCAGACCGTCGGTCGTGCGGTCCTCGAGCTGGGCCCGGATGCAGACCTCGCCGTCCTCGGTGAACTTCACCGCGTTGGCCGCGAGGTTGAGCAGCACCTGGCGGAGCCGTGACGGATCACCCCGCAGCCCGAGCGGGAGCTCGGGGGAGCAGTACGCGAGCAGCTCCAGGTCCTTGCGCTGGGCTGCGGTCGAGACCAGCTCCGCGGCCTCCTCGACCACGTGGACCAGGTTGAAGTCGACGGTCTCCAGCTCGAGACGTCCGGCCTCGACCTTCGAGAAGTCGAGGATGTCGTTGATGATCGCGAGCAGTGCCTCGCCCGCCCCGCGGACGCCCTCGGCGTACTGCCGCTGTCGTTGGTCGAGCTCGGTGGTGAGCAGCAGGCCGGTCAGCCCGATCACGCCGTTCATGGGCGTGCGGATCTCGTGGCTCATGGTGGCGAGGAACGCCGACTTGGCCCGCGACCCGTCGAGCGCGGCGTCGCGGGCGACGGCGAGGTCACGTCGGGTGAGTGCCTCGGCGGCCAGCAGCCGCGCCGTACGGACGAAGGTGAGGACGATGAGCACTCCCATGGCCACGGCCATCTGCACCGGGCGGAGCGGCCGCCCCTGTAGGTGCGCGAGCAGCTCGAGGCCCGGCGGGACCAGGAGGGGGAGCGTGGCGATGCCGAGCCGGCCGAGGGAGCTGCCCTGCTGGGTCGGGCCCGACGGGACGATGTCGGGGCTGCGGCGCCAGGTGGAGCTGGCCATCAGCGCCGCGCCGAGCATCCATCCGGCATCCGTCCAGAGCTCGACCGCGCCCTCGACGGTGAACAGCAGGTAACCCAGGTCGGACGCCAGCCAGCAGCAGACGCCGAGGGCGAACCAGCCGTCGATGACCGCGCGGGCGCGGCGGTCGCTCAGCACGCGCACCACGAGCGCCAGCAGGATCGCGTCGGCCACCGGGTACGCCGCCCACACCGCGCGGCTGAACGTCGAGACCGAGGAGTCGGCGACGATCGCGTCGATGGAGACGCTCCAGATGACGGCGACGCTGACCGTCATGATGGTGAGGGCGTCGATGACGGTCTCGGTGGTGCCTCGGTTGCGGCCCTGCGACCGGAGCAGGGTGATCCAGAGGGCAGTGGCCAGGAGCAGGTAGCTGGCGAACCAGGCGAGGTCCGCCACCGAGGTGTTCGGCTCGCCGCCGTTCCAGCCGATGCTGTACCAGACGACGTCGCCCACCGCGTTGGCGGTGATCCCGGCGGCGATCAGCCCGGGAATGAGCCGCCGGCCCGGCGGAGCCCGGAGCGCGCCGACCGCCGCCACCGCGGCCGCGGCGCCCAGGACGCCCAGGTAGGTCCCGGTGAACCACGGTTCGTTCGGGCGCAGGAGGTGGACGAGCAGCGCTCCCCCGAGCACGACACTCGCGAGGAGACGGACTGTCGTCCGGGACGCAAGCACGACTGCAGACTAGTTCCTGGTCTGACAGGTCGCAGTGACCCGCGACCGCGTCGTCCCTTTTTGCCTGCGGGACGACCGGACGACTCCTCACCCTGGCCGTCACGGTGCGGGGCTACCCGGCGACTCATCGCTGACCCCTCGCTAGCCTGACGCCGTGCATCCATCGGACGGGACCTATCCATCGGACGGGACCTATGAGTTCGACGAGCAGATCCGGGTCGAGGCCGTCGCCGACGGCGAGTTCAAGGCCGACCTCTCCGACGGCTGGGTTGTCGGCGGGGGAGTGAACGGCGGCTACCTGCTGGCCGTGATCGGCAACGCGATCCGGGCCTCGCTTCCCGACAAGCCCGACCCGCTGGCGGTCACCCCCTACTACCTGGCGGCCTCGACCCCAGGACCCGCCCAGGTGACCGTGCGGGTGCTCCGCGAGGGGGGCAGCGTAACCACGGTCGCGGCGGACCTGGTCCAGGACGGCACCACGAAGATCACCACGCTGGCGACGTACGGCGACCTCGGCTCGCTGCCGGGCGACGTCGGCACGACCGCCGTCGAGCCCGTCATGCCGCCGCCCGACGAGTGCGTGCCCAACACCATGGCTCCACCGGAGATCCGCGCGATCGCTCCGCTGATGGACCGGTTCGACATGCGGTTCGACCCGGCGTACATCGGATGGGCGGTGGGGGAGCCCAGCGGCCAGGGCGCGCTGCAGGCGTGGTTCCGACTCGTCGACGGACGTGAGCCGGACCCGATCGAGCTGCTGATGGTCGTGGACGCGCTGCCGCCGGTGACCTTCGACCTGGGGATGCTCGGCTGGGCGCCGACACTAGAACTCTCCGCGCACGTGCGCGCGCGACCGGCTCCGGGCTGGCTGAAGGTGCGGCACGCGACCCGCAACATGGCGGGTGGCATGTTCGAGGAGGACTGCGAGGTCTGGGACTCCGCCGGCCGTCTGGTCGCCCAGAGCCGCCAGCTCGCCCGCCAGCCGCGACCGTGACCGGTTGGTTGAGGTGTGAAGCGCGTCAGCGCCGAGAGGTCCCGCCGTTGGTTGAGGTGTGAGGCGCGTCAGCGCCGAACCTCGAAACCCCAGAAGTGAAGGCAGGGCCTATCTGCGTCGGTGGTAGCGGAGGTCGCCGTTGGGCATGCGTTCGGTTGAGTACGCCGGGTCGTGGGCGCGGTGGTGGTGCCAGGGGCAGAGCAGGATGCCGTCGTCGAGGTCGGTCTTCCCGCCGTGGGTCCACTGGTGGAGGTGGTGGGCCTCGGTCCACGCTGCGGGGATCGTGCAGCCGTGGGCTCGGCACTCCTTGTCCCGGATGCCCATGGCGATTTGTCCCGGATGCCCATGGCGATGCGTTGGCCGGGGGTGAAGAGCCTCTTGGCTCGGCCGAGGAACAGTGGCTGACCCTGGCTGTCGAGGACCACGGGCAGGATCCGGGCGGTGCAGGTCAGCCGCATCGCCTGGGCGACCGACACGAGGTCGCCGGTGTCGAGGCCGGCGGTGCCGAGCTGGGTGCGCAGCGTGTCGTGGTCGATGGTGACCACGACCTGGGTCGCGGTGCCGCCGTGGACGGGGAGCTCGTCGGTGGGGATCGCCTCGAGCATGGCGCCGAACGCGTGCCCGAACAGCACCGACTGGGGCAGGACCCGTCCGGTGGCGGGGTCGGTGCGGGCGATCGTGTCCTCGAGGTGTGACCGCCTCGGTGCGGTGTAGGCCTCCAGGTAGGTCCGCAGCCGGGCGGCCACCGCGTCGGAGAGTCGGGCGTGGACGTCGGTGGTGCCGTCTCCGCGGCGTCGGAAGGTGAGCGAGGTCTGCCGGGCAGCGAGGGCTTCCTCGCGTTCCAGCACGGCTTGTTCGTGGCGTGCGGCGAGGTCGGGGGCGATGACCTCGAGGACCTTGCGGCCCAGGATGCGCAGGCGGCGGGGGTCGAAGTGGGCGGCCTCGGTGACCAGGTGGGCCTCCGCTTTCTCCTTCAGCCCGGGGTCGAGGTCGGTCGGGAGCTCGTCGAGTGCGTGGACGATGACGTGTGCCTGGGGTTCGGTGACACGGCCCTCACACAGGCCGTCGCGGACCTGGGTCCACCGGCCGTCCAGGGCCTCGGCGAGGCGGCCGGCACCCAGGGCGGGGCCGATGTCAGACCTGGTCTCGTGGGCCAGCCACGCTGCGGCGGACCGGGCGCCGTGGTCGAGCGCGACGTCGTCGGCACCCGCCAGCACCCGCAGGGTCAGCCCCCGCAGCCGCTCACCCGCGACGGAGAGCTCGCGGAGTGCCTGGGCCTTCTGGTGGCTGGTCATGTACATCGGATCCACGTCCGCAACCGCGTCCAGCACATCCCCGATCACCGTGGCGCAGGCCAGCACCGGGTGAGCCGGAAGGGTGGGATCGATCGCCATGAACACACGCTAGACGTCCCCGCCGACACTGATGATGACCGTTGGTTGAGGAGCGAGCGCAGCGAGCGTCTCGAAACCCCGGAGGGGAAGGCAGGGCTTGTGGACTACCCCGGCACGGACGATTCGTGGCCCGCCGCCCTGCCCATCTCACGGGGTTTCGAGGCTCGTCGCTGACGCTCCTCACACCTCAACCAACGTCGGTGGTTGAGGTGCGAAGGCGCGCTAGCGCCTGAAGCCTCGAAACCCCTGTACGGACGCAGGGCCTCAACCAACGGCGGGCCTATCCCGGAACCGCCGGTTCGTGGATCGCCGGCCCCTGCTCGATCCACCAGGACGCCGTACGCCGGAACCAACCCGACTCGTGCTCGGCCAGGATCTTGAGCTCGGGTGCGCCGGCCATGCCGAGGGCGAACAGAGCGCCGTGCTTCACCGAGCTCCGTGAGTCGGGGGTGAGCTGGGCCAGGATCGCCTTCGCCTCACCCGAGTGAATCTTCTCGGTGCTGAGGCCCAGGTTCACGAGTGCCCGTGACTGCAGCGTCGGCCGCGGCTCGGCCAGGGACCGCAGCAGGATCTCGGAGCGCCTTGCGGCGTGGCCGACCCGCATCAACACCGTCCACGCCCGCGCGGCGAGGAAGTAGTTGGAGCCACCGGTGAGGAGGTGGCACTGCCGGGAGACGGCTGATCGGTAGGGACTCGCGGCGAGCACGAGCGCAGCCTGGTGCCGTCGTTGCTTGTGGGTGTGGAAGAGGGCCTCGCGGACGAGGCGACGGAGCAGCAGGTCGGGCTCGGGGTGCCGACGCGTGTCCACGTCTGCCTGGATGGCGGCGCCGAGGTCGGCGACCACGGCCGCCGCCTGTTGACGGGTGATGAGCTCACCCATGTTCCGGGCCCGGCCGAGCTGAGCCTGGACGCGACGGTCGGTGACCGTCTCCGTGACCCTGGCGAAGGAGCCGCTGGGCAGCTGGATCGTGAGGTCGAACGCATCGAGCCCGCCGTCAAGAGGCTCGCCGCGACTGATGGCGTGAGTCGCAAACGTCTCGATGCGCTCGAGTTCCGCCTCCGTGAAGTGCCCGAGCCGCAGCTTCTCCGCCGCGACCGAGGACGCGGCACGGCGCAGGGCTCGGCTCTCACCGGAGAGCATGCGCAGGACGAGGTCGGCGACGCCCGGGTCATCGACCTCGGCCAGCAGGTTGAGCACCGGTGCCACGACCTGGGTGTCGGGGTTCATCACGAAGCTGCCCAGGGCGCGGGACAGGTGGCGCTGCGCGGACGGGTGCCGGATCAGGGTCGCGGCCGCTTCGTAACGGCGTACGTAGCCCAGGCCGGTCGACCGGCTGAGCTCGACGACGAGCCGGTTGGCGAGCTTGGCCCACTCCTTCTGGCGGAGGAAGACGCGGTCGTGCCGGGTCAGCTCGCCGGCCAGCCGCTGCCAGTGGGCTCCGTGGCTGCGCCTGCTGGTGACGAGGTCGAGCAGCTGGTCGACGTCGGCGGACTCGCGGAACAGGACGTCCGGCGCGGGGTGCACGGGTCCGCTCCCGAGCATCCGTCGGAGACCGGCGACCACGGTGGTCAGGGTGCCGTGGCCCAGGCCGAGGACGTCCTCGTAGGCGTGGATGACCGGCTCGGGCACGGGCACGGCCCCGGACTCCCAGCGGGAGATCCGGGTGTTGTCGACGGTGACCCCCCGCTCCTGGAGCGCGGCGACGAACTGGTCGCGGTGGGTGAACTCCGGATCCGGGTGGAGCAGGCGCGACGTGGCGAGCAACCAGGCGACCCGCGCCTCGCAGGAGACGTGATGGGCCGCCATGGACGTGGAGTCCTCGGGGAGCCGTTGGGGTCGACCGCGTCGTCGCGGTGTCTCCTCAGTCCCATCCGTCACTGCCGCAACCGGCCTTCCGCGATCCCCCGACGCACAGGTGTGGCGTAGGTGACATTTATTGCAGAAAATCCTCCAACACGCAACAACCGGTCAGTGGTCCGGACGACCCCCTACTGTCACCTCTTGTGCGGCGGTGTGACTTCGCTGCGCGCGATCTCGAGGTCCTCGGGGCCTCATACCGGTCGGGGGAAGTCTCCGTCCGAAACTCCGGAAGGAAACAGCATGAATAGCAGCGGCATCAAGCGAGGGGTGGCGGCAGTCGCCCTCTCCGCGCTGGCGGTGACGGGCTCCCCGTTCATCGCCTCCTCAGCCCAGGCAACAACGGGTGACAGCTTCACCGTCACCTACACCGGCCCGGCCCTCAACGGCGACACGGGCGGCGCTCTCGTCATCCTGCGCGCCCAGGACGGCACCATCACCCCCTCCGATCTGTCGTTGACGAGCACCTCGTCGACCACAGAGGGCAGCCAGAACAATGGTGACCAGACCGCGGAGATCGTCGACTACTTCGTGGAGCAGGACCCGAGCGCTCCGGCCTTCGAGTTCATCAAGGTCTACATCGCCACCGAGACCAACCCTGTTGGCAGCACGGCGACGTTCCGGATCTTCGAGGACGACAACAGCCCGGGTACCGTCAATCAGTTGGACACCAACGAGGCGCGGCAGACGGTGTCGATCACGACCGCCGGCCCAGCCACCCGTCTCGACCTGACCGGCCCGAGCAACAGCTCGCAGCCGTCGGACCAGGAGAGTGGCACCTACACCGTCACCGCCTACGACGCCGCCAACCGCGTCACGCAGCTCCCCGACGGCGACGGCGTCTGCTACTCCTCCAGCGGTCCCGGCACGACGACCTTCACCGAGACCGGTCCGGACACGGACGTCCCCAACGACGGCGTGATGTACGCCACGAACTCGGCGCCCCTCACCAACGACAACCCGCACGAGTTCGCTCGAGGCACGGACACGTTCACGACCAACAACGACACCGCTGGTTCGTACACGTACACCGTCCAGCAGTGCGGCAACCCGACCGTGACCGACTCGGCGAACAACAGCACCTCCCAGTCGGCCAACCTCAGCAACCCCGACTACATCGACATCGTCACGGCTGCTGACAGCTGGGACGGCTACGGCGACGGCGTTGACGGCGGCATCACCTACGTCCGCGTCGACCAGAACACCATCCGGATCGACATCGACGCTCCTAACGGCCAGGCCGGCAATGCCGTCCAGGCCAACGTCAACGGTCTCGGCGATGTGACCTTCAACGGTGGTCAGCCCACGGCGTCCTACAGCACGACGCTGGACGCCAACGGCAACGGTTCGGTCACCATCTCGGTGGACGCCAACACCATTCAGGAGTTCGACCAGTTCACGCTGTCCATGAACGGTTTCGATCAGACGTTCGAGTTCGAGCGTGCCGCGCCGGACGACGTCGTTTACGACCAGAACCCGTACTTCTGCGCCACGGGCGGCTCCTGCACCCTCTCCGGGACGGTGGTGGACCAGTTCGGCAACCCCGTGACCACCGGTCGAGTTGAGGTGGGCCGCGACGGTCCGCGGAACAACGACTACGCCCCGACCGAGACCCTCCAGGTTTCGCAGGTCGGCCCGGACGGCAAGTTCTCCGTCACCTTCCAGGACGGTGCCGAGAACCCCGGCGCTACCTTCGACGACGTCTACACCGAGTACTACAAGGACCAGGCCAGCAACAGCCCCGACATTCAGGGTTACTACACCTACATCGAGTACCGCGCCAACGGCCAGGGTTCTGACTTCAACACCTTCCTGAACAGCCAGGACACCGGTGCCCCCAGCTACGACCCGTCCACCAACAAGATCGCTCCGCTGAGCGACACGGTTGCGGACAACGACGGTCGTGACGAGGACGCAGCGATCGTGATCCAGAACTGCGACTCCGCCAACCCGACGACCACCGTCTCGGTGGACAACGGTGCGCTGATCCTGGAGCCGTTCGAGACCGACCTGTCCGAGGGTTCGACCTCGGTGACGGATTCGTGCTCCAACTTCCAGAACTTCGGTGGCTTCGACTCGTACCGGGTCATCGGAACCACGGCTGGTCTGGTGACTGTCACCGTGGACTCGGCGAACCGCACCGAGACCTCGCAGCTGACGGTGACGAGCCCGAACATCGCTACCGATGCTCGCAACGTCAGCGTCTCGGGTCCGGCTACGGTCCCGAACGGCACCACGCAGTTCACCGACACCATCCTCGTGACCGACGCCTTCGGCAACCCGGTCCAGGGTGTCAAGCTCAGCGACCTCAACGTGCAGGTCTCTGGTCCGGGCTCCTTCAAGGATGGCGACGTGCAGACCGACGCCAACGGCATGTTGAACATCAACATCGCTGTCCAGTCGGGCGCGGAGGGTGACATCACCGTCACCGTGACGGGTGTCCCCGCCGCTACCAACCAGTTCGGTGCTCAGGCTGACCGTCTGAACCAGTCGTCGGTCACGGATGACGGCGAGGGCCTGACCGCCTCGTCGAACACCGGCTCGGCGACCACCACGGTCGAGGGTGAGGTCGTGACCCCGCCCTGCGAGAAGGTGAACCCGAGCCTGGTCGTCAGGGGCCGTAACAACGGTGCCATGAACGACAAGGTCGTGGCTCGTGCCATCAACCTCACTGCTGGTGCCACGGTCCGCCTGTTCAAGAACACGGCCAACGGTCTGAAGCTGCTCCGGACGGACGTCATGAACGAGCAGGGCAACCGCAAGTTCGAGGGCATCACGGACCGGAACGGCCGTGCGTACACGAAGTACATCGTGAAGGTCGCTGCCACCGAGTGCACCTTCCCGGGCAAGGGCGGACGTAAGGTTCGCTGACCTAGCTCCACCGGAGAGGGCTCCGGGGCAGTCTGACTGCCCCGGAGCCAGCTCCACCGGGGGCCTGGTCCCCGCAACCCCCTGAGTCACAGTTCGACCACGTCGGGACACACAGACGCGGTCCGGGCCATTCTCTGTTTGCCGCTGCGCGAGAATGGTCCGGACCGCCTGTCTCACCCTAGGGCATGAGATCCCGGCGGCCCGGCATAGGCACCACCATCCAGGTGGTGCCTTTTTCGGTTGTCTGGACGGCTCGGTTCCGAGACGGTTGCCAGCGCAACCTCATCGACCAGCGTCAGACGGACGCGGTCCGGTGGGCCACGCGAGCGGACGGCTGCAGGTCACTCCAGACGGTCTCGTCGTCGAGCACGTCGACGGTGCGCTGCCGGAGGACGAGGTCGTCGGCGTAGAGGTCACGGCCGGCCAGCACGTGGGCGACGCTGCGGCGCAGCTCTGGCCAGGCGATGCCCCGGGGCCGCTCGGCCCGGTGGCGGGGGGTGGTCGTGATCCCCATGGTGGTGCTCCTTCTGATCAACCCTCCCCAGGGTGGATGCTCCGCGTAGTCCTTACCCGGCTCGGGGGTTCTCAATCTTGCGACGTCCTGCGACGCGGGTCACGCGTGACGACGCTGCTTCCAACGTCACTGGGTTTCGAGGCTCAGGCGCCAAGAGCGCCTTCGCACCTCAACCAACGGAGCACCTCAACCAACGGAGCACCTCAACCAACGGAGCGGCGCCTTCGCACCTCAACCGCCGAAGTAGCGGCGGGGCATCGCGAACACCCAACGCCGCCGGGGATGCTCGCTGAGCGACCAGAGCCGGTCCGTGGACGGCCAGTAGGCGATGTCCTCCGGTCCCATCGGAGCCGCCCAGCGGTGCCGGGTGAACGCGCCGGGCTCGCCGGCGTAGACCGACCCCGGCATCCAGGGTCCGTGCGAGACCGTCAGGTGGTAGCGGCCCTCGGCCACCACGACGCCCTGCGACTGCACGACGCCCTCGTCGTGCACCAGAAGGGGGCGGGACAGGCCGTCGTCGCCCGTTGCCAGCAGCATCGACTCCGGGTCGAGGTCGAAGTGGGCCAGCCGTTTGGTCTGCGAGCCGCGGCCGTACTCGCCGGCCACCAGCTGCGGCGGGTTCGCCTGCCGGTCCAGGGACAGGAACGAGTAGCGCAGCTTCGCCTGGCCGTCGTCGGCGTGCGCCTGGTGCTCGAACCGCACCGGCAGCACGTAGCGGTAGTCGTAGAAGTCGAGCGTGTCGTCCGAGAGCCCGTCTGGGATCCGGAGGATGTCGTCGACGCGGCAGGTGACGAAGCCACGCGCCGTCGCGGCGATGTGGAGGTAGTGACCGCACCAGACGAGCCCGCCGGCATGGATCTTGAGCGGCTTCACCGTGACCGAGCCGTCCTCGCTCAGGGCCGGGACGACCAGGAGCACGTGCCGGTAGCGGCGGGTGTCGAGGTCGACGAAGGTGACCCGGGCGCCCACGCCTGCGTCCAGCGGGTCGTCCACGTCGTCCTTGGCGTACCACGTGACGGCCAGGACGCGCCTCCCGGCCACGACCTCGCTGTCGTCGGCGTCGGCCGACGTGGAGATCCCCTGCGGCCACCAGCGCGGCGTACGCCGGTCCGCCCGGTCCCAGGTGAAGGCCGAGCGCACAGCCAGCCCCGGGGCCCAGGAACGTCGCCCCTGACGGTCCAGGTCGTCGAGAACCGCGTCGAGCCCGGCTCGGCCGCCCAGCGCGCGGGCGAGCGCGTCGATCTCGTCGACGTTCTCGTCGGTCCGCTGGAGGTGGACGCCCTCGACGTGCTCGGCCATGGCGTCACCGTAGCCGGGCGTGGTCAGCCGACCTTCTTGCTGGCCTTCCCGGCGAGAGTCAGGTCGGTCTTGAGGATCCGGACGACGTACGTCGTCTTCTTCCGGCCGTTCCTGTCCTTCACCTTGAACACGCGGTCGCCCTTGGCGTCGAGCCTGCCCGAGGTGACCTTCTTCTGCTTGCCGTTGACGACCTTGAAGAGGGTCGCCCTGGCCCCCGATGCCTTGGTGATCGCCTTGGCGACGACCTTGTCGGGCTTCCTGCCGTTGTCCTTGCCGGTGAGCGTGAGGCCAGGCTTGACCGGGTCCGGCGCGGCGACCGGGGTGCAGTCAACGCCACCGACGGGCGCTACTGCCTTGACAGACATCGGGAACAGATCGGCGTCCAGGACGACGGTGTCGCCGATCTTGATCAGGACGTCGAGCACGCTGACCTCGGCCTGGGCGAGCACACCCTGCGGGCTCTCCGCGGAGGAGAGCTTGCCGGCGGAGACCGTGAGGACGACGTCCTGGTTCTTGCTGTAGGGCAGGGCGAGCGCCGTGCCGCCGCTGGGCACCTCGTACTCCGTGCCACCCACGGTCAGGGTCATCACCGGCGGGGTCCAGGCGACCTGGCTGCCGTTGGTGCCTCCGTCGGAGTACGCCGACAGCTTCGGAGCGCCGGTCATCTGGAGCGTGGCCTCACCACCGAAGAAGGTGGCGACCGGCTTGCTGGGGTCGGTGACCTTGCCGATGGTCTCGGCGTACACGCGGCGCATGGTCGTGCTGCCCGGCTTGGTCTGCAGCTGGGTCAGCTCCTCGACCGACGCCGCGGCGACCGTGGCCATCGAGACATCGCCCTCAGCGGCGGCAGCGACCGCGCTCCCCGGGCGAACCGGGAGGAGCGTCGTGACGTCGGTGACCGATGGCAGGATCGAGGTCAGCTCCGAGGTAGGCACCGGGACCGGGAGCGTCGGGAGGTCCGAGGGCAGCTCGGTCGGGAAGTCGGTCGGCGGCGTGGTCGGGATCTCCGTCGGGATCTCCGTCGGGATCGGGATGGGCAGCAGCGGAGGCGTGCCCTCGGGGATCGCGGAGGGGACGATGCCGGAGCCCTGGCTGATCGACTTCGAGGCGGTCAGCGGCAAGGAGGCGTCCAGGCAGGAGGTGTCGCCGCCCCATCGGCCGCGGGCCGTCAAGGTCGAGGCGGTGTAGTCGACGATGCCTGTGATGGTCCCCGCAGCACCGGCCGCGGTCCTCGTGCCAGCCGTGTCCTGGGTCTGCGTGGCGATCGACTCGAGCCTCGCCAGGCCGGACGGTGCCGGGACGGCGTCGAGATTCTGGGCGACCGCGCGGGCTCTGTCGGGTGAGGCGGCAGACGCGAGGAGCCCGCGGGCCCGAGCGATTGCCACGTCGACCTTCACCGGGTCTCCTGACATGTCGAGGTCGAGGCTGTTGACCCGCCAGACCTCACCGGAGACGTCTGCCGAGAAGGTGCTCGGAGTCGGCGCCGCCTCGGTCGGGGCCACGAACATCAGGGTGACCGCGGAGAGCCCGACCGCGCTCGACAGCACGAGGGGCAGGGTGGTCCGGGCGCTCTGCTTCATGCGGCATCCTCTTCAACTGGACGGTCGGACCGATAGTTGCCCAACAGTATGGAGGCGAAACCGAGAACGTGGGACAGCGACGAACAGGTATGGACCACCTCGCAACAGTTGTGGGCGCGGCGATCCTGGACGCCGGCCGCGTGCTCGCGGCCCGTCGTACGACGCCGCCGGAGGCCGCGGGCCGGTGGGAGTTCCCCGGCGGCAAGGTCGAGCCGGGCGAGACCCCCGAGGAAGCCCTCGTGCGCGAGGTGACCGAGGAGCTCGGCTGCACCATCGCTGTCGACGGCTGGCTCGGGGGACAGACGGCGATCGGGGAGAAGTACGTGCTGACCGTGGCGATCGCGCGGCTGGTCGAGGGCGACCCCATCCCGCAGGAGCACGACCAGGTGCGGTGGTTGGCCGCCGACGAGCTCGGCGACGTCGACTGGCTGGACCCGGACCTGCCGTTCCTGCCGGAGCTGCGGGAGAGGATGTCCACGTGAGAGGCATCTTCTTCGACGAGGAGCACGCTCGGACGGTGGTCCGGAGGCTCGTGCGGGACGGGTTCGCGGCCGAGCTCGCCCGCGAGCGGCTGGCCGGGGAGGACGACGACGAGGACCACCCGTGGGCGGTGCTGACGGACGCCCCGGAGATGGTGCTCGAGATGTACGTCGACGAGTACGAAGGCTGGCTCGACGACGAGTCGGCAGCGGCCGCCGAACCGCTGCCGCTGCCGGACGGGCCGAAGCGGGTCAAGCGGCCCGGGACCACTCACTAGGCTGGCGCCATGACGACGACCCCCGACCAGCGGCTGCTGCTGGTCCACGCCCACCCCGACGACGAGTCGATCGGCCAGGGCGCGACCATGGCGAACTACGTCGCGCAGGGCCGCGGCGTCACCCTCGTGACATGCACGGCCGGTGAGATGGGCGAGATCCTCGTCCCCGAGCTCGAGCACCTCGCCGCCGACAAGGAGGACGGGCTCGGCCTGCACCGCAAGGGCGAGCTCGAGCTGGCCATGAAGGAGCTCGGCGTCACCGACCACCGGTTCCTGGGCGGCTTCGGCACCTACCGCGACTCCGGCATGAAGTGGCACGAGGACGGTCATGCGGTCGCCGCCGACGACGTGCACGACAACGCCTTCTGGCACGCGGACCTGACCGAGGCGGCCGCCCACCTCGTCGCGGTCATCCGCGAGGTCCGGCCGCAGGTCCTGGTCACCTATGACGAGTTCGGCGGCTACGGCCACCCCGACCACATCCAGGCCCACCGGGTCGCGATGTACGCCGCCCAGCTTGCCGCGGTTCCGTCGTACAGGCGCGACCTCGGCGAGCACTGGGACATCGCCAAGATCTACTGGGGCGCCATGTCGGAGAGCCGGATGCGGGCCGGGCTGCGGATGCTCCGCGAGTCCGGCGACACCACCTCCTTCGAGGGCATGGACCCCGACGGCCCGCTCCCGCCGTTCGTGACCAGTGACGACAACCTCGCCGCCGCCGTCGACGGACAGGAGTACGTCGACCGCAAGATGGCGGCGCTGGCCGCGCACGCCACCCAGATCACCACGGACGGCCCCTTCTTCGCGCTGTCCAACAACGTGGGGTCGACGGCCTGGGGCATCGAGTACTACCGGATCGTCAAGGGCCAGCAGGGCCCGCTCGACGAGGACGGGCTCGAGACCGACCTCTTCGCCGGACTCTGATGAGGGTCGCGGGGGCGGTCGTCCTGCTGGTGGCGGGCGCCGCGACCGCCCTCGCGACCACCGCGGTCCACCAGCACTGGTGGGGTCTCCTCCTCGGAGCGGTCGCCACCGTGGTGACCCTGGTCGCCGTGGGCCGGGGCTGGCTCACCCGGTTCCCGTTCGCGCTCGGGTGGATCGGTTTCGTCGCCTGGGTCGCGCCCGCCCGACCGGAGGGGGACTACGCGATCTCGAGCAACGCCCAGGGGTACGCCCTGCTGGTGCTGGGGCTCGTGGTCCTCGTCTTCGCGCTGGTCACCCTTCCGCGACCCGGACGGCGGTCCCCGGCCTGAGGGTGGGCCCCACCTAAGATGACCGGGTGACGGACTCAGGACGCGAGAAGGAGGGCGGCAAGGTCGTCCTCCTGATGCTGCTGGCGCTGGTCCTGCTGCTCGGAGGCGGGTACGCCGCGGCGTACGTCGTTGCCGGCGACAAGGTGCCGCGCAGCACCACCGTCGCCGGGGTCGACGTCGGCGGACGCACCCGGGCCGAGGCCGTGCTGGCCCTGGAGGCCGGGCTCTCCGAGCGGTCGAACGCCCCGATCCCCGTGAGTGTCGACGGCGTCACCCAGGAGGTCACTCCGGAGGAGGCCGGGCTCGCGGTCGACTACGCCGCTTCTGTGGAGCTGGCCGGCGGCGAGGAGTCCTGGAACCCCGGTCGGCTCTGGGACTACTTCACTGGCGGCGACGACCTCGACGCCGTCGTGACGGTCGACGAGGCCGCCATGACAAACACCGTCGACGAGCTCATCGCCGCCGTCGGCACCGTCCCCCGGAACGGCCACGTCGAGTTCCGCGGCAACCGGGTGAAGGTGACCGATGCGGTGACGGGCGAGGCGATCGACGCCGACGAGGCCCGCGCGGCGCTCGAGGCGGCGTACCTCCAGGAGGGTGCCACCGCCGAGCTCACGCTGTCCCCGGCAGCCCCCGCGGTCGACGAGACCGATGTCCAGGAGGCGCTCGACGAGTTCGCCAACCCGGCCCTGTCGGGGCCGGTCACCCTCGTCTTCGACGAGTCCCGCGTGCGGCTGCTGCCGCGCGAGTTCGCCCCGGTGCTCGGCATGCGCGCCAAGGGTGGCGAGCTGGTGCCCCAGCTCGACGAGAAGGCCCTCATCGAGCTCGTCGACGCTGCGATCAGCAAGGACGGCGCCCCCGTCGACGCCACCGTGCGACTGGTCGGCGGCAAGCCGCAGGTGATTCCCGCGAAGCCCGGCGTCAGCTACGAGCCCGACGACGTGAGCGAGGCCTTCCTGGAGCTGGTCGTCCGGCCGGCCGGCAAGCGCGAGCAGAAGGTCAGGGCGACCGTCTCGGAGGCCGACTTCACCACCAAGGAGGCCCGCGCGCTCGAGATCACCGAGCGGGTCTCCACGTTCACGACCTACTACCCCTACGCCGAGTACCGCAACATCAACATCGGCCGGGCAGCCGAGCTCGTCAACGGCACGATCCTCGAGCCCGGTGAGGAGTTCTCGCTCAACGGCGTCGTCGGTGAACGCACCCGCGAGAACGGCTTCACCGAAGGCTTCATCATCAGCGACGGCATCTTCAAGGAGGACCTCGGCGGCGGCGTCTCCCAGATGGCCACCACGACCTTCAACGCGATGTTCTTCGCCGGGCTCAAGGACATCGAGCACAAGCCCCACTCGTTCTACATCGACCGTTACCCCGTCGGCCGCGAGGCCACCGTGGCCTGGGGCGCGGTCGACCTCCGCTTCGAGAACGACACGCCGTACGGCGTGCTGGTCGACGCCCACGTCACGCCGGCCACCGTCTCGAGCCAGGGCGTCGTCACCGTGAGCATGTACTCCACGAAGTTCTGGGACATCACGACCAGCACCTCCGAGCGCTACAACTTCACGGAAGAGAAGACGCGCACGCTGCGCACCAAGGACTGCTACCCCAACGACGGGTACGCCGGCTTCGACGTCGACGTGAAGCGGTTCTTCCGGAAGGCGGGCTCGAGCGAGCTGGTCCGCACCGAGACCTTCAGCACCACCTACACGCCCTCGGACACCGTCATCTGCAAGCCGCCACGCTGAGCGGTGACGTCGTCCGGCCCGCGTCAGGGTGTGAGGCGGGTCAGGTCGCGTGGGAAGAGGGTGACCTCCCGGACGTTCGCGCTCTGCGTCAGCCGCGCGGTCCAGCGCTCCAGCCCGATCGCGAAGCCCCCGTGCGGCGGCATCCCGTGCTCGAACGCCTGGAGGTACGACGCGTACGTCGCCGGGTCCTCGCCGCGGGCCCGGATCGCTGCGTCGTACGCCGAGGGCCGGTGCAGGCGTTGACCTCCGGTGACCAGCTCCAGCCCCCGGAAGAGCAGGTCGAAGCTGTTCGACCAGCGCTCGTCGCCGGGCTGAGGATGGGTGTAGAACGGCCGCTTCACCATCGGGTAGCCCTCGACGGCGAGGAAGTCGCTGCCGTGCTCGGCCAGAGCCCAGGCGCCGAGCGCCCGCTCGTGCTCGGGGGCCAGGTCGGGCTCGTCCTCCGGGGCGCCGACCAGGGCGAGGGCATCCCGGAAGTGGATCACAGGGATCTCCTCGGGCACCACCGGAACGACCGCGCCGGTCAGCTCGACCGCCGGTGCGGCGTACTCGTGGATCGCACCGACCATGCCGGCCAGCACGTCGCGCAGAGCGGCGAGGACGTCGCGGTGGTCCTCGATGAAACCGAGCTCGGCGTCGAGGGACACGTACTCCGCGAGGTGCCGCACCGTGTCGTGGGGTTCGGCGCGGAAGACCGGGCCGACCTCGTAGACCCGCTCGAAGACGCCCACCATCTGCTGCTTGTAGAACTGCGGGCTCTGCGCCAGGAACGCCGGGCGGCCGAAGTAGTCGACCTGGAAGACGTTGGCACCCGACTCCGTGGCGGACTCCACGAACTTGGGCGTCTGGATCTCGGTGTAGCCGGCGCCGTCGAGGGTCGCGCGGAAGCCGCGCAGCGAGGCGGCCGCCAGCTCCCACTTCGCACGCTGGGCCGGGTGTCGCCACGTCACCGGGGCGTGGTCCAGGAGCGTGGGCAGCGACGCGTTGAGCGTGGGGCGCCACAGCTCGACGGGAGGCGTCGTGGCCGGCTCGGTCAACGCAGTGATCACCGGTTCGGTGACCTCGACCCCGCCGGGCGCCTGGACGTTCGCAGTCGCGACGCCGACCACCTCGACCGTGGTCTCCTCGGGCACGTCTCTCATCTGCCCTGCGTCACCTGCGCGGACGATGACCTGCGCGAGACCAGTGCGGTCGCGGACGACGAGGAACGTCAGTGCCGCGAGCTCGCGACGACGGTGGACCCAGCCCTGGAGCCGGACCGTTGATCCGGGCTCGGCGTGGGGCAGTGCTGCGCACAGGGTGCGTCTCATGATCTCAACCTCCAGTGGGACGAACGCCCTGGAGGTGTGGGCGGGGGCTAGATCGCGGTGCCACCACACCTTCGCCGGGAAACGACCCCCGGCCTCTCGTCGGTACGCCGGACGCGCGGGCCACGCTGTCGCGAGGTTTGTCAGGCCTCACGTGAGCCGAGCAAATCGTAGGCCGGGGGAGCGGCGACCGACAACTCGGTTACCCGCCGGGCGTCAAGTAGCGGTAGGAGTGATGGGTGGCGAAGCCGAGGCGGTCGTAGAGCGCGAGCGCCGGGGCGTTGTCACCGAGCACCTGCAGGTAGGCCGTCGAGGCGCCCTGCTCGGCGCCCCACTCCAGGAGCGCGGCCATCACCGCCAGCCCCAACCCCTGCCGACGGTGGTCGGGGGCGACCTCGATGCTGCGGAAGCCCACCCAGTCCCGGTCGTACGCCGCCACGCCGCTGGCGACGTCCCCGATCCGGGCCGTCACCGTCATCCCCCATCGCCCCGTGAGCTCGACCTCGGGAGCTCGCACCCCTCGGAGAGCCCGCGTCACCTGGGCGACGCTGGCCAGCTGGAACAGCGTGTCGGCGTCGTGGCTCTCCCGGACCCACCCGTGACCGCTGAACAGCGCGTCCTCCTCGGAGCCGGGCAGCACAGCGGCAATCGGCCGCTCGTAGTGGGCGACGACGCGGTCATAGGCGTCGTCCACGCCCGCCGGCCCGAACGCCAGCACCGAGTTGGCGCGTCGCGCGTTGGAGCTGGGGGACCGGCGCAGCAGCCAGTCACCCACCGGCTCGGTCTCGAGGTCCGGCCACAGCGCCAGTGCCCGGAGCTGTCCCTCGAGCGGAGAGACCCTGTGCCGCACGGACGGCCGGGGCGGCACCGGCTTCCCCGAGACGATGTCGGTCAACGCGATCCGCACGGGCTCGCCCGACTCCGGCTGCACGACGCACTCGCCGCCACCCCACGACGTACAGATGCCGAGCACGTCGGTCATCGCCGGACCCCCGGACGGCCCGGTCTCGCCGGGCAGGACGCGGCGCACGACGACCCGCTTCCCGACGACGTGAGGGCCCAAGCGGTGGGCTTCCGGAGCAGGTGGCACGACGGGATACTAGGCTGTCTGCGAGAGATCAGCCGCGTGCTGAAACGCTTCGCCCACAGGAGGAACTGGTGACCTACGTCATCGCCCAGCCCTGCGTCGACCTGAAGGACCGGGCCTGTGTCGACGAGTGCCCCGTCGACTGCATCTACGAGGGCAAGCGGATGCTCTACATCCACCCCGACGAGTGTGTCGACTGCGGTGCCTGCGAGCCGGTCTGCCCGGTCGAGGCGATCTTCTACGAGGACGACACCCCGGAGGAGTGGAAGGAGTACTACACGGCCAACGTGGCCTTCTTCGACGACCTGGGTTCCCCGGGTGGCGCCGCCAAGATGGGCGAGATCGACAAGGACCACCCGATCATCGCCGCGCTGCCGCCCCAGCCGCACGACGAGTGACCGTCTCCGGGCGGCTCCCGGACTTCCCGTGGGACCACCTGACCGAGTACGCCGCCCGGGCGCGCCAGCACCCTGACGGCATCGTCGACCTGTCCGTCGGCACCCCCGTGGACCCGACCCCCGCCGTCGTCCAGGCGGCCCTCAGCGCAGCGGCTGACGCACCCGGGTACCCGCTCACGGTCGGACGTCCCGAGACCCGTCAGGCGGCCATCGACTGGCTGGCGCGCCGTCACGGTGTGACGGGGCTCGGCCTGGACGGCGTGCTGCCGGTGATCGGCTCGAAGGAGCTGATCGGGTCGATGGCCGTCCATCTCGGGCTCGGGCCGGACGACCTGATCGCGTACCCCGCGCTCGCCTACCCGACGTACGCCGTCGGAGCGGCGCTCGCCGGTGCCCGGTCGATGGCGGCCGACTCGCTGACGGCGTTCGGGCCCGAGGTCCCGGCGCTGATGTGGCTCAACTCGCCGTCGAACCCGTCGGGCAGGGTGCTGCCCGTCGAGCACCTCAGGAAGGTGGTCGAGTGGTGCCGTGACCGGGGCACGATCCTGGTGTCCGACGAGTGCTACCTCGAGTGCGCCTGGGAGACCGAGCCGGTCTCTGTCCTCCACCCCGACGTCTGCGGCGACTCGCACGACGGCATCCTCGCCGTGCACTCGCTGTCCAAGCGCTCCAACCTGGCCGGCTACCGGTGTGCGTTCGTCGCCGGTGACCCGGCGCTGGTCGGGGAGCTGCTCGCCGTCCGCAAGAACCTCGGCCTGCAGATGCCAGCACCCCAGCAGGCGGCCATGATCGCCGCGCTGGACGACGACGCGCACGTGGTCGAGCAGCACGCCCGGTACGCCGCCCGCCGGGCGAAGCTCCGCGAGGCGCTCGAGTCCGCGGGCTTCCGGATCGACCACTCGGAGGCGTCGCTCTACCTGTGGGCGCAGCGCCAGACCGACGACGGTCCCGAGGACTGCTGGGAGACCGTCTCCTGGCTCGCCGACCGCGGCATCCTGGTCGCACCGGGCTCGTTCTACGGGGCCGCCGGGCGCCAGCATGTCCGGGTCGCGTTCACGGCCACCGACGAGCGCGTCGACGCTGCCCTCGCGCGGCTCTGAGCGGTCCGGAACGGCGTCAACCCCGCTCCTGCCTGTTGCACGCCCGGCCCGGTCTGCAACAACCTTTGATGGGGGCAGGGGCCGCTCGTACCCTTCTCGGGGTCGCCCGTTCCACGCATGGACGGCGGCGCGTGGGGCGGGCGGCCAACGGGGGCGGACGCCCGCTCCACTGCTCCCGGGTCAGACGGTGATCCGGGGACCCTGCCGCAGCCACCACGACGCTGCTCCTCGCACGGCCTGGGGCCGGGTGGAGTCTGCGGCGACCTCGGCGAGACGAGGGTCGCCCGTGAGGCCGAGCGCCGTCAGGGTGCTCCGGAGCGTCAGGACGTCACCGTCGAGCCCGCGCCGGAGCGCCTCCGACGGCAACGGCTGGTCGCTGCGACCGACCATGGCCAGGCCGTGGCGGAACTCGGCCGGGTCGGGGGAGGTCAGCAGGGACTCCACCTCCGGCAGGTCGCCCGAGTCGTGGAAGAACGCCGCCACGCGAGCGACCGCCGGCGCGGCCGACGCGGCCGGAGCATGGGCGCGTTCGGTGATGAGAAGCCGTCGAAGGGTGGCTGCGAAGGGCGAGGAGGCGAGGAGACGCGTGGACGTGGCCATCCGCACGCCGCGCGGCTCGAACATGGCCTCGAAGAGCAGCCGCGCGAGCATCGGGTCGTCCGGAAGGCCGGCGTCCGACGTCACCGTGTGCGCGAGCCTGAGGGCGAACTCGTAGTGGGCGTTCTGGCGGTTGCGCGTCCACACCCGTGGTCCGCTGCCGGCAGGCGGAGCCGGCGGCCGCACCGCCGTGACCTGCTGCTGGAGCTCCGGTGGGAGCGCCGACCAGAGCTCGGAGTAGATCTCCCGCCGCGTCACGTCACCCTCGGCCGCAGACCACGCGGCGTCCAGCGCGGGGGGTACGCCGCGCCAGCCGTCCAGCGCGAGGCCACCCGTGACGAGCATGCCCTGCACCGCCCAGCTGGCGACCTGGACCAGGTAGACCGACGCGTCCTGGAGCAGACCGGCGCACCACGTGACGGCGGCCGGCGTCGGCAGCTCCGCCACCGAGTTGACGAGGTCCTCGACGACCTGCAGGTCCGGGTCCCGGACGACACGGTCCACCACCTGGGCGACCACGTCGCCGTACGGACTCCTGCGGAGGGTGAGCATGGCCTCGTACCGCAGGTAGCGCGCCAGCCCGACGCTGCGGCACAGCTCGAGCGCGAGGCGGCGTACGCACTCGCCCATCAGGTGGTCGGGCAGGCCGAACGCGAGGTCGGCTGCGTGGTAGCGGCTGAACTCGAGCCAGTCCCGAGCGTCCGGCGACTCCTCGACCTTCCGACAGGCCCGGCTGAAGCGCTCGAGGCTTGGCTCGGGAGGCGGGAAGGTGGCCGGCGGGGCGTAGGAGAAGCCTCGACAGAGGTAGTCCACGGCAACCCGCAGGCTGCCCTCCTGAAGGCCCAGGACCCGCTCGTACCCGGCCATGGCCGGGACGGATCGCTGGCCCTCGCTCTCGATCCGGCTGAGGGAGGCCGCCGAGACGACGATGCCGTGCTCGCCCATGGTGACGGCCATCTGGCGCAGCGACAGACCTTCCGCTGCGCGGCTCACCCGCAGCAGCCACCCGATCCGGGCCGCGACGTCGATCCGGGACGCGTCGAGAGTCGTGGCGTCGTCGAGGGGTTCGGAGGCGCGGGGCACGCACCGATTATCGGGCGTCAAGATCCCCTTGCCTGCGGAACCGCGCCGATTCCCACGAAGTGGCAGTTTCTCCGGTCCGAAGTGGCAAGAACTTCTTGCCACTTCGAGGGGGAGTTTCTGCCACTTCGTGGGGGAGGGGGTCAGTCGAAGACGTCGACGTGGACGTGGTCGCGGTGCTCGAGGATGGCCATGTCGCCGGAGCGGGAGGGCGGGTCGTAGTCGCGCCAGCCCTCGTCCGACTGGTCGCCGGAGGTCCAGATCCGGTCGTCGAAGATGACGTGCTGGATGGAGAAGCGGTCGGCCATGGCGACGAGGTAGTGCGCGATCGCCCAGCCCTTCTTCTGGTTCTCGTCCGAGACCGGGCGGACGAAGACGTCGACGGCTCGGCCCTCGTAGTGCGTCGACCCCTTCTGGTGCCCGTCCTGGACGCCGCCGGGCGCGAAGCCGCCCAGGGAGAGGGTCCCGAACGCGGCGCCGAGGTCCCGGCGTACGGCGTCCGCGCGTCGGGTCAGCCCCGACTCGGTCAGCCGGTCGCCGACCTCGCTGTCGTCGGGGTCGGCCACGCAGTGGAAGGCGCGCTGGGAGTTGCCGGTCAGCGCCGAGGCGAGGACGCGGGCGTCGGCCTCGTGGTCGGCGTACGCGTCGGGGTACGCCGACCGCTGCACCTCTTGCGCGGCCTCGGTGACGGGCATCGTCTCGTAGCCCTCGATCTTCGCCAGCGCGTCGTAGAAGGCGTTCGTCGCGAAGTAGGGGTCGAGGATCTCCTCGGCGGTTCCCCAACCCTGTGACGGCCGCTGCTGGAAGAGCCCGAGGGAGTCACGGTCGCCGGACTCGATGTTGTAGAGCTTCGACTCCTGGTAGGCCGTCGCCAGCGCGATCGTCGCTGCCCGTGCGGGCATGCCGCGCTGGATGGAGATCGCGGTGATCAGGGCGGCGTTCTCGGCCTGCTCGAGGGTGAGCGAGACCTCGCGACCGTCGACCTCGCCGATGCACTCGTCGCTCGTCAGGAACGGCGCGACCTGGTCCTCGATGGCGCGCCAACCGGCGTACCCGGCCACCAGGAGCACGGCCAGCGCCACCAGGGCTGCGACCCCACGTCTCCCCATGTGTCAGTTGGCGTGCAGATCGGCGTTGAGCACGATCCCGCTGCCCTTCCACGGGGTGGCCTCGATGGCCCCGGACACCGAGTTGCGGCGGAAGAGGACGTTGTTGGCTCCGGAGAGCGTGGCCGCCTTGACGACCATCGGCTTGCCGTCCATGTCGGTGATGGTCACCTTGGTGCCGGCGGTGACGTAGCAGCCGGCCTCGACCACGCAGTCGTCGCCGAGGGAGATCCCGATGCCGGCGTTCGCGCCGAGCAGGCAGCGCTCCCCGATCGAGATGACCTCCTTGCCGCCGCCCGACAGCGTGCCCATGATCGAGGCGCCACCGCCCACGTCGGAGCCGTCACCCACGACGACCCCGGCCGAGATGCGGCCCTCGACCATCGAGGTGCCGAGCGTGCCGGCGTTGTAGTTGACGAAGCCCTCGTGCATCACGGTGGTGCCCTCGGCCAGGTGGGCCCCGAGGCGGACCCGGTCGGCGTCGGCGATCCGTACGCCGGTCGGCAGCACGTAGTCGACCATCCGCGGGAACTTGTCGACGCCGAAGACAGTGACCTGCTGGCCGGACGCGCGCAGGCGGGCGCGGGTCGTCTCGAAGTCCGCGACGGCGCACGGGCCGGCGCTCGTCCACACGACGTTGGTGAGCAGGCCGAAGACACCATCCATCGCGATCGAGTGTGGTGCCACGAGGCGGCTCGAGATCAGGTGGAGGCGCAGCCAGACGTCCTCGGTGGTGGCCGGAGCGGCCTGGAGGTCGTCGATGACGACCTTCCGCACCTCGCGTCGTACGCCGCGCGCCTCGTCGTCGCCCTCCAGAGAGGTCAGCTCAACCGGGGCCGAGCCGTCGCCGTCGGGCGTGCCGAGGGCCGGCGCCGGGAACCACAGGTCAAGCACGGTCCCGGCGGCGTCGAGAGTGGCGAGGCCGAAGCCCCAGGCAGTCGAGGGAGTCGCAGTCACCCCTACAGCGTAGAAGGCGCCCGCGCGCGTCCTGCTGCCCCGTCCTACTGCCCCGTCTTTCGGGCAGCCACAGGTCGTTCATGGCGCCAGCCAATCCGGTCGCGCGGTCGGGGGCAACCGAATAGCCTGCGCCGCATGTCCTCCGGAGAGCTGTTGATCGTGATCGGACCTCCTGCCGTCGGGAAGATGACCGTCGGTCGGGCGATCTGCGGATCCGGATCATCGACACGGCTGCCGAGCACGGCGTACGCCTGGTCTTCACGTTCGTCAGACCCGGTTGGTCCGTAACGTCCAGGCAGACCGGGTTGCCGCGAAGCCGACGAAGGCGGACCTGACCTGCTCCGACGCGCACGTCCGTGAGCTGGAGGCCGGCTACCGGATGAACACCGACCCGGCCGATCCCTCCACGCCGGCCGACGCGGTGCTCCGCGACCTCCCCCACCTGCGTCTCGACAACACCGACCTGACCCCCGACGAGGTGGCCGCGCAGGTGATGGCCTGGCTGGGCACCGGCAACTGATTCGCGTGGCTACCACGTCCCGCCGTACGCTGGGACCACAGGCGTTCGAGCCGTCATCAGCGGCGAGCTTCCGGAAGAACAGCCCACCAGGGCCCAGTAGAACCGGACGGGTAGGCCCGTCACAGCCCTCATGAAGCGGCTCCGTCGTACGACGGGGCAAGCGAGGTGGTACCGCGGCAGAGATGTCGTCCTCGTGGCCAGCAGCGCCCGAGCACGACGTACCGCAGGAGATGCCACCGATGAGCTACCCCCAGGTGTCCACCGGAGCCCACCGCTCCGTCTCGTCGACCCCGAACTTCCCGGAGATCGAGGAGCGGGTCCTTGCCTACTGGAAGGACGACGACACCTTCCGGGCATCGGTCGAGCAGCGGGACGCCGGCGAGGACGGCGACAACGAGTTCGTCTTCTACGACGGCCCGCCCTTCGCCAACGGCCTCCCGCACTACGGCCACCTGCTCACCGGTTACGTCAAGGACCTGATCCCGCGCTATCAGACGATGCGTGGCCGCCGGGTCGAGCGCCGCTTCGGCTGGGACACCCACGGCCTGCCCGCCGAGCTCGAGGCGATGAGCCAGCTGGGCATCAAGACGACCGACGAGATCCTCGAGATGGGGATCGAGAAGTTCAACGAGGCCTGCCGTGCCTCGGTGATGAAGTACACCGACGAGTGGCGCGACTACGTCACCCGCCAGGCGCGCTGGGTCGACTTCGACAACGACTACCGGACGATGAACCCGGAGTACATGGAGTCGGTGATCTGGGCGTTCAAGCAGCTCTTCGACAAGGGTCTGGTCTACGAAGGCTTCCGGGTGCTGCCCTACTGCTGGAACGACGAGACGCCGCTGTCCAACCACGAGCTGCGGATGGACGACGACGTCTACCAGAACCGCCAGGACCCGGCGGTCACCGTCGGGTACGAGGTCACGACTCCCGCCCCCGTGAATGGATACAGTTTCAAGGGCGTGAAGCTGCTCGTCTGGACGACGACGCCGTGGACACTGACCAGCAACCTCGCGGTGATGGTCGGCGAGGACATCGACTACGTCGTGGTCGAGGTCGATGGCACCCGCTACCTGATCGCCGAGGCCAGGCTCGCGTCGTACGCGCGCGAGCTCGGGGACACGCCCACGGTGACCTGGCGCGGGGTCGGGGCCGACCTGGTCGGGCTCGTCTACACGCCGCCGTTCTCCTACTACCTGGGCCACGAGCGGGCCTTCCGGGTGGTGCCCGCCGAGTTCGTGACGACCACGGACGGTACTGGCCTCGTGCACACCGCCGGCGCCTTCGGTGAGGACGACAAGGTCGTCACCGACCGCGAGGGCATCGAGCCGGTCATGCCGGTCGGCAAGGACGGCTGCTTCACCCACCCCGTCGACGAGTACGCCGGCCTGCTGGTCTTCGACGCCAACCTGCCGATCATCGATCACCTCAAGGCCGCCACCCGCGCCCTGTCCGGTGAGCAGAGCGGGGAGACGGGTTCCGTCACCGCCGGCACCGTGCTGCTCCGGCGTGAGAGCTACGACCACTCCTATCCGCACTGCTGGCGCTGCCGGGAGCCCCTGATCTACAAGGGCGTCTCGTCGTGGTTCGTCGAGGTGACGAAGTTCAAGGACCGGATGCTCGAGCTCAACGAGCAGATCCGCTGGGTGCCCGACCACATCAAGCACGGCCAGTTCGGCAAGTGGCTCGAGAACGCACGCGACTGGTCGATCACCCGCAACCGTTTCTGGGGCTCGCCGGTCCCGGTCTGGAAGTCCGACGACGAGGCCTACCCGCGCCTGGACGTCTACGGCTCCTTCGAGGAGATCGAGCGCGACTTCGGTCGCCTGCCGCTCGACCACGACGGCACCCCCGACCTGCACCGCCCGTTCATCGACGACCTGACGCGCCCCAACCCCGACGACCCTCGCTCGCCCGAGGAGGGCCAGTCGACGATGCGCCGCGTCAGCGACGTGCTCGACGTGTGGTTCGACTCCGGCTCGATGAGCTTCGCGCAGGTGCACTACCCGTTCGAGAACGCCGACTGGTTCGAGGGGCACTTCCCCGGCGACTTCATCGTCGAGTACATCGGCCAGACCCGCGGCTGGTTCTACACGATGCACGTCCTCGCGGGCGCGATCTTCGACAAGCCCGCCTTCTCGACCTGCGTCAGCCACGGCATCGTGCTCGGCAGCGACGGTGCGAAGATGAGCAAGTCGCTGCGCAACTACCCCGACGTACGCGAGGTCTTCGACCGCGACGGCGCCGACGCCATGCGCTGGTTCCTGATGAGCTCGCCGATCCTGCGCGGCGGCAACCTCGTCGTCACCGAGCAGGGCATCCGCGACTCCGTGCGCCAGGTGCTGATCCCACTGTGGAACAGCTGGTACTTCTTCAGCCTGTACGCCAACGCCGAGTCCTACGACGCGCAGCGCTCGACCGCGAGCAGCCACCCGATGGACCGCTACATCCTGGCCAAGCTGCGCGACTACGTCG
>JBKJUE010000019.1:0-25610 GCA_046590395.1 Nocardioides sp.
CGACGGCGAAGGGGCCGAGGTACAGCCCGGAGGCAACCCACACCAGTTCGGAGGCGACGCTGTTGTGACGGCGGCGACCCAGGTAGATGTCGATAGCGATGAATGCAGCGCTCAGAAGCGAAAGCACCAGGTAGGTCCAGGCGACTGGGGTGAGCCAGGCCGGGATGGGCGATTCCATTGACATGTCCATTGAATGTGTCCTTGTGCGAGAAGTGGGTCCGGTCGCGTGCCCGGTGTGCACCAAGCCGCAGCGGAGGCTGCGGCAAGGGGCGGTGCGGGCCGACTCGGTTGAGGCATATGACTGGCGCTTAGCACGGCGCTAGTCGGCGGCGTGGGTTGGGCGTTGGTCAACCGCCTCATGCGGTGGGGCTGATTTCGGGCGAGACGTGGCTTAGAACGTTGCCGTCGCGTGCGTCCCGGGCATGACGACGGGCTCACAAGCGCAGCCGGGGCCGCAGGCGAGGAACGTGTGGACGGCATGCCTGCACCGCGCACACGGCATGTCATGCGACAGGTGCATTTCGTTGGTCTGGACGGTGTCCCACATGGTCCTACCTCCTTTGCAGCGCTTCGTCCCTTGATATCCATTCGAAGCCACCGACGCTGGCGACGGGTTGTCCCGCGAAGAATTTGAAAAAGACTTACCGACCGGCCCCGACCCAAAGGCAGGGTCAACTCCGAATCGTCAACCTGACGCACTTCGATCCTCGCCCGGACCCGTAAACGACGCACTCTTCTGCCGCTGAGCGGTCATGCCGATGAGCCTTCGCAGATGCCCAAAGCATCGTCGACCGTTGGAGTTCGTTTCCGGCGCGTGTGGACACTTCTTCCCTTACTGGACATGTACGGGGTGAAAGCATCCTGCCGAGAAGGGATTGACCATGGACGTCGACGAGCAACTTGACCAGCGATTGCTGGAGGCCGCGCCCCCTGTCTCCACGCGAACGCCCGAGATTCGTCGCGAACTCGACGCTCTCGTCGTCGCCGCGACGTCGGTTCAGCGGCGACGACGCAGGATCACGCGCGCATCACTTGTCGCCGCGACGGCCGTTGGCGCGCTTGGCGTGGGGACTGCCGCAGCAGCCGCAGGGCTGATTCCGGGCTGGTCTGTGCTCACCGGTTCAGGGCAGACCTGCCAGGTCGAAGTCATCGCTGCTGCCGCTCAGGCTAGCGACGGTGAACCCAACGCCACGTTCGACGCGACCGAGCGGGCTGCGGCGACCGCCTCTGCCCGCACCTTCTTGGAAGGGTTCGACTACGACTCCATCGACCGAGACGCCGCGATCTCCCGTTGGCAAGCAGCCGAGGACACGGCTAATGCCGCACAGCCTGACCCTGCAGAGTCTCAGCCAGCACTCAAGGGGGATGACCTGGAGGTCACCGCGCTGACCTACGAAGTCACCATCCGACTGAGGAACCACCTCGCCGCGCGTGGACTCGACATCCGTGCGGTCAACCTCGTCACGACCTCCACGGGCTGTGATCTGTGACCGTGGACCGCCGCGTGGAGGTACGCGGGTGCCTCAGCCGGAACGTGGACGACTTGCTGGCCCACTTCGAGCGACGCGTTCACGTCCGCGAGGATGCCGCCGACCTGCTGGGTGAGACGCTCCTGCAGGTCTGGCGTCGGCACGACGCTCTCCCTGAGGACGCCACTCGTCAGCGGATGTGGTTGTTCACCATCGCGGCCCACGTTCTCGCCAACCACCGGCGCTCAGGTCGTCGGAAGATGGCGCTCGCCAATCGACTTCGCGACCAAGTGGCCGCGACACCGGTGCAACCTGATCTCGGGGAGCAGGCCGCCGTTCGTGACGCGGTGCTTCACCTCCGCGACGCTCACCGAGAACTGATCATGCTCATTCACTGGGACGGGTTCAGCGTGGTGGAGGCGGCGGAGGTACTCGGACTCAACCCATCCACCGCTCGGGGCAGGTACGCGGCGGCGCGAACGGCACTCCGCGAGGCACTCGCGGACGTCACCTGCCCCTAGACACCCGCCGATCACCTGGACCGAGTCTGGCCAGACGCCGGTCCTAACGGAATCGTCTAGTAGCCGCGAATGACCGACGCCTCAGATCCTCGGAGACGCCGTTGCAACTGACACGGTCGGGCGCGACGCGCTGGCCGGAACCTTCCGAGGAGGAACCCGAACGCGAATCGCGATGGATGCTGACGACAGACGGCCAGCGATCAGGCCAGGTCGACGCCAGGGGCCGCGCGGACCGCGGGCTCGCGCAGCTCGAAGAAGTCCCGGGCGACGAAGCCGAACATCGAGGCGACCACGTTCGACGGGAAGGTCTGCACGCGCGTGTTGTAGGCGCGGACGTTGCCGTTGTAGAACCGGCGGCTGGCGGCGATCCGGTCCTCGGTGTTGGTCAGTTCGTCCTGGAGGGCGAGGAAGTTGGCCGACGCCTTGAGGTCGGGATAGTCCTCGGCCCGCACGAGTACGTCGTGCACCGCGCCGCCGAGTGCGTCCTCGTAGCCCTGGCGGGCCCGCGGCGGGTCCGTTTGGTGGGCGGTGGCGGCCTCCCGGGCACGCACGACGGCCTCGAGCACGGCGCGCTCGTGGGCGGCGTACCCGCGCACGGTCTCGACAAGGTTGGGGATCAGGTCGTGCCGCCGGGTCAGCTCGACGTCGATGCCGCCCCACGACTCGTCGACCAGCGTCCGCTGGCGGACGAACCGGTTGTACATCACCACCAGGCACAGCACGACGAAGAGGACAAGGCCGCCGACCGCCAGCAGCAGGCCGGTCATGTCTGTCCCTTCACCGCGCGCCAGACGAAGTCGGGCACCGCGTCGAGCACCGCGTCGAGGTGGGCCAGCTTGGCGTCGACCTCGGCGAGCTCGTGCTGGCCGCCGCGGATCGAGATGATCGAGTCGCGCTCGAACCGCCAGCCGAGGTCGGTCCAGCGGAGGAGGATCTCCATCATCCGGGGGTGCAGCACGTCCGATGCGAACTTGCGGTCGTCGGCGGAGACCACGAACGCCCGGTTGAAGTCCTCGGACTCCAGCTCGATGTCGGTGTTGAACACGCGGCCGAAGAAGCCGGAGACCATGCTCTGCGGTGACACGGCGAGCCGGGGGACGACCGCCCCGATGTTCATCACGACGACCGAGTAGTGGTGCGTGGTCGTGCGCCGGTCCTTCCCGGACCCGCTCGACGTCGTGTACTGGTAGTCGAAGGCGACGACGGGGCGGCCGTCGTGAGTGCCCCGCAGCACGTTTCGCGCCCGGCGGCTGCTCCCGTGGCCGAACGGCGCCCCACTGAAGCGCTCGACCAGTGACTCGTCCTGAGGAAGGTAGGTCCAGCCGCGCGACGCGGCGAACGCCATCAGCGCCTCGCGCCGCTTCTTTGCCTGGTGGTTGCCGACCAAGGCCACCACGACCGCGAACGCGATGAAGCCGAGAAAGACGACGAAGAAGAAGCCCGAGTCCACGCGGGACAGGATAGGCGCGCCGCGTCCCCGACCGGGTCAGGTGCCGGTGAACTCCGGGGTCCGCTTCTCCATGAACGCCCGTGGCCCCTCCTTCGCGTCGTCGGACGCGAAGACGGCGGCCCCCACAGTGGCGTCGTCCTTCCAGCAGTCGTTCTCGTGCTTGCCTTCGGAGTCCCGCATCGTCTTCAGCACCGCCCGGACCGCCAGCGGTCCGTTGGCGGAGACGAGCGTGGCCAGCTCGTGGGCCTTGGCCAGGGCCTCGCCGTCGGGTACGACGTGCCCGATCAGGCCGATCTCCTTCGCCTCGGGCGCCTTCACGTGGCGCCCGGTCAACAGCAGGTCGGCGGCGACGGTGTAGGGGATCTGCCGGGGGAGCCGGACCGCGGAGCCACCCAGGGGATAGAGACCCCAGCGCGGCTCGGAGACGCCGAACCGCGCCGACTCGCCGGCCACGCGGATGTCGGTGGCCTGGAGGATCTCGGTGCCGCCGGCGATGGCCGGACCCTCGACGGCGGCGATCAGGGGCTTGGTCAGCCGGAAGCCCTTGAGCAGCGACTTGATGACGGACGGGTCGAACTCCCCGGACTCGAACCGGTCGGTCGGTGCGGAGGTCGTCATCGCCTCCAGGTCGGCGCCGGCGCAGAACGCCCCGCCGGCGCCCGTCAGGATGGCGACGCGGACCTCGTCGTCCTCGTTCACCCGGTCCCATGCCTCGGCCATGATCTCGAGCATCTCTCCCGACAGCGCGTTGCGCTTCTCGGGCCGGTTCATGGTCACCACGAGCGTGTGGCCGACCAGCTCGACCAGGGCGTGGGGGCTGGACCCGGCAGTGCCGGCGTCGTCTGAGGGGGCAGTCATGAACCCGATGCTAGCCAAAAACAAGAACGTGTTCTAGTCTCGGATCCGTGGCTCACAACATCGCTGACCTCTTCGAACACGCCGTCGACGTCGCGCCTGAGAACCCTGCCGTGAAGGTCGGGGACCGGGTCGTCAACTACGCCGAGCTGGAGGCCGACGCCAACCGGCTTGCCCACTACCTGCAGTCCCAGGGGGTGGGCGAGGGAGACCACGTCGCGATCTACGCCAAGAACAGCATCGAGCACGTCGTGGCGATCCTGGCGATCGTCAAGATCCGCGCGGTCAACATCAACGTGAACTACCGCTACGTCGAGAACGAGCTCAACTACCTGTTCGACAACGCCGACGTCGTCGCGGTCATCCACGAGCGTCCGTACGCCCCGCTCGTGGCCGCCTGCTTCCCGAAGCACGAGAAGCTCCGGGTCGTCGTGGCGATGCCCGACGTGCTCGAGCCGGACGACGAGTCCGACCTTTCGTCGTACGCCGGAGTGACCTGGGCCGAGGCCCTGGGCGACCAGAGCGCCGAGCGCGACTTCGCCGAGCGCAGCGGCGACGACCTCCACATCATCTACACCGGCGGCACCACGGGCTTCCCGAAGGGCGTCATGTGGCGCCACGAGGACTTCTGGCGCGTTCTGGGCGGCGGCATCGACTTCTACACCGGCGAGCCGCTCGAGGAGTACGACCAGTCGAAGCAGGCGACCGACCCGCGCATGGTCACCTTCCCGCTCAGCCCGCTCATGCACGGCGGCGCGCAAGCCGGTCTGCTCATGCATCTGTTCGCCGGTCACCTGACCGTCCTCGAGCCGCGCTTCGACGCGGTCCGCACCTGGGAGATCATCGAGCGCGACAAGGTGCAGCTCATCTTCATGACCGGCGACGCGATGGCCCGGCCGCTGATCGAGGCCTACGAGGACAAGCTGAGCGCGGGCACGGGCTACGACTGCTCCAGCCTGTTCGCGGTCTCCAGCAGCGCCGCGATCTTCAGCCGCGCCGTCAAGGAGCGCTGGATGGCGGCCTTCCCGGACACGATCTTCACCGACTCCATCGGTGCCTCGGAGACCGGCTTCCAGGGCATGGGCATGCAGGAGAAGGACAACATCAGCAGCGACGGCCCCGTCGTCGGCCTCGGGCCTGCCAGCGTCGTCATCGACGACGACAACCGGATCCTCGACCTCGAGACGAGCATCGGCCAGGTGGGCAGGCTCGGTCGCGGCGGGCACGTCCCGGTGGGCTACTACCGCGACCCGGAGAAGTCCGCGAAGACCTTCCTGACGATCGACGGCCAGCGCTACTCCGTGCCCGGTGACTTCGCCCGGATCGAGGAGGGCAACAAGGTCACCATGCTCGGCCGCGGGTCCAACTGCGTGAACACCGGCGGCGAGAAGGTCTACCCCGAGGAGGTCGAGATGGCCATCAAGGGACACCCGGCCGTGTACGACGTCCTCGTGGTCGGCGTCCCCGACGAGAAGTTCGGCCAGGCGGTGGCCGCGGTCGTCGAGCTGCGAGAGGACACGACGCTCGAGCTGGAGGACCTGCGCACGTTCCTGCGCAGCCAGCTGTCCGGCTACAAGCTGCCCCGGAGCCTGGCGGTCGTGGACCAGATCCCGCGCAACGCCACCGGCAAGGCCCAGTACCCCAAGGCCAAGGAGCTGGCCCTGGCGTCCTTCGCGGCCAAGCACCCGACGTCGGTGGTGTGAGGTGCGCACCCCCCTCTGCGAGGCGTTCGGGATCGAGTACCCGATCTTCGCCTTCACCCCGAGCGAACACGTCGCGGCCGCGGTCTCCCGGGCCGGCGGCCTGGGTGTCCTCGGCTGTGTCCGGTTCAACGACCCGGCGGAGCTCGAGCAGACCCTGACCTGGCTCGACGACAACACCGACGGCAAGCCCTACGGCGTCGACGTCGTGATGCCGATGAACATCCCCACCGAGGGCAAGGCCGTCGACCTCAAGGCGATGATCCCGCCGGAGCACGTCACGTTCGTCGAGCGGACCCTCCAGCAGCTCGGCGTACCCCCGCTGCCCGAGGGTGAGGGACGCGAGGGCGTCCTGGGCTGGCTGCACTCGGTCGCACGCACCCACGTCGACATCGCGCTGGAGCACCGACCGGTGCTGATCGCCAACGCACTCGGCTCACCCCCGGTCGACGTCATCGAGCAGGCGCACGCCAAGGGCGTGAAGGTCGCCGCCCTTGCCGGCGCCGCCAAGCATGCGCTGTCACACGTCAAGAACGGCGTCGACGTGATCGTCGCCCAGGGCTACGAGGCGGGCGGCCACACCGGCGAGATCGCCTCGATGGTGCTGACCCCGGAGATCGTGGACGCGGTCGGGCCCGACGTACCCGTGCTCGGCGCCGGTGGCATCGGCAGCGGCCGCCAGATGGCTGCGTCGCTGGCCCTCGGCGCCCAGGGTGTCTGGACCGGTTCGATCTGGCTCACCGTCGAGGAGTACGACCTCTCCGCCGGCAAGGGGATCCGCGACGCGTTCCTGCGCGCCGGGTCGTCCGACACCGTCCGGACCCGCGTCTACACCGGCAAGCCGGCTCGCCTGCTCAAGACCAGGTGGACCGAGGCCTGGGAGGCCGAGGACGCCCCGTCCCCGCTCCCGATGCCGCTCCAGAACCTCCTCGTCGCCGATGCCCACAACCGGATGAACCGTGGGGACGACCCCGACACCGTCTCCATGCCCGTCGGCCAGATCGTCGGCCGGATGAACTCGGTCCGCCCGGTCGCCGAGGTGATGGCCGAGCTGGTCGCGGAGTTCGAGGAAGCAACGAAGCGGCTCCAGGGCATCGCCGAGGCTTAGGCCCGACGGCAACGGGGAACAGAAGGACCATGGTCGTCGCGCGCACATCCCGCACAAGGAACCTCCGTCGTCTCGGCCTCACCGTCGTGGCACTCGCGCTGGGGGGCACCCTCATGGGTGCCGGCAGCTTCGCTTCGCCTGCCGGGCGCGCGTTCCCGGCGGCCACACCACAGGCCGAGTGCGGTCCCGGCGCCCGTGAGGAGACTGACATCCAGGGCCGCGTCCCCTCCTCGGACTACGAGTCCGGCCGGGTGACCAAGGGCTACCGCTGCAACACCAGGCCGGTCGCCCACCAGGGCAGGACCGGCGGCTTCAAGGTGATTCGCTACCGGGACAGCAAGGGCCACACCTGCGCCTTCTACGACTCCACGCTGCTGTTCCCCAAGGACATCCTCATGAACGCGGCCGAGGGTCTCGGGGTGATCGTCCTCGACATGAGCGACCCCGAGCACCCGAAGCAGACGGCCACCCTGGTCTCGGCGGCCATGCAGAGCCCGCACGAGTCGGTGCTCCTCAACAGGAAGCGCGGGCTGCTCGCCGCCGTCCTCGGCAACGCCGCCACCAACGCCGGGGTCCTCGACGTCTACGACGTGAAGACCGACTGCCGCAACCCGCAGCTCCTGTCCTCGACGCCGACGGCCGTGCTGGGGCACGAGAGCGGCTTCGCTCCCGACGGCAGGACCTTCTACGCCGCCAGTGCCGGCGGGCAGACCCTGGTCGCGATCGACCTCGCCGACCCCACCACGCCGAGCCCCGTCTTCCAGCAGTTCGGCGTCAACTACCACGGGCTCCGACTGTCCGACGACGGTCGCACCCTCTACGTCGCCAACATCGGCAACCCCACCGACGGCGCCTTCTCCTCCGGCGGGCTGCGGATCATCGACGTCTCCCAGATCCAGGACCGGGTGGCCGACCCCGAGGTTGAGGTGCTGTCCGACCTCACCTGGGACGAGCACTCGATCCCGCAGGTGGCTGAGCCCTTCACGCGCAACGGGAAGCCCTACCTCCTCGAGGTCGACGAGTTCGCCAACTACAGCCTCAGCGGTGGGCCGGACCAGTCCGGGGCGCCCGTCGGCGCGGCCCGGATCATCGACATCTCGGACCCCCGGCACCCGTTCGTGGTGTCCAACCTCCGGCTGGCGGTCCACCAGCCGAAGGCGCGGCAGGGGGACCAGCAGGACGACCCCGGCGCCATCAGTCCGGTCCAGGGGTACGCCGGCCACTACTGCTCCCTGCCACGGCGCCAGGACCCGAAGCTGGTCGCCTGCTCGATGATCGCGTCCGGCCTGCGCATCTTCGACATCAGCAACGTGACGATGCCGAAGGAGGTCGGCTACTTCAACAAGCCGGTCCCCGCGGGCTCGAAGCCGACCAACCCCGAGGCCCAGGGTGGCTATGCCATGTCGCAGCCCGCGTGGGACATCGGACGGCGTTCCGTTTGGTACTCCGACGGCAACACCGGCTTCTGGAACATCGAGCTCACCAACGGCGTCGGGCAGCTGCTCAAGTAGGTCAGTACGGCGTGGTGCGGGCCATCGACAGCGCGCGCTCCAGGTCGAACGGCGCGGTCTGCACGTGCAGCCAGGGGCGTCCCGCCCACAGGTAGCCGTCGACGTACTGCCGCGCCAGCCTGCGGACGTCGACGGGCAGGCCCCATTTCTTCGCGGCCACCCGCGTGGTCGGGGGGATGCCCAGGGTGACGCAGTGGGTCTGGGAGCGTCGCTGGCAGGTAGGTGCGTTGTTCCAGACACCGTCCGGGTGGTGGTCCCAGAACCACTCCCAGGTGAACGGTCGGCCGTTCTCGGCGGTGTCGACGGTGAAGTGCACGCCGCGGATCCCGCGGTCGGCGAGGGCCTCCACGACGCGGGAGCCGAACCGCACCTCGTCCGCGGTCGGCTGGTAGTGGGTGGTGTTGAGGTGGAAGCCGCGGGCGCGCTCGATGCCGCCGCGCACCAGCAGCCGGACGGCCCGCTCGGGGTCGTCCTGGTTCCAGGCCGAGCTGCCGACCTCGATGTAGGTGGTCGTGCGCGGCTGCGCGTCGAGCTGAACCACGGCGTAGCGGATCAGCCGGGCGTAGATCCGCCCGCAGTTGGCGAACGGACCGTCCGGCTGGACGATCACCGCGGCGCGCGCGTCCCCGATCGCGTGCGCGAACCGGCGGACGTAGCGCCGGTAGCTCGCCTTCTCGGGCTTGGTGGGCTTGCGCGTGCAGGTGAGCTGTTCCCACGGCACCATCCTGAACAGCGTGAGCTGGACGAGCACGTCGTCGTCCCCGCCCGTGGCGTTGGCGATGTAGTCCTTGACCTTGCCGGCGATCTCACGGTCGGGGATCCAGGCACCGAACCACTTCGCCTTGGGGCGGAGTGCGATCTTGCCGAGCAGCTTCTTCTTCTTGCCGGTCGCGTTCTCGTACGGCGCCCAGGCCATCTCGGCGCCGCCCTTGTAGACGCCCCACTCGTGACCGGCCAGTGGGTTGTCAGGGGTCGGCGTCGCGGTGGCGGGGGAGGCGGAGAGGAGCGAGAGTCCGAGGGCGAGCGCTGCCAGCACGGCGAGGGGAGTCCTGGTCACGGCAGGTACTTCGCCCAGGGAGTGGTGCGGGCCACGGCCAGCCCGCGCGTCAGGTCGAACGGCGCCGTCTGGTTGAACAGCCAGGGCCGGCCGGCCCACAGGTAGGCGTCCACGTGCTCGCGCGCGAGGCGGCGTACGTCGGCGGGCAGGCCCCACCTCTTCGCGGCGACCTGCGTGGTCGGAGGGATGCCGAGGGTGACGCAGTGCTTCTGCTTCCGGGTGCTGCAGGTGGTGGCGTTGTCCCAGCGCTCACCGGTGTTGTGGGCGCGCCACCACGTGCCGGTGAAGGGGCGACCGTTCTCCGCGGTGTCGACCACGAAGTGCTTGCGGCCGAGGCCGCGGTCGGCCACCCCCGCACCGAAGCGCACCTGGCTGGCCGTCGACTCGTAGTGGGTGACGTTGAAGGTGAAGCCACGGACGTGTTCGACGCCGCCGCGGACCAGCAGCCTCACCGCGCGAGACACCTCGAAGTGGTTCCACTCGGCGGTGCCGGCCTCGATGTAGGTCGCGGTGTGCGGGAGCCCCGAGAGCACCTCGGCGGTGTAGGCGATCAGCCGGGAGTGCGCCTTCGACCCGTGGGGAGCGCAGAGCGCGAACGGCCCGTCGGGCTGGAGCACCACGGCCGCGTGCTGGTCGCCGATCGCCTTGGCGAAGCGGCGGACGTACTGCTTGTACGACGCCTTCTGTGCCGTGGTCGGCAGCAGCCGGCAGGCGTCCTGCTCCCACGGGTTCATCCGGAACAGCGTCAGCTGGACCAGCACCTCCTCGTCGCCGCCCGCGGCGTTGGCGATGTAGTCGTCGACCTTCTGGCCGATGTCGGCGTTGGAGATCCAGTTGCCGAACCACTTCGCCTTCGGGGTCAGCGCGATCCGCCCGAGCAGCTTCTTCTGCTTGCCGGTGGCCAGCGTGTAGGGCAGCCAGGCCATCTCGGCGTTGCCCTGGTAGACGCCCCACACGCGGCCGGCGAGCGGGTTCTCGTCCCGCGGGGTCGCCTGGGCCGGCGCCAGCGGCAGCACCAGGCAGCCGAGGAGCAGGCACAGCGCTGCCAGCGAACGAACGGGGGACATGTCTAGACCATAGGAAATGTCCGTCACTCGCGCGGCGGAATCCGAAAAACTCAGGAGGCGTACGCGGTGCCGCGCTCGGCCCGCGTCCACACCGGGTCGGTGACGTCGAGCCCCTCCCGCACCAGCTCGCGCTTGAGGACCTTGTTGGTGGCGGTCTGGGGCAGGGCTCCGGCGAGCCGGACGAAGCGCGGCCACTGCTTCGGCCCGAGGTCGGGCTGGTCCGCCAGGAACGCCTCGAAGCCGGCCGGGTCGAGGCCAGCGCCTTCGTGGAGCACCAGCGCGGCCACCAGCTGGTCGCCCACCCGGGCGTCCGGCACGGCGTACACCGCGACCCGGCTGATCTCGGGATGGCGCAGGAGGATCCGCTCGACCGGGGCCGCCGCGAGGTTCTCGCCGTCGACCCGCAGCCAGTCGCCGGTGCGGCCTGCGTAGTAGGCGAAGCCGTCCGCGTCGAGGTAGGCGAGGTCGCCGCTCCAGTACATCCCGTCCCGCATCCGCTCGGCGGTCGCGGCCTCGTCGTTGTAGTAGCCGGCGAACTGGCCGGCACCCTGGGTGTTCACGAGCTCGCCGACGGCCTCGTCGAGGTTGAGCACCTGGCCGTTGCGGCCGAACTCGGCGGGCGGGCACTCCGTGCCGGTCCCGGGGTCGAGCACCTTGACGCCGTCGAGCGGCCTGCCCAGGGCGCCGGCCGGGGTGCCCTCGACGCGGGAGATGACCACGGCGTTCTCGGTCGAGCCGAAGCCGTCGTAGACCCGGCAGCCGAACCGCTCCGCGAACGCCGCGATGTCCTTCTCGTTGGCCTCGTTGCCGAACGCCAGCCGGAGCGGGTTGTCCGCGTCGTCGGGGCGCGCGGGGGTGGCGAGGACGTAGGCCAGCGGCTTGCCCACGTAGTTCAGGTACGTCGCGCCGAAGTGCCGCACGTCGTCGAGGAGGCCGCTGGCCGAGAACCGTTCCCCGAGCGCCAGGGTCGCGCCTGAGAAGAGCGCCAGGCCGTAGCCGGCCATCACGGCGTTGGAGTGGAAGAGCGGCATGGAGACGTAGCAGACGTCGTCGGCGGTGATGCCGAACATGTCGGCCAGCATCAGGCCCGGGAACCACACCTTCTCGTGGGTCACCCGCACCGCCTTGGGCTCGCCGCTCGTCCCCGACGTGAAGATCAGCATGAACAGCGAGTCGTCGGACACCGTTGGTTGAGGTGCGAGCGGAGCGAGCCTCGAAACCCCCGCACCTCTGTCCACCTCCGCGAACCACTCGGGCGTGTCGACGCGCACGACCGGCACGTCCACCCCCTCCAGCAGTCCGACGTGCGCAGCGTCCGTCAGGACCAGCTGGCAGTCGCCGGTCCGGACGTCGGCGAGCAGGGATCCACCCCGGCGCGTGGTGTTCAGCCCGACCACGACGTGGCCACCCAGGGCGGCCGCCGAGAGCGCCATCGCCATCTCGGGGGTGTTGTCGAGAAGGACGCCGACGTGCGGCGGTCGGTCGGGGTCGAGCATCCAGCGCAACGCGGTGGCCCGGGCTCCGGCCTCGGCGACGTGCTGGGCCCAGGTCCAGGTGCCGGCGCGGCTGGCCAGACCGGGCCGGTCGTCGTCGGCCCGGTCGAGGAGGAGCCGGCGCAGCGTGGTCATGCCACGGTCAGGCGGGTTCGGCGGCCAGGGTCCGGCCGACGAGCAGGGCCTGCTCGGTGGCGCCGCCGTACAGGAACTCGTAGCGCTTGGCGACGGTGAAGTAGCGGTGGGCCTCGCCGTCGAGGTCGATGCCGACCCCGCCGTGCACGTGAACGGTCGTGTGGGCCAGCTTGTGGCCGGCGTCGGCCGCCCAGAGCTTCGCGATCGCGACGGCCTGGTCGGCGGGGAGACCCTCCTCGAGCCGCCACGCGGCCTGCCAGAGGGTGAGCCGCTGCCCGAGCACGTCGATGTAGCCGTCGGCGAGGCGTTGCGAAACCGCCTGGAAGGTGCCGATCGGGCGTCCGAACTGCTCCCGCGTCTTCGCGTACGACGCCGTCAGCTTCAGCGCGCCCTCCGTCACCCCGAGCTGGAACGCGGAGGCGGCCAGCAGGAGCAGGTGCCGCAGCCGGTGGGCAGCGGCACCGTCGGGGGCGCCGAGCACCCGGTCCGCACCGACGGTGACGCCGGCGAGGTCGAGCCGGGCGACGCTGTCGCCGTCCGAGAACCGCTGGCGGGTCACGGTGACGCCCGCGTCACCGGGCTCCACCAGCAGGACCACGACGCCGACCGGGGTCTCGGCCGGGACCAGGAAGAGGTCGGCGTCGGCACCCGCGGGCACCACCGCCTTGCTGCCGGTCACCCGGTAGCCGTCGCCGTCCGGCGTGGCCAGGGTGCTGGGGCGCTCAGGCGCGAACGCGCGCTCCTCGGCCACGGCCGCGGTGAGGACGGAAGAGCCACTGACCGCGCCGGGTAGCCAGCGACGACGTTGATCGGCCGAGCCCAGTTCGGCGACCAGTCGTGCGGCGGGCCCGTGCGCGGCCAGAGGTATGGGGGCCACTGTACGGCCGATCTCGACCAGGATGCGGCACATCTCGAGGAGTCCCAGCCCGGCACCGTCGTACTCCTCGGGCAGGGCCAGGCCCAGCAGGCCGGCGGAGCCCAGCTCGGCCCACAGCTCCCGGTCGAAGCGGTCACCGCCCTTCTCGACGGTCTTCATCCGCTCGTTGGTGGCGCGGTCGGCGAGGATCCGGGCCGCCAGCTCGGCGGCCTCGTCCTGCTCGGGGGTGAACGTGAAGTCCATGGACGTCCCTACCTCTTCGCTGCCGGCAGGCCGAGGCCCACGTAGCCGATGATGTCGCGCTGGATCTCGTTGGTGCCGCCGCCGAACGTCATCACCAGGGCGGAGCGGTAGTAGCGCTCCAGCCGCCCCGCGAGCACGGCGCCGTCGGAGTCTCCGGTCAGGCCGGCGTTGGGGCCGACGATCTCCATCAGGGAGCGGTAGACCTCGGTCGCGAGCTCGGAGCCGTAGATCTTGGTGGCGGACGCCTCCGCTGGGGAGAGGTCGACCTTGGCGTCGGCGTCGGCCGCGAGCTTCCAGTTGACCAGCGAGAGAGCCTCGATCCGGGCGTGGGCCCGGCCGAGCGCGATCTGCACCCACTCGCTGTCGATCACCCGCTGCCCGTCGGGGTTCTTGGTCTCCTGGGCCCAGCGCCGGACCAGCCCGATGGAGTGGGTGAGGGGTGCCGCGGAGGTGAGCGCCACCCGCTCGTGGTTGAGCTGGTTGGTCATCAGCGACCAACCGCCGTTGAGCTCGCCCACGAGGTTGCCGACGGGCACCCGGACGTCCTCGTAGTACGTCGCGCTGGTGCCGACGCCGGCCACGGTGTGCACGGGCGTGTAGGAGAACCCGGGGGAGTCGGCCGGGACCAGGATCATCGACAGGCCCTTGTGGCGGGGCAGGTCGGCATCAGTGCGGCAGGCCAGCCAGATCCAGTCGGCGTACTGGATGAGCGAGGTCCACATCTTCTGGCCGTTGATCACCCACTCGTCGGCCTCCTGGACCGCGCGGGTCTTCAGCGACGCCAGATCGGTGCCCGAGCCGGATTCCGAGTAGCCGATCGAGAAGTGCAGGTCGCCGGCCAGGATCCGGGGCAGGAAGTAGTCCTTCTGCTCCTGGGTGCCGTAGCGCATGATCGTCGGCCCGACCGTGTTCAGCGTCAGGTAGGGGATCGGCACCCCCGCGACGGCGGCGACGTCGGTGAAGATCAGCTGCTCGATCATGGAGCGGGCCTGGCCGCCGTACTCCTCGGGCCAGCCGATGCCCAGCCACCCGTCGGTGCCGAGCTGGCGGATCACGTCCTTGTAGACCTGCGCGTCCCCGAACTCGCCGGAGGCGGCGGCCAGGCCCGCCTTGACCTCGGGGGTCACCAGCGCGGTGAAGTACTCGCGCAGCTCCTCGCGCAGACGTTCTTGGTCGGGGGTCAGGGCGACATGCATGAGCCCTAGACTAGAACGTGTTCTCGTTTTGGTCCATAATAGGTCCATGACTGACACCCGACTGCTCGACAAGGGGCTCGCGCCCGAGCGGTTCGCCCGTGGCTGGCACTGCCTCGGGCTCGCCGAGTCCTTCCGGGACGGCAAGCCACACGCCATCGAGGCCTTCGGCACCAAGCTCGTCGTCTGGGCGGACTCCCAGGGCGAGCTCCACGTCCTCGACGGCTACTGCCGACACATGGGCGGCGACCTCACGCAGGGCACGGTCAAGGGTGACGAGATCGCCTGCCCGTTCCACGACTGGCGCTGGGGCGGCGACGGCAAGTGCCAACAGATCCCCTACGCCCGGCGGGTTCCGCTGCGCGCACGCACGCAGCGCTACGAGTCGGTGGTGCGCAACGACGTGCTGCTGATCTGGCACGACCGCGAGGGCAGCAAGGCCGACCACGACATCCTGCCGCTCGAGCTGCCCGGCCTGCCCGGCAGCGGCACCGGCGAATACACCGACTGGTTCTGGGCGTCGGTGCCGATCAACGGGTCGCACTGCCGCGAGCTGATCGACAACGTCGTCGACATGGCGCACTTCTACTACGTGCACTTCTCGTTCCCGACGAGCTTCCGCAACGTCTTCGAGGGCACCCAGGCCACGCAGTTCATGGAGTCCAAGGGCCGACCCGACGTCAGCGGCGGGTACGGCGATGCCAACCTCTTCCTCAAGTCCGAGGCGACCTACTACGGACCGGCGTACATGATCAACTGGCTCGACGTCGACTACAAGGGCTTCCAGACCGAGGTCATCCTGATCAACACCCACCTGCCGACCGGGCCCAGCTCCTTCACGCTCCAGTACGGCATCACCGTCAAGAAGCCCGAGGGCCTCGACGACAAGACGGCCGACTTCATCGCCACGAAGTACGCCGAGATGTTCGGCGACGGGTTCCTCCAGGACGTCGCCATCTGGCAGAACAAGGCGCCGGTGCAGAATCCTCTCCTGTGCGAGGAGGACGGGCCGGTCTACCAGCTGCGCCGGTGGTACGAACAGTTCTACGTGGACCAGGACGACGTCCAGCCGGAGATGACCGACCGCTTCGAGTTCGAGGTGGACACCACGAAGGCCAACGAGTTCTGGCAGGAGGAGGTCGCGGAGAACCTCGCCAAGAGGGCCGCGACCACCTGATGGCGTCCTTCACCCCCACCAGTCCCGACACCCTCGAGGACCAGCGGCTCTACACCTCGGCCCGTCTGGTCGATGTCGCGTGCCTCGACTGCCTGGCGCACGTCGGGGTGAAGAAGAACAGCGAGCACCACACGTCGGTCCAGTGGACCGCGAAGGCGGTCGCCGACTGCCCGGAGTTCCCCCGCATGACCGTCGGTCCCCGCGGCCGCCCGCTGCACGCCGGGTGCCCGAGGATGGCGGCCAGCATCGCCGACGCCGCGCGGGACGGCGACATCCCCATCGGCGCCGAGGACGGGTACTGACCATGGACACCGAGTCCTTCGAGCTCACGGTCGTCGACATCGTCGAGGAGACCGAGGACGCCCGGTCGATCGCGTTCGAGGTCCCCGGCGACGCCGCCGAGCACTTCCACTACAAGCCCGGCCAGTTCCTCACGGTCGCGGTCCCGAGCGACCAGACCGGCGTGGCCGCGCGGTGCTACTCCCTGTGCAGCAGCCCGGCGGAGGACGGCCCGCCCACCATCACCGTGAAGCGGACGGCCGACGGCTACGCCTCCAACTGGATCGTGGAGAACCTCTCGGTCGGTGACACCCTCCGGGTGCTGCCGCCGAGCGGGATCTTCACGCCGGCCGACCTCGACGCCGACCTGCTGCTCTTCGCCGGCGGCTCCGGCATCACGCCGGTCATGTCGATCACCCGGACCGCGCTGGCCCGGGGCAACGGCCGGGTGGTGCTCTTCTACGCCAACCGAGACGAGCGCTCGGTCATCTTCGCCTCCGCGCTGTCCGACCTCGCTGCCGCCCATCCCGACCGGCTGCTGGTCGTGCACTGGCTGGAGACGGTCCAGGGGCTGCCCACCCAGGAGCAGCTGAAGGCGTTCGCGGCCCAGTACGCGACGTACGACGCCTTCGTCTGCGGCCCGGCGCCGTTCATGAAGGCGACCGTCGACGCGCTCCGCGAGCTGGACTTCCCGCGCCCGCGTCGGCACCAGGAGAAGTTCGTCTCGCTCGGCGGCAACCCCTTCGGGGACCTGCACGACGTCGAGGTCGCCCAGTCCGAGATCACCGCTGCCGAGACCGACGAGGCCGACGCCGCCGAGGACGCCGCGTCCCAGCCCCAGGGTCCGGTGAAGCTGGAGGTCGAGCTGGACGGCGAGACCCACACGTTCGACGACTGGGCCCCGGGCACCAAGCTGCTGGAGCACCTGGAGTCTAAGGGCATCAAGGCGCCCTTCTCCTGCCGTGAGGGGGAGTGCTCGGCCTGTGCCTGCCGGGTGCTCGAGGGCGAGGTCAAGATGCTGCGCAACGACGTCCTCGACGACGAGGACATCGCGGAGGGAATCCGGCTGGGCTGCCAGTCGGTCCCGGTCACGGACACGGTGTCCGTCACCTACCACTAGGCGAACTACACCTCTGTACTTCGCAGCCATCCCTTGCGGACCGGCCGTCGACTGGTGTCCCATGGTGGAACCACTGTGACTGTTGTTACCAATGGGACTCGCCCTCGAGGAGCATCTTCCCCATGTTCGACCGCATCCTTCCCCGCCTGATCGTCCCCGCCCTCACCGTCGGGCTCCTGCTCGGCGGCGGCGCCACCGCCGTCCAGGCCGACCCGACCCCCGACGCCTACGCGCCGCAGACCGGCGCGCTGTTCAACGACCCCACCGGCGGCTTCAGCGAGCAGCGCCGGCTCTTCATCCACATCCGGCGCAGCATCAGCAGCGTGCCTCCGGGAGGCGCCATCCGGATCGCGGTGATGTCGTTCGCCGACAAGCGGATCGCCGACGCCCTGGTCGCGGCGTACCAGCGCGGTGTGCGGGTGAAGCTGATCTTCGCGGGCGCCAACGTCTACCCGCCCATGGCCCGGTTGCGCGACGTGATCGGCACCGACTCGTCCGCCCGCTCGTTCGTGGTCATCTGCCAGGCCAGCTGTCGCGGCACCAAGGGCCAGATGCACGCGAAGTACTTCTCCTTCAGCCGCACCACCGGCGGGTCGCAGTACGTCACCATGGTCGGGTCCAACAACCTGACGGAGCACAACGCCACCGAGCAGTGGAGCGACCTCTACACCGTGCAGGGGGACCAGAAGTACTACCGCGCCTACAACCGGTGGTTCGGCCAGCTCAAGCACGACGAGCCGGTGGAACAGCAGTACCTGCGCAAGTTCATCGGGGAGAACCAGATCTCGATCACCCCCATCGACCTGTCCGCCAACGAGGACCCGATCCGGACCGCCTTCTCCCGGGTGCGGTGCGAGGTGACACAGGGCGAGCTGGACCCGGACGCCGAGGATCCGGACGAGGTCGTGCCGACCAGGATCCGGATCGGCGCCCACGCCTGGAACGAGGAACGCGGCAAGGCGATCGCTCGCGACGTGGCCGCGCTGGTCCACCAGGGCTGCATCGTCCAGGTCTTCTACGGCGTCGGCACCGGGCCGGCGGTGCGCGCGATCCTCACGCAGGCCGGCGCCCAGCTCTCCAACGGGACCCACAAGGGCATCTACACGCACCAGAAGATGATGGTGATCAAGGGTGCCTACGGGAAGCAGCTCGACACTGTCCGCGTGTGGACCGGGTCCCACAACTGGAGCGACCGGGCGCCGGGCCGGGACGACCTGATCATCTACACCAAAAACCGTGCGGTGGGCGAGGCTTACGTGCGAGGCTTCAAGTACATGTGGCGTCACGGGTGAGGCCGCGAGTACCCCCACGGGATGGTCTAGTCCTCCGGGGCCCGTTCGCGACCACACGTTTGGGCATCGCGAGGACGAGGCAAGTGTCACTGGCAGTCCCGTCGCACATTCGGAGCGGCTCGTGACTCGGCACGAGGGAGGTAAGTCATGCTGATGGCCATCTTGTTGGTCGGTGCACTAGCTCTCGGGTGGCTTCTTGCGTGTGGGAGTCTCTCGCCCAGGACTTCTGGACGTTCGCACGGCCTCGACCGCCGCCTCCGGTGGGTCGAGCGTCACCCCGGCGAGGTCAACACCGGTGACATCGAGCGGATGCTGCTCCGGCAGGGTCTCTCCCGCGACGACGTTCGCCTCGTCACCAACCGGGCCTTCTCGCTCGGGATCAAGCCTTTCACGATGTGGATGTGGATCCAGGCGTACGGCGCCCGCGAGCTGGCCGTCGCCGTGGCCGGGGACCTGCCCCATGACGAGCTGCTGGAGCACCTCGGCGAGGGGACGCTCCCGGACTTCCACGAGCTCGAGGTGTTCGCCGCGCTCAACGGCCTGGAGGCCGCCACGGCCGGGTCGTCCCGCCGCGCGATGCCGTTCCCGGCTGCTCTCGACGCCCAGGAGGTCGAGAAGCGCCGCACGCTGGACGACCTCGAGATCTACGAGCCCGGCACCTGGCCGCCCGGTGTGCGGCCGCAGGTCCGGGCACCCGGCGAGCTGTCCGAGCCGCGCCGGCTCCCGCCCGGCTGGGATGCGTTCTTCGACGACCTGGCCGCCTGACCCCCGAAGCTGTGGCCCCCGACCGACCGGTCGGGGGCCGCGGCGATTCCGGACAAGTCTCCGCCCGGGCGAGACGGGTCTAGGGTGACCGCCATGGTCTCGGTCGGCAGTGCGCCCTTGCGACTGGCCATCGTCGACGACTACGCCGTCGTCGTCGCCGGAGTGGCCGCCCTCCTCGCTGCCCAGCGGATCGACGTCGTCGAGACGGGCGCCAGCACGGCGGTCCTCAGCGACGTCGACATCGTGCTGTTCGACACCTTCGCCCAGGTGCAGGGTGACGGCCTCGACCTCGAGGACTTCGTCCGCGACAGCGGCGCCCGAGTCGTCATCTTCAGCTGGAACCTGCAGCTCGACCTGATCGACCGCGCCATCAGCCAGGGGGCGTGCGGCTACCTCTCCAAGGCGCTCGACGGCGACCAGATCCTCGACGCCCTCGAGCGGGTGCACCGGGGGGAGGTCGTCGTGGACATCGGCGACGGGGAGTCGAGCGTCGGCGCCAGTGGCGACTGGCCAGGCCGCGACGCCGGTCTCTCACCGCGCGAGGCCGAGATCCTCGCCCTGATCACCTTGGGGCTCACCAACCTCGAGATCGCGGAGCGGTCCTACGTGAGCATCAACTCGGTGAAGACCTACATCCGGGCCGCCTACCGCAAGATCGGTGTCACCAGCCGCTCGCAGGCAGTGCGCTGGGCGATGGAGCACCACTTCCAGTCTGACACCCTGCGCCTGCTCGACGCGCGGCTGAAGGCAAGGCCGCCGGCACCGACTCCCTGACGGCCGGGCGTCACAGCCGCCGCAGCACCCGAGCCGGGTTGCCGACCGCGACCACGTTCGGTGGCAGCTCGCGGGTGACCACCGCCCCGGCGCCGACGAACAAGGGCGGCCTGATCTCGACGTCCACCCCGACGGCGCCGAGCAGCTCCTCCAGCAGCTGTCGGCGCAGCCGACCCTGCCGGGCGCCGGTGGCGTTGTACGCCGCCACGGGTGTCGAGGGCCGCGAAGCCCAGCTCGCCGAGCTCGGGGTCGCTGGCGAGGGAGGGCTCACCGGCGAGCATCCGCTCGCGCATCGAGCGGCCGTCCGGTGGGCCGGGATGCGTCACCAGCCGCGCTCGCGCCACTCGGCGAGATGGGGGCGCTCGTTGCCGAGCTGCCCGTCGTTGCCGTGGCCGGGGTAGAACCAGGTCTCGTCGGGGAGCCGTCCGAACACCTTCTCCTCCACCTCACCGATGAGCTGGGCGAAGGCCTCGTCGCTGCCGAAGGTGTTGCCGACGCCCCCCGGGAAGAGGGAGTCGCCGGTGAACAGGTGCGGGTGGCCGTCCGGGTCGTCGTACAGGAGGGCGATCGAACCCGGCGTGTGCCCGGCGATCGCGATCACGTCGAGCGTGCAGTCGCCGACCGCCACGGTGTCGCCGTCCCCGACCCGTCGGGTCACCTCGACCCCGGTCTGCTCGGTGACCGCGTCGGCGTCGGGTGCCCCCACCACGGTGTCGGCGCCGGTGGCTGCCACGACGTCGGCCAGGGCTCGGTGGTGGTCCCAGTGCTGGTGGGTCGTGACCACCGTCGCCAACCCACCGTCGCCGACCAGGTCGAGCAGCCGCTGCGGTTCGGCGGCGGCGTCGACCAGGACCTGGTCGCCGGTCGCGCGACACAGCAGCAGGTAGCAATTGTTGGACATGTCAGGGTCGACGGCGAGCTTCGTGATCGTCAGGCCGCCGGCCTCGCGGACGTCGGGCTCGCCGCCCGCGGCGACCTCTCCGGTGTAGCTCACCACTCCTCGATTCCCGGCAGTGTGCCGCTGTCGCTCGTCAGTCCTTCGCCGGAGCCGCGGCCGGTCAGCCACCAGGCCAGGTCGGCCGCGGAGCCGGACACCGTCGGCCCACCCTGCCCGAAGGTCCACGTCCCGTCGAGGTCGGCGGGGGCGGCGGTGAACGGCTCGCGTGCCGCGCCGCGCTTGGTCATGGCATCGAGGACGAGGGCCGAGAACGCGCTCGGCCACTCCCGGTGGGAGTAACCGGCACCGAGGTCGGCGTGGTGGATCTCCACCTCCCGCAGGCGCATGCCGGGCGCCGCGGCGGCGACGAACGTTCGCTCGCTCCCGGGGGTGCGCTCGATCGAGGTCCCCCACGAGTCCCCGGGCACGGCGGCCACGGCGTCGTCGAACTCGGTCACGCCGGCGAGCAACCTGTCCCGCAGCTCGGTGGGTTCCGCACCCGCGAGCTCCGCGATGTCGCTGTCCCGTCCCTCCTGCGAGGAGTACATCGGGACCGGCTCTCCGGCGACCACTCCGCCGAGGGCTCCGACGAGCCCCTCGGCGTTGAGGGCGAGGTGGGCGACGACGTGGGCGCGGGTCCAGCCGGGGAGACCGGTGGGGGCCCCCCAGTCCTCCTCGGTGAACCCGTCGACGGTGCGCACCAGGCGGGCGTGGGCGTCGTCGAGCAGCTGGACGGTGGCCTCGATGTCGTGTGGCATCTCACCATCTTCACCGAAGGGGTGAACGAATCGCCACCCTGTCGGTGGCCCGACATAGGGTGAGGCACGTGGATCAACTGATCATCCGTGGTGCCCGGGAGCACAACCTCAAGGACGTCTCGCTCGACCTTCCTCGCGACTCCCTGATCGTGTTCACCGGCCTGTCCGGGTCCGGCAAGTCGAGCCTCGCCTTCGACACCATCTTCGCCGAGGGCCAGCGGCGCTACGTCGAGTCGCTCTCGGCGTACGCCCGCCAGTTCCTCGGCCAGATGGACAAGCCCGACGTCGACTTCATCGAGGGCCTGTCCCCGGCCGTCTCGATCGACCAGAAGTCCACCTCCAAGAACCCCCGCTCCACCGTCGGCACGATCACCGAGGTCTACGACTACCTCCGGCTGCTCTACGCCCGGATCGGCCACCCGCACTGTCCGACCTGCGGCGCACCGATCGAGCGCCAGACGCCGCAGCAGATCGTCGACAAGATCATGTCCCTCGAGGAGGGGCGCAAGTTCCAGGTGCTCGCGCCAATGATCCGCGGCCGCAAGGGCGAGTATCTCGAGCTCTTCCGGCAGCTGCAGACCCAGGGTTTCTCGCGGGCCCGGGTCAACGGCGAGACCTACACGCTCGACGAGCCGCCCACGCTCGATAAGCAGAAGAAGCACACGATCGAGGTCGTGGTCGACCGGTTGGCGGTCAAGGCGTCCTCCAAGCGTCGGTTGACCGACTCGGTCGAGACCGCGCTCGGGCTCGCGTCCGGTCTTGTCCTGTTCGACTTCGTCGACCTGCCGTCCAAGGACCCGGGCCGCGAGATGCGGTTCTCGGAGAAGATGGCCTGCCCCAACGAGCACGCGCTCGACACCGACGAGCTCGAGCCGCGGTCCTTCTCCTTCAACTCGCCCTTCGGTGCCTGCCCGCAGTGCCACGGTCTCGGCACGCGCATGGAGGTCGACCCCGACCTGGTGGTTCCCAACCCGCAGGCGACGCTGGGGGAGGGCGCGATCCAGCCGTGGAGCCAGGCCCACGTCGCCGACTACTTCCTCCGGCTGATGGGGGCTCTCGGCGACGAGCTCGGCTTCGACCTCAACACCCCGTGGGAAGACCTCACCACCAAGCAGCAGCAGTCGGTGCTCCAGGGCCACGCGACCAAGGTCCACGTCGTCACCAGGAACCGCTACGGCCGCCAGCGGGCCTACTACGCCGAGTTCGAGGGCGTCCAGAGCTACATCGAGCGCCGTCACCGCGAGGCCGAGTCCGACACCAGCCGGGAGCGGTTCGAGGGCTTCATGCGGGAGGTGCCCTGTCCGGCCTGCTCGGGCAGCCGGCTCAAGCCGGTGTCGATGGCGGTCACGATCGGCGGCCGCAACATCGCCGACGTGTGCTCCCTCCCGATCAACGAGACCGCCGAGCTGCTGCGCAGCCTCGAGCTGTCGCCCCGTGAGAAGCAGATCGGCGAGCGGGTCCTCAAGGAGATCCAGGAGCGGCTCAACTTCCTGCTCGACCTCGGTCTCGACTACCTCTCCCTCAACCGACCGTCCGGCTCCCTCTCCGGCGGCGAGGCGCAGCGGATCCGGCTCGCGACCCAGATCGGGGCTGGCCTGGTCGGTGTTCTCTACGTCCTCGACGAGCCGTCGATCGGGCTCCACCAGCGTGACAACCAGCGACTGATCGAGACCCTGATCAGGCTCCGCGACCTGGGCAACACGCTGATCGTGGTCGAGCACGACGAGGACACCATCCGCACCGCCGACTGGGTGGTCGACATCGGCCCCGGCGCCGGCGAGCACGGCGGGCAGGTCGTCCACTCCGGCAGCGTCCAGGGCCTCCTCGAGCACGCCGACTCGATGACCGGCCAGTACCTCTCCGGCCGGCGCGAGATCCCGGTCCCGGCGGTGCGCCGCCCGCGCACCAAGGGCCGTGACCTGACCGTCCACGGCGCCCGCGAGCACAACCTGCGCGACGTCGACGTGACCTTCCCGCTCGGCCTGTTCGTCGCCATCACCGGGGTGTCCGGCTCGGGCAAGTCGACGCTGGTCAACGACATCCTCTACACGTCGCTGGCCAAGCAGATCTACCGCGCGCGCACCGTGCCGGGTCGCCACCAGAAGATCAGCGGCCTCGAGCACGTCGACAAGGTGATCCACGTCGACCAGTCCCCGATCGGGCGCACCCCTCGCTCCAACCCGGCCACCTACACCGGTGTCTTCGACCACGTCCGCAAGCTCTTCGCCTCCACCCCCGAGGCCAAGATGCGCGGCTATCTCCAGGGCCGGTTCTCGTTCAACGTCAAGGGCGGCCGCTGCGAGGCGTGCTCCGGTGACGGCACGATCAAGATCGAGATGAACTTCCTGCCCGACGTCTACGTCCCTTGCGAGGTCTGCCACGGCGCCCGCTACAACCGCGAGACGCTCGAGGTCCACTACAAGGGCAAGACCATCGCCGAGGTCCTGGACATGCCGATCGAGGAGGCGGCCGAGTTCTTCGCTGCCGTCCCCGCGATCTCGCGCCACATGAACACGCTCGGCGAGGTCGGCCTGGGATATGTCCGCCTCGGTCAGCCCGCCACGACTCTGTCGGGTGGCGAGGCCCAGCGGGTCAAGCTGGCCAGCGAGCTGCAGAAGCGCTCCACCGGCCGCACCGTCTACGTCCTCGACGAGCCGACGACCGGTCTGCACTTCGAGGACATCCGCAAGCTCCTGCACGTCCTCTCCGGGCTGGTCGACAAGGGCAACACGGTTCTGGTCATCGAGCACAACCTCGATGTGATCAAGACGGCTGACTGGCTCATCGACATGGGGCCTGAGGGTGGGTCTCGCGGGGGCTACGTCGTCGCCGAGGGCACGCCCGAGGAGGTCGCGGTCGTCGAGGAGAGCCACACGGGCACGTTCCTGCGGCCGATCCTCGAGGGCCGTGGGGCGAAGCAGCCCCGCGGAAGGGTCAAGCCCGTCGAGGTCACCCGACCGGTCACCAAGGCTGCAGCGAAGAGGGTGGCTGCGGCGGAGCGGGTGGCGAAGAAGGCGGCCGCGAGCGCTCCGACCAAGAAGGCCGCCAAGAAGGCGACCACCAAGAAGGCGACCACTACGAAGGCTGCAGCGAAGAAGACGTCCGCCACGACGTAGGCGGCATGTGGGATCCCACGCTGACTTTAGGCTCGGTGACTATTCTCGCTCCATGACAGCGATCAACCGACGCCGTGCCCTGTCCGGTTCTGCTGCCGTGGTGGTGGGCGTGCCCCTGCTCGCTGCGTGCGGCGAGGACTCAGCGTCCACAGCCTCCGACCCGTCCGCCTCCACGTCCGGGAATCCCGAGGAGTCGCCCAGCGAGGACGGCGCAGCATCGGGCGGCGAGGCGCTGGCCAGCACCGGCGACGTACCGGTGGGCGGCTGCTTCGTGGTCGCGGCCTCCAAGATCGTGGTGACCCAGGCGACCGAGGGTGACTTCAAGGCCTTCTCGGCCATCTGCACACACCAGGGATGCCCCGTCGAGTCGAGCACCGAGGGCGACATCCCCTGTCCGTGCCACGGCAGCACGTTCTCCCTCGAGGACGGCTCGCCACTCTCCGGCCCGGCCACTGCGGGCCTCGCACCGGTCGAGATCGCTGTTGACGGGGACGCGATCTCGCTCGTGTGAGGGGGTGGGCGGCGCGGGCGAGCGTCAGCCCTGACCGGGCGGTCCTCGCTGTCGGGGGCCGGCCGTAGGGTTGGCGGGTGGCCACGCCGAGCTCCTATCGACCCGCTCCGGGCTCGATCCCGACCCGTCCCGGTGTCTACCGTTTCCGCGACGCCAAGGGCCGCGTCATCTATGTCGGCAAGGCCAAGAGCCTGCGTCCGCG